>JBGUUX010000032.1:0-46435 GCA_045133915.1 Eubacteriales bacterium | reverse complement strand
CCTCCAATAAGATTCAAACATTCTGTTTAAGATAGAAAAAGGCGATACCTGGTTGTGAAAACCAAGTATCGCCAATTTTTTCTTGTCGCACTCCTGTACGGCAGCTACCCTATGTCAGTAATGTTCTCATACTGTCTTATTGAGGGACGCCGAAGGGTGTCCTTTTTTACATAAGTGTCCCAAAAAACTCCTCCAAGGAAATAAGCGACTTTGACAGGGTCGCAAGCTCCTCGTCGTTCAAGCGAGTTGCTATGGAATGTATCATATCGGCATGGAAGTTGCGATGCTTTTCCTCTGCCTTCTGTGCCTTCTCGGTTATAAATATAAATATCTTACGTCTGTCCTCAAGACCGTTCTCGCGGCGCAGATAGCCCTTGTTAACAAGGGTATTTACTGCGACCGAGGTAGCGCCGGGGGTAAGGTTTAACCGCTTTGCGATGTTTTTCATAGTGCTCTCTCCGCACTGCGCAAGCTCCGCCACCGCCTCGATGATATGCACCTCGTTTACAGATATATCCGCCTCGTCTATAGCATGTTCCTCAAGTGCCAATATCTTATTGAATATCCTTACAAAAAAGTCGTTTATTATCTGTCTGTTGTCAGGCATGGCTTACTCCTTGTCGATCTTGTGACGCTGTATCTTCTGTGTTGTTGTCTTGGGGAAAGGAGTTTTGCGTATCTCTACTCCTCTTATCTGCTTAAAGGAAGCTATACGCTTATTAAGCTCGGCTACTGCCTTTTTGAAGTACTCCTCCACCTCATATTCACCTCTTATTCCCTTGCTCTCAAGAGCCTCGTAATCGGGGTATATGATAGCGGTAACGTTTACGGTATCGTCCACTCTGGAACGTCTGCCTACAACGGTAGTTTCCTTGATAAGCTCTATTGTTTCAAGATACTCCTCTATCTCCTCGGGAAATACGTTCTTACCGTTGTTGAGAACTATAACGTTCTTCTTTCTGCCTGTGATGTAGAGGTAGTTGTCCTTGTCCATATAACCGCAGTCGCCGGTTCTGAACCATCCGCGCTCATCAAGCACCTCAGCGGTAGCCTCGGGATTCTTGTAGTAACCAAGCATTATGCTGTCACCCTTGACTATGATCTCGCCTGCCTCGTCACGGGGATTGTCACGGTCGATATAGCACTGAAGATTGGGGAGTACAAGACCGCAGCTATGGAGTCTTACGTGCTCAAAGGGAGCAACGGCGATAACGGGTGAGCACTCGGTAATACCGTAACCCTCGGCGATGGTTATACCAAAAGAAGCGAACTTCTCTACCATTTCGGGATTAAGGGGAGCGCCGCCGCACACGATACGGTCAAGTCTGCCGCCAAACGCCTCTGTTATCTGTGAGAAGAAGGTCTTACGAAGATCTATACCCACACGGCGAAGGATCTTGTCGGTCTTGATAAGTCCGTTGACCGTCTTTTCCATTCCCTTCTTGCGAACTCCATCCATTATCTTCTTATAGACGGTGTTTACAAAGAGAGGAACAAGGGCGATTACCGTAGGCTGAAAATATTTGAAATCACGGGTGGTGTTCTTGATATTATCGTTTATACAAACGGTAGCACCTACCGCAAATGCCGCAAGAATACCTGCCGTCATCTCATAGGTATGGTGGAGAGGAAGCACGGATACAAGCACGTCGCTTGAGTCGACGCGGACTATCTTAAGAGCTTCTGTAACGTTGCAGATTATATTCTTCTGAGACAGCATAACTCCCTTAGAGGTACCGGTAGTACCCGAGGTAAAGAGTATAACGCTCATCTTCTCTACGTCCTGCTTGCGGGTAATATCGGGAAGTCCCTTTTCCATAATAATAGAATTACCCCACTTTACCGTATCAAAAAAGGGCATATGAAGGCTGTCGGGTGCGGGAGCAACTTCATCCTCTATAGGCTCGGGAGCGCCGGAACCTATACAGATATAGTGCTTTACCTTGGGCATCTCGGACTCGTGTCCCTCAAATACACCTCTGTATTTTTCGGTATATACAACGCTCTCACAATCTGCAAAATTGACAAAGTTTCTTATCTGATCCTCGGCAAGCTCCTTGTCCATAGGTACGGCAACACCGCCGAAGATTATAGCTGCAAAGTAAGAAGCAAGCCACTCGTAACACTTTTCGCCGATGATAGCGGTATGACCCTTGTTCACGCCAAGCTCTGTGAGGGCTGTTCCCAGACCGTTAACGGTCTTTGCTAACCGGGCAAAGGATATCTTATACTCCGTCTTTTTTCTCAAAAAGCGGTAACAGTCTTTGTCACCAAAATCTCTTGCATTGGTATAAAGCAGATCTGCAAAGTCGTTTATATATTTTTCGTTATGACAGGGGTAATACTTATTAGTTTTCATAAATACCTCTTTTGTTTTTAATTAAAATAGTTTTAATTTAAAAATATTATAATTTAAAATAATACTCATGTCAATAGCTAATATTATTGTTTACATTTTGCTCACGGCAGATACACAAGCGGTATAAATAATACAAAATGAGACAAATATATTTCTTGACATCAGGTAATAGATATGTTATAATTTTCTAGTATTATTAACATTGGGATATGGTGTAACGGCAACACACAAGACTTTGACTCTTGCTTTGTAGGTTCGAGTCCTGCTATCCCAGCCACAAAAAAGACGCTTCGGCGTCTTTTTTTGCGGCTTGCAGGACGAGAACCGGGGTTCGATAAGTGACGTCCCAAGAAGCCGAGCTTTTGCGATGGCTGATTGGCTTGACGGAACTTATGCAGGGAGCAACGCAGTTGCGAGTCGTAGTCCTGCTATCCCAGCCACAAAAAAGACGCTTCGGCGTCTTTTTTTGCGGCTTGCAGGACGAGAACCTTGAAAATATCCGGGTGTTAAAAAAACTACACTTCTCACGAAGTGTAGTTTTTTATTATCACAGCAGCCTGTGCTCTTGTTGCATTGTTTCTGGGTAACAGTTTCCCGTCGCTGCCTGTTATTACCTTGTTATATACCGCCCAAGCCATAGCCTCACGGGACCATGTCGATATACTTTCGTTATCCGCATAGTCGAGCAGAAGTATATCGCTGAACTCACCTACGGTACCTTTATACTTTTCGTAATTATAGAGTATAACGCAAAGCGCCTCGCGGGTAATGTGTGCGTTAGGCGAGAATTTATCGGGTGAAGTACCCGAAACTATCTTGTTATTATATGCCCAAACAAGATATTTATAGTAATAGTGGTTAGGTGCTGTATCGGTAAAGGGGAGCGTTCCCTCGGCAGATTCCACGCCGTGGAGTCTGGCAAGAAGGGTAACGAACTGTCCTCTGGTAAGAGTTGCGTTAGGTGCAAAGCGCTCTGCATCAACACCGGTCATAATATTGTTCTTATAGCAATATTCTATAGCTCCGTAATACCAAGCTGTGGGGGTAATATCGGTAAAGGGATTTATCCACAGACCGTCGTTGTAGGTAAACTCTGCCTTGACGGTATGCTTGTTCATATCAAGGGTAAGGATATATTCCTTAGTGTCACCCATAAGTCCCACCGGCTGACCGTCCACCGAAATATACGCTACAGAGTTACCCTCGTCTGCTACCACTCGCAAAGTGAGGGTGCTGCCTGATACGGATCTCTGTATTCTTCCGCCCTTGCCTACGTTAAGGGTAAGGTTGGGTGTTGTCTTTGACCACACCGCATAAAGGGTCAAAGAAGCGTTTTGGTTATACACGTCACCTGCAAAGACCTGGGCCCATTTTGCATTGGCAGAATATGCCCAGCCTTCAAAGCTGTGGTCCATGCGTGTGGGAGCCTTGTCGGTGATCTTTATTTCCCCGCCCTCGGTAAGCTTTACGTCTGCAGGGGAATTTGTGCCGCCGTTGGCATTATAGGTAACGGTAAACACCGCTTTTGACTTTTCCCATACAGCGTAGAGGGTTATATCCTTATCTACGGTATATCTGTCGGTATATTCTACCGTGCCGCTCTTTGAGCTGCTCCAGCCTATAAACTTATATCCCTCACGGGTAGGTTTGATATCAAACTTAAGATCCTTACCGTGTTCTTTTGTAAAAGTATCCACAGATAAAGCCCCGCCGTTGCCGTCCAACTTGACGGTATAGCTCTTGACCTGCCAAAGTGCGTAAAGCACTATAGATTCGTCATTCTTATAAGCCTCTCCGGGCTTATATTCCACCTCGCCGTTTTTTGACGTGCTCCAACCGAGAAACTCGTAGCCCTGACGGGTCGGTTTGGTTTTAGTCAACGTAAGGTCCACGTCTGGTATCTTGATCTGCGTAGTCACAGAACTGCCGCCGTTGCCGTTATAGGTAACGGTATGTCCCTTGGTACAGTAATCAAGGGATATCCAACCGTTTTTGCCGTTATAGGAGACCTTACCCCACTTTTGGTTAGCTATCTCGGTTATCTCTACCTCTGTACCGTAGGGTATCTGCACAAGTACCGATGACGCGGTAGTCGGCTCGGAACGGAGATTGAGCGCCGTTGCGGTGGTTATGTATACGCCTGTCTCGGGCAGAACCTGAGAGTTCCCATAATCGGGAATACCGTATCCGAGAACGTACTTGATATTCATCTTGTAGGTTACGGTCTGAACCTTATAGTCGCTGTTTCCCTCAAGAACGTGAACGTAATCGTCCACCTTATAAACTATACCTACGTGGGTAGAATCGTATCCGTTGCCGTAGGGGGCGCCGAAATATATGATATCTCCCCGCTTAGGCGTATAGGTACCGCCGTAGTATGCGCCAAACTGAAAACGTCCGCGGTTCTGGAACCACATCATTCCCTCGTCACAGCTTGCATGCTTGGGAATAACGTTTGTGGCAATACCTGCCTGATCCGCACACCAGGACACAAACATAGCGCACCATGGGTTATAGTTGAGTCCGTACCACTCGCCATACTTGGTACAGTCGTTATATCCCTGCACCGTTCCCTCAAGGCTTCCTTCCATATAGCCAAGCTGTGTTTCGGCTATGGCAATAATATCCTCAAGAGTGTTGCCCGTGTTTGTATGAGTGTTTTCATATGCCGCAAATACACTTAGGGGCAGCATAGTCAAAATAAGTAATACTGTTATAAATCTCTTCATATCAAGGTTTATCTATTACCATCTGCATATAGTCAAGCTCTTCAAAACCGTAACTGCGGTAGAGAGCTATTGCCTTTTCGTTTGAGCGTGTCGCCTCAAGGCGTACACGGCGTGTTTCACCCTTGACAAGGGAAACACAGAAATCAAGGAACTTATGACCTATGCCCTGTCCGCGATAGGGCTCGTCCACAAAAATCTCCTCGATAAATATAGATCTTCCTCCCACCTCGGGAGCAAAGGAGTAGGAAAGCTCGGCGTAACCTACCGTTTTTCCTTCCTTTTCAAATATATAGCCTTCAAGAAAGGGGCTGTCCGAGATCATCTCGTCAAGAGTACGCTTGATGACCATGGGATCCACCTCGTGAAGCACACCGGGACCGGAATAGAATTCCTTTGCCATACGCAGAAACTCTTCACCGTCTCTTGCTTCAAGCTTCCTTATCTCTATCATTCTTTTTTCCTTTCAATAATTTATATACTTCAAACATACAAAGCATACTGAGAGGCTGCATAGCCGCCATGATCCACTGGATAGGTGTGAGCATACAGCAATTCAGCGCACCTGTAAAAGCGCAAAGCAGGATAAGCGCAAGTACAACCAATATAGCCGCTATGGCTCTGACGTTTGAAATAAATCCTTTTCTGAACACGGAACGGTCTGTCAGAGACTCAAACGCAGTCACAAGACCGGTCACGAGAAATCCAAAGAATACCATAGTAGACATAGCACCGTTTGTTACCTCTACTCCGCAGAGTCTTAGAACAACGGGGAAAATAAGGGCACAAGCACCCCAGAATACACCGTAAAGCATATGCTTGAGGGAGTTGTCCTTTTCCTGTCTCTTGGCTATCATTCCCTTAGGGGATTTAAGAGCAAACGCCATTACCACGCCTAAGTCAAATATAAGACCCAATACAAGAAGCTGTACGGGAGTAAATATATCCTCTCCGCAGAAGGGGATACCCGTTACCGGAACCATAGTGGAATACAGGAAGACAAAAAGTCTTGCGCACTGGGAGATAATAAGATATCTCACCATACGGTAAAGTGAGCTGAAAGCTCTTCTTGCTCGGGCAATGGCGGAGGTGATAGCATTGAAGCCGCCGGTATTACCCTCAGCGGGAGAAACTATAACGTCGCAGACCTGCTTGAGAGCCTCGCTGCCGTAGCCCTTTTCCTCCTGAGAGCTTATATAAACGGGGCTGTTCTCACCGCCTACCGAAAGCAGGGTGTTACCCCTGGCTAAGGTCACTCCGCAGGAAAATCCAACGTCTGCCTCACGGATGAGGATTATATCCTCAAAGTTGCAGCCAAAGCAACCTACGCTCTCTCCGCTTTCGCGAAGATGCTTTATAAGAAGTCTCTTCTGAGGGATATCAAGCCCCTCGTAGAGCTTGTATTTAGAAATATTAGTTCTGAACAGATCGTCGGACATGCCTATGAGCTCTGCTGAGGTCATTATCTCATCGTCTGAATCAAGGATGCCGAGAGAACGTGCATAGGTACGGTCGGTGCTGTCCTGAGAGAGCATTATGACATTGATACCTGCGTCACGTATACGTTTGACGTTCTCGGGCACACCTGCAAGAGAAGGAAGATTGAAGCAGATAAAGCCCTCAAAGGTAAATCCGTTGTCCGCGTGTATATCGTCGCTATCTTTAGTTGCAATACATACAGAATAAAGACCCTGCGCCTCAAGATCCGAAAGTATACCCTTAACACGGTGCTTTTCGTTCTTGATATTCTTGATACGTTCGCTTCCGCGGTACACCGAACAGAGGGGCAGGATCTCCTCTGCTCTTCCTTTAAGCACTATACGGCTTTTGCCGTTTACCGCGATCTTTGTACGTACTATCTCATTTTCTGCGATACGGTCAACGAGAATATGAGACGCCATATACGCGGGACCGTCAAAGACAGAGCTCTGACGGGCGATAGAATAGATAGCTTTTTCCTCCGCCGATGCTTCTCTTTCTCTAAATCGGTTATAGGTCTTTTCGTAGTCGTTGTCTGTATAGGAGGTGGAGTCAAACGCCGCCGAGATCAGGTTAAAACAGTTGTGATCGAGATTTCTCTCGTCGGGGGAGTATAAAACAGAATCGCAATAAAGCTTTTTAAGTCTGATAGCTCCGGATGTAAACGCGCCGTCCTTAGGTACGATAAGGGTAGTGATACCCGCAATACGGTCAAGATCGTTTATATTCTTAACTACAGCGCCCTTACCCGACTTACTCTTCTTTTCGGGAAGCTTGAACATAGAACAACCGATAACGATATATCCGAAAACAAGATAATACTCGCACATACCGGCTGTCGCCACACAAAGACCCGTGATGAAAATATTGAAGATGCTTCTGCTTTCGATACCTATGATAAAATCAAACAGGGTCAGCAAGAACACCATAACAAGCATTATAAGGCTCCATACCGAGCAATGCTTTTTAAGCGAAAGCAGTATACCGGGGGTCTGCTCCGGCTCTTTATCCGAAACAGTTCTTCCCAGCAGGGACACAAGGGTATCATCCCCTGTCTCACATACTACCGCGCGGCCCTGTCCCTCTGCAACCACAGAGGTAGCAAAGACCATATCCGCCTGCTTTTCGGGAGAAAGGTTATTGCTGAATATTATCTTTGGATCCTTACGCTTTTTGCCTACCTCACCTGTAAGATTTACCTCAAGAACACGAAGTCCCTGAGCCTCAATAAGTCTTGCGTCGGCAGGAACAACGTCGCCCTTTGTAAGTATTATGATATCTCCGCGGCATATTCTGTCCTGACGGACAAGGAACTGTTTGCCGCCTCGTACCACCGTAGCGGTAGGTATGCTCTGCTCGTGGGCGTCAGCTATAACACTCCTTGCCTTGATATATACCGCAAGTACAAACAAGGCGTTAAAAAGGGTGATGAGTATGACCATAGGCGCACCGACGTTCTCGTTGAATATCCAGGCAAGAACTGCCGCCACCAAAAGCATATATGCACAGGGATCACGCAGTACGTCCCACACGAGCGCTGACGCGCGGGGACGTTCTATTCTGTAGATTGTATTTTTGCCCTCGCGGCGCAGCCTCGCTCCCGCCTGACGGTGGGTAAGTCCCATAGTCAGGTCGGTGGACAGCCTTGCCTCTATCTGTTCGGGGGCAAGATTATACCATTTTTCAGCCATTTTATCTGCAAATTACGTTAAGTTCTTCGGACTCCTCAGACTTATCAATAACTACCGAAGTAATATCGGTATCGTAAGAGGAGATTATCTTGTCTGCAAGCTTATCCTCAATATTTGCCTCTATAAATCTTCTCATATTACGCGCACCGTACTTGCGGGAGAAGGACTTTGCCGCTACAAAATCTGCCGCCGCATCGGTATAGGTGGTCTCAATACCCTTGTCAGAAAGAACCCCTGCAAGGTCATCAAGCATAATACGGGCAATGGATACAAAATCCTTTTCGTCAAGAGAACGGAAGGTGATAACAGCATCCACACGGTTGATAAACTCGGGACGGAGGAACTCGGAAAGAGCCTTGTGGGTCTTGTCGGAGTTGCCGTCGTTAAAGTTACCCGAAAAACCTGCGGAGTTGGTGTTAAGGTTACTGCCTGCATTGGTGGTCATAACCACGATGGCGTTTTCAAAGCTTACCACTCTGCCCTGAGCGTCGGTTATACGTCCGTCGTCAAGTATCTGAAGGAGAACGTTTAATACGTCGGGATGAGCTTTTTCTATCTCGTCAAAGAGAACTACCGAATAAGGCTTACGTCTGATCTTTTCGGTAAGCTGACCCGCCTCGTCGTAGCCAACGTAACCGGGAGGAGAACCGATAATACGAGAAACGCTGTGCTTCTCCATAAACTCGGACATATCAAGACGGATAAGGGTCTCGGGAGAATCGAAGAGGTCGGATGCAAGGGTCTTGACAAGCTCGGTCTTACCTACGCCTGTAGGACCTGCAAAGATAAAGGATACAGGCTTACGCTTGTAGGATATGCCTGCACGGCTTCTCTTAACTGCACGGGCTACCGCCTCTACAGCCTCGTCCTGACCTACGATACGGGACTTGAGTCTGTCAGCCAATCTCTCTATACGTCCGTACTCGTGCTCGGTAACAGAGGAAGCGGGAATACCCGTCCACACCTCTATAACGTGAGCCAGATCCTCTGTGGTCATAGCCACACTTCTTGCCGCATCGGCAATAGAGTTCATTTCGTTGGTATCGCTTAATTCCTTGACTCTAAGGTCAGCAATAAGCTTATAGTTCTGCTCGCGCTTACCGTCGTCGGTGAGCTTTTCTGTCTCGGCCTCAAGCTCCTCACGGCGCTTCTTAGCCTTTGCAACGGAAGCTGTCAGCTCCTCGTATCTGCCGATAACGGGGTTCTGCAGAGCTACGTAAGCCGCCGCCTCATCAAGAAGGTCTATAGCCTTGTCGGGCAGATATCTCTCGGTGATATATCTCTCGGAGAGATGAACGCTTCTGCGTACTATCTCGTTTGAGATCTTGATACGGTGGAACTTTTCGTAGTAGCTCTTGATTCCCAAAAGTATCTGTACGGTATCGTCCTTGGAGGGCTCTTCAACTATAATGGGCTGGAAACGGCGCTCAAGGGCAGAGTCCTTTTCTATATACTTACGGTATTCTGCAAGGGTGGTGGCACCGATGACCTGCACCTCTCCGCGGGAGAGTGCGGGCTTAAGAATGTTTGCGGCATTCATAGACCCTTCGGAATCACCTGCTCCTACAATAGAGTGTACCTCGTCGATAACGAGGATGATATTGCCCAGAGCCTTGACCTCGTTTATGAGTCCTTTCATACGGGACTCAAACTGACCTCTGAACTGTGTACCTGCCACAAGAGCGGTCATATCAACAAGATGTACCTCTTTTTCCTTGAGCTTATAAGGAACCTGACCCGACGCTATCCTCTGTGCCAGAGCCTCAGCTATAGCGGTCTTACCTACACCGGGTTCACCGATAAGGCAAGGATTGTTCTTCTGACGGCGGCAAAGTATCTGGATAAGACGGGAAAGCTCACGGTCACGGCCGATGATGCTGTCTAACTTACCCTGTCTTGCACGCTCGGTAAGATCCATACAGTACATACCAAGGAACTTCTTTTCGGGAGTCTTGGGGGCACCCTTTTTACCCTTAGGTGCTGTACCGTTGGGAACCGCACCGTTAGGAGCAGTGCCGGGAGGAGGCATCATACCGCCGAATATCTTTCTGAAATCTATGGGAGGAGTACGGCTGTCGGTGACGTCGGTGGACTCTGCCCCCTCTTCACCCTCACTCATCATATCCTCCATCTCCATCTCCATGCGCTCAAGCTCTTCCTCACCGATACCCATCTTGCTGATGATATCGTTTACGGGGGCTATACCAAGCTCCTTTGCGCACTTGATGCAAATTCCCTCGTTGACCTGCTTGCCGTCAACGATATGGGATATAAAAACTACTGCCATTCTCTTATGGCATCTTGAACATAATTGCATTGGTTTTTCCTTTACTGTTTATTTAAATAATGTTAGCGGATTGAAATTGTAAAGCCACTTAAGAACTATAGAGTTCTCCATGACGTTTGGATCAAAGGCATCGGGATACGCCTTTGAAAGTTCGGGAAGCGCTCCTCCTATGATAGCGGCGATAAGCCATGCGAAAAGCAGCCCCAATAATGCTCCCAGAGCAATACCCAGCAGCTTGTTTGCCGACTTTAATACCGGAAGCTTACATATCTTATCGAGGATCAAGGTAAGAAGTCCCAGTACCAGAAGAAGTGCCACAAACACAAGCAGAAAGCCCAGCACGTTTGCAATAGCGCGGGCAAGGGGCTCTGCCATAAAGGAGCTTATATCGGTAAGTGAGGTTCCTGTGCCGGAGTTATAAAATCCCTCTACCTCACCAACCGTGGAATATCTGTTGAGTATATCCACAAAAAATGCGGGCTTGGAGTTAAAAAGCTCGGTCAGGGTCATACCCGCACCGCCCGAAAGAATAGAATTCTCTATCATATCGGTAAGCTTGGGCAAAAAGAACTTATCATACATATAGTCGGCAGGTATCGTGTAGAAAAAATATGCACCAACCCCTGCCAGCACAAAGGAAACGAGCTTCATAACGGTATCGACAAAGCCCTTACGCCAGCCTGATATAAGGCAGGAGACCGCAATGACCGTAAGAATAATATCTATAGCTATATTCATCAGTCATTGTCCTCCCAGGTAAGTTCAGCAAGCTTAAAGGCCTTTGCCTTATTGGAAAAGTCTACGACAATATTGTTCTTGTCGTTAACGTATATTCCTGTAGCAGAGCTCTCCACCTTTGCAAAGTTAAGCTCGCCTGTTTCCATGTTTATTACGTTGAGCTTACCGTCGGTCAGGATATAGAGCTGCTCCATATACGATGCGGTATCTATTATTTTATCGTCAATTGTGATATCGTGGAGTATCTCCCCTTGAGTAGAAAAGACCAGTACACGGCTTTGTGAGCCCACTATGTTTTCGTTATAGCAAAGCACCGCATAACCGTCCAGTATAAGACAGTTAGTGGGAACTATATTGCCGAGAGGATAGCTTGCTATCTGAGCATTACCCTTGTCAAAGAATACAAGAGCGGTATCTGCCAGCACCGCATAACCGCCGCCGGAGAAAAATCCGCAGCTTACGACAAAACTGCCGGGAAGACTAAGGGAGCTCTGTTCCTTATCCGTGTAGGGCGCATAGGTCACTACCTCAGAGGTAAATCTTCCGTTTTCGGCTACTGCAGAGGTGCAAAGCAACCTTTTACCTGCCTGGTCTATCTTGATATCTGTAATATATTTATCCTTGTATATCTTGGAGATAAGGTTAAAGTTGTGATCGTAGAGATATATGACCGACTGATAGTCAAGACTATTTGTAACTACTGCGTGCATACCCTCACCCGATACCGCACCGCAGGATATAGGATAATCATAGTTAAGGGTGGTGAGCTTGGAAAAGTTGTTGAAAAGCTGAGCGTTATTGCCTCCAAGGTCATAGACCAACATATATTTACCGTTCTTGACAACGGTAGGTGTTACCTGATTGATATCGTAGCTTGCTACGTTACTGCCGTTCATATCGTAAAGCTCTATGGCATCGTTCTTTACGGCAACAAGGTCGGAGTTGAACAGATCTACATCCACAACACCTGTGGTATCGTAATAAATGCTTTCGTAATTACCTGAGTATACCGTATTGGCAGAAGAGAAAAAGCGTATGAGATACTTACAGTTTTCAAGGGTAACATCGCTTCTGAACACCGATATCATAAACAGCATAAATACCACGAGTAATATGATGATTATAAACTTTGCGGTCTTAAACTTGTTTGCGATATCTATATAATATTCGTTTACCTGAGCTTCGGGGCGTACCTCAAGCTCACGGGTATAGTTCATATCCACGTCCCGTACATTAGTTTTCTTCATTTTCCTTCTCCTTTCGGTAGAATACCTCGTAAAGATAAAGTCCCTCGGGGGGTGCTGTCTGTCCCGAATTTTTACGGTCCTTTGAGTCTATAGCAAAGCGAAGCTCTTCTCTTGTTCGCTTACCGTGACCCACCTCGGCAAGAGTACCTGCAATTATACGCACCATATTATAGAGAAATCCGTCGGCTGATATATAAAGCTTTACCCTATCACCGTCACGGCTGACACGGCAATCGTAAACGTTACGCACCGTATCCTCTATCTTTGAGCCGCTTGCCATAAAGCATCTGAAATCCTGCTTGCCTATTATTTCTTTTGCGGCCTCGTTCATGGCCTCGGCGTCAAGCCCCGGAAGTATGTGTGCCACCCTGCCTTCAAGAAAGGGGTCACGCACGGGATTATCGTAAAAAATATATTCGTAAGCCTTACCCAGGCAGGAATATCTGGGGTGAAAATCACAATCCACTTCTTCTGCCTGCCTTACCGCAATATCCACGGGAAGGTGTCGGTTCATTACAAGGGGGATACGTTCACAGGGTATATTGTTTGCCCCCTCGTCAAGCTCTACCGTACAGATAAAGGATCTTGCGTGAACTCCCGAGTCGGTACGGCTGCAGCCTGTAAGAGAATATCTCTTACCAAAGGTCTTTTCCACTGCATCCTGTACCCTCTGCTGAACAGATACGGCGTTTGGCTGTACCTGCCATCCGCAGTAAGCCGTGCCGATATAGGAAATATTCAGTTTTATCTTTTTCATATCGGCACCGCCTTTCTTTTATAAAAGTATTATTCCCACACCGTAAGCGACAAATATAACAAGTAATATCCAGTCTACGGGCTTGGTCTTGAGAACGGTCATTCTCGTTCTGCCCTCGCCTCCGTGATAGCAACGGCATTCCATCGCCGTTGCAAGCTCTCCCGCTCGCATAAATGCGGAAACGAAAAGCGGAATGAGTATGGGGATAAGAGCCTTGGCTCTCTGTAAAAGGTTACCCTCTGTAAAATCTGCACCCCTTGCCTTCTGGGCATTCATTATCTTATCCGTCTCCTCGATAAGGGTGGGGATAAAACGCAGAGCTATAGTCATCATCATAGCAAACTCGTGCACGGGAAGCTTAAGGACCTTTAAGGGTGCAAGGAGTCGTTCAAGTCCGTCGGTCAATGCTATGGGAGAGGTGGTATAGGATATAAGTACGCTTGTTCCCATAAGAAGGCAAGCTAAACGAAGTACCATCTTGCCCGCATGGATAAGTCCCTCGGCATAAATGTCTATTATCCAGAAGGACACGAGAAGATCTTCTCCCTTGGTCCAGAAAATATTAAGGAATGCTGTAAAGATAATAATAAACAGTATAGTCTTAAATCCGCTTGTCACGGTCTTAAGAGGTATACGGGAAAATGCTATAAGCAGTACCGAGCCCAATACCATAACGGCATAAGATACTATGCTGTCA
The DNA here is from genome assembly GCA_045133915.1 of Eubacteriales bacterium. Taxonomy (GTDB): domain Bacteria; phylum Bacillota; class Clostridia; order Oscillospirales; family CAG-272; genus RGIG7300. Next base: position 32,454 of record JBGUUX010000032.1, on the reverse strand, counting down.
GCCATAAACACGGAGATGATATAAAGCATAGTAAGAACTATCTTTATACGGGGATCGGTTCGGTGAAATACCGAGTTGCCCGGAAAATACTGACCTAAGGTAATATCACGAAGCACCGCCGTCACCTCCCGTAAAACAAGGTAACAGGGCACGGTAAACGTCGCCTACCGTATAGAGCTTATCTCCCAGGTCTACACCCTTTTCCTTTAAAAGACGGACAAAACGGGCTATCTGAGGAATGCTGAGACCTATAGACTCAAGCTCGTCTCTGCGGCTGAATATCTCATCACAGCTACCCTCTGCCCAGACCTGACCTCCCGACATAACAAGCACGCGGTCACAGTAACGGGCAATGTCCTCCATAGAGTGGCTGACTATGATAACGGTAGCGCCTGTCTTACGGCGATACTCGCATATTCCGCCAAAGATGTCAGATCTACCCTGAGGGTCAAGACCTGCCGCAGGCTCGTCAAGTATAAGCACCTCGGGGGACATAGCCATAACGCCTGCAATAGCAACACGTCTCTTTTGACCGCCTGAAAGCTCAAAGGGAGATTTTTTGAGAAGAGATTCGTTAAGTCCGCAAAATTTTGCGGCATCAAGTACACGTCTCTCCACTTCGTCGGGTGAAAGCCCCATATTCTTAGGACCAAAGGCAATATCCGCCTTTACAGTCTCTTCAAAGAGCTGATACTCGGGATACTGGAACACCAGTCCCACCTTAAAGCGCAGGGCTCTCATCTTTTTAGGCTTTTCCCATATATCCTTGCCGTCCATCAGGATCTGTCCCGCGGTAGGACGCAGAAGTCCGTTAAGAAGCTGAACAAGGGTGGATTTTCCCGAGCCGGTATGGCCTATAATACCGGTGATGCTTCCTTCTTCAATTGTAGCGTTGATATTATCAAGCGCCTTTTTTTCAAAGGGAGTTTTGCCCCCGTAAAGGTAACTTACTCCTTTAAGTTCGATCTTTGTCATTTAGTTTCTAATAAACGAGCCAGTGCTTCGGCTCCTTCTTCCTCTGTAATTACGCTCTCGGGCAGATCTGCTCCAAGGCATCTTAACATATCAAAAAGCTCTGTGACCTGGGGAACCGCAAGACCTAACTCCCACAGCTTTGAGGGATCGGCAAAGACTTCCTTGGGAGTTCCCTGCTTCACTATGCGTCCGCCGTCTATAACCACGATACGATCACCTCTGACCGCCTCCTCCATATTGTGAGTGATGGCGATAATGGTTATTCCCTTTTCGCGATTGAGCTTTTCTATGGTATCCATGACCTCCTGCCTGCCCTTAGGGTCAAGCATTGCGGTGGATTCGTCAAAAATAATACATTCGGGCAGCATTGCAATTATACCCGCTATAGCTATACGCTGCTTCTGTCCGCCGGATAACTGATGGGGACTGTGTCTTGCAAATGCCTTCATACCCACGACGTCAAGAGCATCGTCAACACGCTGTCTTATCTCGGCAGAAGGTACGCCCAGATTCTCGGGACCAAAGGCTATGTCCTCCTCGACTATCGTAGCCACAAGCTGATTGTCAGGATTCTGGAACACCATACCCACACGGCGGCGTACCGCCATAAGCTCCTCGTCAGTGAGCTCTGCGGCAATGTTCTTACCGTCTATTCTTACCTCTCCCGAGTCGGGAGTAAGGATCATATTTATGACCTTGGCAAGGGTGGATTTGCCCGAGCCGTTACGTCCGAGGATAGTGACGAACTCGCCCTTGTTTATATCTAAATTGATATCGTGAAGAACGGGCACACGCTCGCCGTTATCCCCCTCGTAGGAGAAATTGAGATTCTTTATTTCAATAAACTTATTCATTTCAATCAAATGATTTTTGCTCTGCAAAAATCTTCCTTCATTCTGCATTTTGCATTCTGCATTCTGCATTCCACCTTGTGGCAGCGCCACAAGGTAATCCTCCGCCTGTCTGCGTTACGGGCAGACCTATCTCGTCCGAATGGGTCTTACCCTTATGTGTATCAGCTAATGCAAGGTCAACTACGTAACCCATGGTGCTTGCCGACAGTCCCGTGGTATAAGAGTTAAGCAGGAAGAAGAGGGCGTCGGGAGCCAGTACCTTTGCGGTAAGCTTAACAAGATCGTCTATAGATTCCTCTAACTTCCAAACTTCACCGTTAGGACCTCTGCCGTAGCTGGGGGGATCCATGATGATACCGTCATAGAAGTTGCCGCGGCGGATCTCACGCTCAACAAACTTCTTGCAGTCGTCAACTATATATCTGATGGGATGATCTGCCAAACCCGAAAGCGCAGCATTTTCCTTTGCCCAGGCAACCATACCCTTGGATGCGTCTACGTGAACCACGCTTGCGCCTGCCTTTGCGGCAGCTACGGTAGCACCGCCTGTATAAGCAAAGAGGTTAAGCACCTTGACGGGTCTGCCTGCGTTCTTGATGATAGGGGTAAACCACTCCCAGTTAGCCGCCTGCTCGGGGAAAAGTCCTGTATGCTTGAAGCCTGTGGGCTTTATCTTGAACTTAAGGTCAAGAGACTTGTATTCTATAGTCCATTCCTCGGGAAGTCTGTTTTCGTTCCAGGCGCCGCCGCCCTTACGGGAACGGCGATAGGATGCGTCGGGACGCTTCCAGCCGTTGTGCTTCTTTTCGCCCTTCCATATTACCTGAGGGTCGGGACGTACAAGGGTGTACTTGCCCCATCTTTCCAGCTTTTCACCGTCAGAGCAGTCAAGCAGCTCATAATCATTCCATTTATCTGCGTATATCATTATCGTATCCTTTCGATATTTTTACGATTACTTTCGCCTGCGGCGAAAACTTCACTTTGTGCTTGCACGAAACTTCACTACGAAGCAACTTCACTTGCCGTCAGGCAAACTTCACCAACTTTAATCTCATCATAACTCACATTGGTGAAGTTTCGGTCAAGACCGAAGTAAAGTTGTGATAAATCACAGTGAAGTTTTTGTTCAAATAAACAAAAGTGAAGTTGAGTTTGTTTTCAACAAACTCAGTACTTACTGTTCGCCGAACATTCCAACCTGCTCACTCTGACCCTTGAAAGGGATACCCAAATGCTCGTAAGCAAGTCTTGTTACCATTCGTCCTCTGGGTGTACGGCTTAAAAATCCTATCTGCATAAGATACGGCTCGTACACGTCCTCTATTGTTATTGCCTCCTCACCTACCGTTGCGGCAAGGGTATCAAGACCAACGGGTCCTCCGTTGTATATCTTGATAATAGTCTCAAGCATACGTCTGTCTACGTTGTCAAGACCGAGGGGGTCTATCTCAAGACGGTCAAGAGCGTAGCTTGCCGCCTCGCGGTCTATCTTGTCCTTGCCCAGGAACTGAGCAAAGTCACGCACACGCTTCAAGAGACGGTTAGCGATACGGGGAGTACCTCTTGAACGGGATGCTATCTCAAGAGCGCCCGCATCGTCTATAGGCATCTCAAGGATTCCCGCGCTTCGCTTAACAATGCTTGCAAGCTCCTCGTTTGAGTAAAGCTCTAACTTTGAGATAATACCGAAGCGGTCATGCAAAGGAGTTGAGAGCTGACCTGCACGGGTGGTAGCGCCTACAAGAGTAAACTTTGCAAGGGGCATACGGATGCTTCGTGCAGAGGGACCCTTGCCTACGATGATATCAAGGCAGTAGTCCTCCATTGCGGGATAAAGTATCTCCTCTACCGAACGGTTGAGTCGGTGTATCTCGTCGATAAATAATATGTCGTTTTCGTTTAAGTTAGTCAAAAGCGCCGCAAGATCGCCTGCCTTCTCTATAGCGGGACCCGATGTGATACGGAGGTTAACTCCAAGCTCGTTTGCCATGATGCAGGAAAGGGTGGTCTTACCTAACCCGGGAGGTCCGTAGAGAAGCACGTGGTCAAGAGCGTCCTTACGCATCTTGGCGGCAGAGATATATACCTTAAGATTTTCCTTAGCCTTAGCCTGACCTACGTACTCGTCAAAGGTCTGGGGTCTAAGGGATACTTCCTCGCTCTCTCTGTCCTCTGCAACCTCAGAGGAAGACATTATTCTGTTTTCGTAGTCGATATCAAGATCGAAATCTTTATTTTTTTCTATCATAGTTTTCTCACTGCTTAGCTAATTTCTTAAGTGCCAGTCTGATAACTTCTTCCAGAGGAAGTTTTGGATCGATACCCTTGAGAGCCGCCACGGCCTCGCCGCGCTTGTAGCCAAGGACGATAAGAGTATCTATTGCATCCGACATATTGTTGCCGGCAGGTTCTTCGGTGAACACCTCGCCTGTTTCGGTATCTACCGCGATCTGCTTTGCCACCTTGTCCTTTAATTCAAGGATGATGCGCTGAGCGATCTTGGGACCTACTCCCTGAGCCTTAGCTATCGCCTTGGCATCGCCCGCACCTATAGCCATAGCAAGTCTTGAGGGGGTCATAAGCGAGAGTATAGACAGCGCAAACTTTGCGCCCACACCCGAGACCGATATAAGAAGCTTAAAGGTCTCAAGCTCGTCTTCATCGGCAAAGCCGTAAAGATCTACGGCATCCTCACTGACCTTCATATATGTAAAGAGCTTTACCTTTTCTCCTACCTTACCCGATATCTTGCCTAAGGTGTTACCCGATATCAGCAATTTGTATCCTACGCCTCCGCAGTCTATGACGGCAACCGTCATATCGCAGAGTACCAGTTCTCCGTTAAGATGATATATCATAGTTCTTCTCCAAATTTATTAAATGTGGATTTTTGTTCCTTCGGGAACAAAAATCGTCCTTAACTCTTCACTTTTCACTCTTCACTTTTCACTGATTTTTACAACCCTAAAGGTTGTAAAAATCCTTTAGTCTGCTTCCGCCTGTGTGAGCGTTACATACCGCTATCGCCAAAGCATCGGCGGTATCGTCGGGCTTGGGAACCTTTTTGAGTCCCAAAATAGAGGTTATCATACTCTGCACCTGTTGCTTTTCCGCTCTGCCGTAGCCTACCACCGCCTGCTTGACCTGCAGGGGAGTATATTCGTTTATACGTACGTGGTTGTTACGGGCAGCAAGGAGTATGACTCCTCTTGCCTCGGCAACCTGTATTGCGGTCTTCTGATTAGAGTTGAAGAACAGCTCCTCTATTGCCATCTCCTCAGGGTGATAGGTCTGTATGAGGGTGTTCATATCGGCGTAAATAGTAGCCAGTCTGTCCTCGGGGGGAGTATGTGCGGGGGTGGTTATGGCGCCGTAATCAATTACGTGAAACTTGCCCCTGGAATAGTCGATAATCCCGTAGCCTACTATAGCTATACCGGGGTCGATACCCAATATTATCACCGCCTCACCTCCATGAAGATACTATTACCGCATTATATTAATACATTATATCATAATATAATATTTAAGTCAAATGATAACTTATTTATTTTATTGTTTTTTTGTAAATAATCTTTATTAGTTCACAGTTAGATGTTATAATATTTTATATTATTATGTCAGGATGTAAAATATGGATATAATCAAATTTGACGTGGGGGATATTCTTGTAATGAAAAAGAAGCATCCCTGCGGCGCAGACACTTTGAAGGTGCTTCGTGTCGGCTCGGATATAAGGGTGGAATGTACCCTCTGCGGCAGAGATATGACCCTTCCCCGTGAAAAACTGGAAAAAAACATAAAGGCGGTAAAACATGAAGACTAAATTCAGAGAAAACGCACCTTTTTTGGCAGCGGCGTTTTTAATACCTCTCTTTTTGATGGCGGCAGTTCACGCATGTATAGGTGTATGGCCCTTTGGCGAGAGATCTATACTGGTGCTTGACCTGAACGGTCAGTACGTATATTACTTTGAAGCCCTCAAAAACAAGTTTTGGGAGGGCGGAAGCCTGTTCTACACCTGGTCAAGAGCGCTTGGCGGTGAGTTTATGGGCATATTTGCCTACTACGTAGCAAGCCCCTTTGCTCTTATCCCCGCATTCTTTGCTGACGGCTTTATGACCGAGGGTCTTATTACGATGATCCTCTTAAAAACAGGTCTTTGCGGCGCTACCATGGCGTTCTATCTTGACCGTACTGCAAAGGGCGACCGTATCAAGTCTGTTATAATCGCTACAATGTACGCCATGTCCTCCTATGCGGTGGTACAGGCGCACAACACCATGTGGATAGACGCGCTTATCTATCTGCCTCTTTTGACCTACGCCCTTGAAGGACTTATCACAAAGGGACGCTTTAAGCTCTACGTAATCATACTGACCCTGACCCTGACAGCCAACTACTACATCGGCTTTATGATATGTATCTACGTTGTGCTGTACTCTCTGTACTATTACGTTGCTCATAACGAAAACAACGAAAACAATTTCTACTATGAGGAAAATCACCTGGCAAAGTCTATACTGCGTGTAGGCGGAGCCTCTGCCCTTGCGGGATGTATGTCCGCATGGGTACTTATGCCCGCGTATTATTCGCTGACCTTTGGCAAGACCACCTTTACAGATCCCAACTTTTTCCCCGAGCTTAACTTTGATCCCCTGGATCTTGTATCAAAGCTCTTTATCGGTTCCTACGACACGGTTGAACCCTCGGGTCTTCCCTTTGTCTACTGCGGAACTCTGATGCTCATACTCCTGCCCCTCTATTTCTTCTCAAGCAAATTCAGCGCCAGAAAGAAGATCTGCGCAGGTATGCTCCTTACGGTATTCTGCATTTCCTTCTCTATCTCTACCCTTGATATAGTATGGCACGGTTTCCAGTACCCCAACTGGCTTAATTACCGTTACAGCTTTATATTCATTTTCCTTTGTCTCATATTCTCCCACCGAGTGCTTTGCGAGCTTGAGCATATCAACTTCCGAAAGGTTGCCTTGGCAACCGTTGCGGTGGTGTTTATGTCCTTTATCATAAAGAACTTTGGCTACGAGCACTTTGATTCTCCTGCAGTAATAGGCACGTTTGCTTGCTGCGTTGCCATACTTTTGGCTCTCCATGCAGTAAAATACGGCTATCTTGAGCGCGGCGGAGTGCTTATACTCTGCGTTATCATCATGGTAGAGATGTTCTCCGGCGGACTTCTCAACACCAACGGTCTCGACGAAGACGTTTATATCAGTTCAAGAGCTTCATACAACGACTTTATGAACCGTGTGACCCCTCTTACCGAGTCTATCCAGGCAAAGGATGATTCCTTCTACCGTATGGAAAAGACTGTGCACCGCAAGACCAACGACAACCTTGCCCTTGATATAAGAGGACTTTCCAACTCCACATCCACCCTTCACGAGGCGCAGATCGAATTTCTCAATCAGATGGGTTATTCTTCTAAGTCCCATTGGTCAAAGTATCTCGGCGGAACTCCCGTAGCAGATTCACTTTTGGGTGTCAAGTACATCATCGCCGACAAGGAGCTTGACCAAGAGCTGTTTGAGGTGTTTGAGGAAGATGAAGAAAACAACCTCACCGCATACTACAATCCCTATGCTTTGCCCGTGGCATACGGTGTATCCTCCGGTATAAAGGACGTTAAGTTCGATTCATTTGAAACTCCCTTCGACCGCATGAATACTATGGTTGCGTCTATGACAGCTGCCCCTGAGGCAATAGAGCTGTTCAAGGAGATTCCTCTTGAGGACACCGAGACCGATAACCTCACCAGCTCCTTTGTTGACAATCATATCAAGTACGTTCCCACCGACAAGTCGGATACAGCGCGTATCACATTTAAGATAACTGCGGTAAACGATGATATGATATATATGTATATCCCCTCAAACTATCATTCTGAGGCTAACCTCACCGTAAACTCTTACTCCAAGGGAACCTATTTCGGCAACGAAACGATGCGTATAGTTGAGCTGGGAAGCTACAGCGAAGGTACTACCCTGTTCGTTACACTTACCCTCACCGAGGATAACCTTTATATCCTCAATAACGCTACACGCTATTTCTACTATCTGGATAAGGATCTCTACCGTGAGACCATGACCGCTCTTGGTGACAGTCCCTTCAATATCACCGAGCATTCTGATACTCTCCTCAAAGGCGATATCAACGTGCAAGAGGGGGATGACCTTCTCTTTACCACAATTCCTTACGACGAGGGATGGAAGGTAACCGTAGACGGCAAAAAGGCAGAGCTTGTAAAGACCGCGGACGCTCTTATTGCAGTTCGTATCACCGCAGGTCAGCATGACGTTGAGTTCAGATATCTGCCAAACAACTTCGTTATCGGTATCACCTTAAGCGTTATCGGCGTTATTGCCTTTGGCGCGGTGTGGGTGATATATGATAAAAACAGAAAGAAAAGAGCTCAAAACTGGCTTCAATCGGTTGACATAAACAGCTGATTGATATATAATATAAGTTAACGTTAATATACACATAAAGGATTTTAAAAATGGCAAACGACAAGAAATTAGTTGAAGAAATAACCTCCATGGATGAGGATTTTGCCCAGTGGTATACAGACATTGTAAAGAAGGCTGACCTCATCGACTACTCCTCCGTTAAGGGCTGTATGATCATCCGTCCCTACGGTTACGCTATCTGGGAAAACATCCAGCGCATCCTTGACACCCGTTTTAAGGAAACAGGTCACGAGAACGTATGCATGCCTATGTTCATTCCCGAAAGCCTCCTCAATAAGGAAAAGGATCACGTAGCAGGCTTTGCTCCCGAGGTTGCATGGGTAACCCACGGCGGCAGTGAAAAGCTTCAGGAAAGACTCTGTGTAAGACCTACCTCCGAGACACTTTTCTGTGAGCACTATGCTAACATAATCAAGTCCTACAGAGACCTGCCCAAGCTCTACAACCAGTGGTGCAGCGTTGTAAGATGGGAAAAGACTACCCGTCCCTTCCTCCGTTCAAGAGAATTCCTCTGGCAGGAGGGTCACACCATGCACGCAACCGCAGAAGAGGCAGAGGCAGAAACAGTACAGATGCTTAACGTTTACGCCGACTTCTACGAAAAGGATCTCTGCATCCCCGTTATCAAGGGCCAGAAGACCGATAAGGAAAAGTTTGCAGGCGCTAAGGCCACCTACACTGTTGAGGCTCTTATGCATGACGGTAAGGCTCTTCAGGGCGGTACAAGCCATAACTTCGGCTCCGGCTTTGCAGAAGCATTCGGCATCCAGTACCTTGACAAGGATAACAAGCTTAAGCCCTGTTATCAGACCTCTTGGGGTGTTTCTACCCGTATGATCGGTGCTATCATTATGGCGCACGGTGACAACAACGGTCTGGTGCTTCCTCCCGCTATCGCTCCTATCCAGGTTATGGTTATACCCGTACAGATGCATCAGGAGGGCGTTGTAGAGAAGGCGACCGAGATACAGCAGAGACTTAACAAGACCTTCAGATGTAAGATAGACGTAAGCGACAAGAGACCCGGATGGAAGTTCTCCGAGTATGAGATGAAGGGTGTTCCTCTCCGTCTTGAGATGGGTCCCCGTGATATCGAGAGCAACCAGTGCGTTCTCGTACGCCGTGACAACCGTCAGAAGTATTTCGTATCCCTTGACGAGCTTGAGACCAAGGTTGCAGAGCTCCTTGACGAGCTTGCACAGGGTCTTTACAACGATGCTATGGCTCGCCGCGAGGCTATGACCGAGACTCCCGAGGATCTCGACGCATTCATCGAAAGCGCTAAGGAAAAGCCCGGCTTCAAGAAGGCTATGTGGTGCGGTGACCTTGAGTGCGAGATGAAGCTCAAAGAGCTTGCTGACGTATCAAGCCGTTGTATCCCCTTTGGCGAAGAGCCTGTAGGCGACAAGTGTATCGTCTGCGGCAAGCCTGCTCACAAGCTTGTTTACTGGGGTAAGGCTTATTGATTTAATTCGGAATTCGGAATGCGGAATTCGGAATTAAATGTAGATTTTTGACAAGTCAAAAATCATTTCCATTGTAATCAATTTTTTCACATAAGTGAAAGGAGATAAAAAATGAAAAAGACAAGAATACTCATCGCATTGGTGCTTTGCGTTGTTGCAGTGTTTGCACTTGCTTCCTGTGGCGGCTCAAAAAGCAACTTTGACATGACCAAGGTTGACATGTCTCTTGAAGATGCCTGCGCTAAGGTTACCGAGGCAGGCTGCACACCCGTTGTCGTAAGCGTTTACGACGAAAAGAACGAGGACGGCGCCGTTCTCTCTGTCGGCGAGTTCACAGGCAAGGCTGACAACGGCTTTGTTACCGTTTGTGTAAACGACCTCTCCATCAAGGATAAGGTTCTCGCACAGCCCCTTGCTCCCCGTATGCTCACCAAGGACAGCTACGAAAAGGCGATCTTTGCTAAGATCTCCTCTGATGAGAGCTTAAAGAAGACCTTTGAGTCCTTCTACACTCTTAAGGATGCGGACGTTGCTTCCGAGAGAGAGGTAGAGGTTATGCACCGTTCCTACCCCATCACAAAGACCGAGGACATCTACGTTCTTGATACAGGTGTAAGTGCAAAGGAAATTGCGACTATCGCAGGTTACATTGCCGACAACACCGACTACACTGCAGAGGATATGTTTAACGACTACGTTGCAGTAGGTATCGTTCCCACTCCCGCTGAAGCTCTTAAGGCTGAGGTTCTCTCCGCTGATAACACTGAGTTCGAAGAAGTAGACGGCGGCGTAAAGGTTACACTTTACAACGGCGAGGCACAGACCGTTGTTGTTCCCGCAGAGATCGACGGCAAGGCTGTTGTAACACTCGCTGAGGGTGCTATTCCTCAGTCCAGCCTCCACGCTCTCGCAACAGTAAGCGGCCTTGAGGTGATCGAAGCAGAGGCTTGTTCCAACGCTTACGGTCTTCTGAACGTTGTTCTCTCCGACTCTATCCTTGAGCTCGGCAAGGACGCGTTTGAAAACGTTCTCTTCACCGAAACAAACGGTGATTTCGTTACATTTGCAAACGAAGTACTTCTCTCCTACACAGGCTCTGATGCAGAGGTTGCAGTACCCGACGGTATCAGATTTGTAGGTGCAGAAGCCTTTATGGAAAACGCATCTCTTACTAAGGTTACTCTCCCCGAGGGCGTACAGTCCATCGGTGCGGCTGCTTTCAAGCTCTGCGAAAACGTAACCGAGTATAACATTCCTTCCACAACCCTTAAGGTATGTGACGAGGCATTCTACCGTATCAGACACATTACAACTCTTAACATTCCCGACTCTGTAGTTGAGATCGGCAACTATGCTTTCTACGAGAGCAACGACGTTGTTGAGTTCTCTCTCGGTCAGAACGTAAAGAAGATCGGCGACAACGCTTTCGAGTATCTCCACCTTATAACCGCTCTTGATATTCCCGCTTCCGTTGAATATCTCGGCAACGGCGCATTCCTTAAGTGTAAGGAGATAGCAACCGTTACAGGCGGCGACGGTCTTACCTTTGTTGGTACAGAAGCATTTGGTGAGGTCAAGTGGTTCGTTGAACTCACCGAGGATTACAACTACCTTGCAGACGGCATCCTGGTTAAGTGCAACCTCAATGAGCCCGAGATCATAGTTCCCGCTGAGGTTAAGTGTATCTCCGGCGCATTCAATGCAAAGAAGAAGATCCAGAAGGTAGTTATCAACGACGGTTGTACCGCTATCACCAAGAACTCCTTCACCGATTGCGGCAAGCTCACAGACGTTACCATCCCCGCTTCCGTAACTTACATTGATACAGCTGCTTTTGACAAGAACAATCCTCTCCTCACATTCCACGTTGAGGCAGGCTCTGCGGCTGAACAGTACGTTAAGGATAATCACCTTAAGTACGACAACGAAATATAAAAATAAACGCCCATACGGGCGTTTATTTTTATAAAATGCAAAGTGCAAAATGCAAAATGCAAAATTAATGAAAAAAGTCGGTTCATCAGAACCGACTTTTAATTTACGTATTATATGCTTCACCTCGTATGATGGTGAACGATTTCAAGTTATCTCACCCGATTTTACGGTCCAAGGCAAGATGGATACAGTTTAACCAAACGCCCCATCGTGTGATCGTATACAGCTATAACTGAACGTCACCCGATTAATGGGTGCAGGGAAGTGCTTGGTTTAAGAAAACCTCATCCTCGTGTGATCGTATACAGCCTTAACTGAACGTCACCCGATTTTACGGTCCAAGGCAAGATGGATACAGTTTAACCAAACACCCCATCGTGTGATCGTATACAACTATAACTGAACGTCACCCGATTAATGGGTCCAGGGGCATGCCCCTGGTTACTGGTTGGATGCTTCTACGATTTTTGCGAAGTCTGCTGCCTTGAGGGAAGCACCGCCGATAAGACCGCCGTCAACGTTAGTCTTAGAAAGAAGGCTCTGTGCGTTGCCTGCGTTCATAGAACCGCCGTACTGGATGGTAACGGTCTCAGCTACGTCTCTGCCGTACTTAGCAGCGAGAACGTCACGGATAAGAGCGCAAACCTCTTCTGCCTGATCGTCGGTAGCGGTAAGACCTGTACCGATAGCCCATACAGGCTCGTATGCGATGATAACCTTCTTAAGCATATCAGCGTCAACGCCCTGGAGAGCAACCTTGGTCTGAAGTGCAACAACCTCAGCGGTAATGTCCTTCTGTCTCTCATCGAGGAGCTCGCCTACGCAAAGGATAACGTTAAGACCTGCATTAACACCTGCAAGGAGTCTCTTGTTAACAGTTTCATCGGTCTCGCCGAAGTACTGGCTTCTTTCGCTGTGGCCTACGATAACGTACTCAACGCCGCACTCTACAAGCATCTCTGCGGAGATCTCGCCGGTGTAAGCACCCTTTGCCTCAAAGTGAACGTTCTCAGCGCCAACCTTGATAACGCTGCCCTCTGCTGCTGCCTTTGCTGCTGCGATGTCAACAAAGGGAACGCAAAGTACTACGTCGCATGCGGGCTCTGCAGGAAGAGTGGTCTTCATTTCGTTAATAAGAGCAGTAGTCTGGGAGGGAGTCATGTTCATCTTCCAGTTTCCTGCGATAACTGTCTTTCTTGTAGCTCTGTTCATTGTTTTATTCTCCAAATTGAATGATTTTTATATGTTTAATCGGGCGTAAGCTACGCCCGATTGTTATTCTAAAACGATTGTATAAGCTAAATAGTTGCTCACGCAACAGCTAAATTATGCTACGCATAGCTAAATTTCACTTCGTGAAGCTAAATTAAATTCGCATTAAGCTGGGCAAAGCCCAATTTAGCTACGCAGTAATTTAGCTGAGCAACGCTCAATTTAGCTCGCCGAAGGCGAATTTAGCTGCTTGCTTATTTATCAAGTAAGCAAGCAATACCGGGAAGCTCAAGACCTTCGAGGAACTCGAGGGAAGCGCCGCCGCCTGTAGAGATGTGAGTCATCTTGTCAGCGAAGCCGAGAGTGTTGATAGCTGCTGCAGAGTCACCACCACCGATGATGGAGATGGAACCGCTCTCTGCAACTGCGGTAGCAACTGCGCGGGTACCGGAAGCGAACTTCTCCCACTCGGAAACGCCCATAGGACCGTTCCATACTACAGTACCTGCAGACTTGATAGCATCTGCAAAGAGAGCCTCAGTCTTAGGACCGATATCAAGACCCATGAAGTCGTCGGGAATATTGTCGGAATCAACGAGAATATCGTTACAGTTGGGGTCGTAAGCATCGCCGCAACGGTTGTCAACGGGGATAAGGAAGTTTACGCCCTTAGCCTTCGCCTCTGCCTGAAGCTCCTTTGCAAGGTCGATCTTATCGTCCTCGCAGATAGAGGTACCGATGGTGTAGCCGTTAGCCTTGAAGAAGGTGTAAGCCATACCGCCGCCTACGATAAGGGTGTCAACCTTGTTGATAAGGTTCTTGATAACGCCGATCTTGTCGGAAACCTTAGCGCCGCCGAGGATAGCAACGAAGGGTCTCTTGGGCTCAGAAAGAGCGCCGCCCATGATGGAGATCTCCTTCTGAATGAGGTAACCGCAAACTGCGGGGAGGTAGTCAGCAACACCTGCAGTAGAAGCGTGTGCACGGTGAGCTGTACCGAATGCGTCGTTTACAAAAATGTCTGCCATAGAAGCGAGAGCCTTTGCGAAATCGGGATCGTTCTTGGTCTCTTCCTTGTGGAAACGAACGTTCTCAATAAGCATAACGTCACCTTCGTTAAGAGCAGCAGCCTTAGCCTGTGCATCCTCACCGATAACGTCCTTAGCAAGAACAACTTCCTTGCCGAGAAGCTCGGAGAGACGAGCTGCTACGGGAGCGAGGGAGAACTCGGGCTTGAACTCACCCTTGGGTCTGCCCATGTGGGAGCAAAGGATAACCTTTGCGCCGTTGTCAGCGAGATACTTAATGGTAGGAAGAGCCTCACGGATACGCTTGTCATCGGTGATAACGCCTTCCTTCAGGGGTACGTTAAAGTCACATCTTGCAAGAACTTTCTTGCCTTTTACTTCGATATCTTCGATAGTTTTCTTGTTGTACATTTCTATACTCCTTAAAAATTATTTTTTACAGAATTTCACGAGTATAATATTAACATATCAACGTTAAATTATCAATAATTATTTTTGATTTTTTGTTATAACAGCAACGATTTTACATATTGTACATTTTTACGTTAATATTTTGTCAAGCATATTTCCTTATTGTAATTGTAGGAATAATATGTTATAATTTATATGAATATATACCTTGGAGACGAATAATGTTCAAATTTAACGCTAAAACCGTCAGAGTTCTCCTGTGTATACTGTTTTTACTTGTGTCCGCTGCCGCAGGAGGATTTGCCTTCCATGCAGTCAGCTCGGTAAAAACGCCGGATACAAACGGCGCCACCGACCGCACGAGCATCGATGCCTATACATACGAGGCGGAACCTGAGGTTACCACCAAGGCTCCCAATACCGGAGACCCGGTCATGACCACCACCATAATTGAATATACCTACTACGAGACCGAGGAAACCACCACGGCAGAAACGACAACCGCCCGGACTACCACCGCCGAAACCACTGCGGTTATAACCACTACGGCAGAGACTACGACCGAGACCACAACAGTTGTTACAACGGCGCCGGTACCCGAAGAACCTTCATATCCCGAGGACGGAGAATGGAACAGACTTCTCGTCAACCCATGGAACCCAATGCCCGACGGCTACGTCCCCCAGCTTGTATCGGTAGGAAACGGACAACAGGCGGACTACCGCGTAAAGGATGCTCTTAACGCTATGCTTGCCGACTGCCGTAAGGCAGGATATAACCCCATTATCTGTTCCTCATACAGAACTATCGCCCGTCAGCAGGTACTCTTTGAAAATGAGATCAAGGCGTTTATGGAATACGGTTACAGAAGAGAGGAAGCCGAGGAGTACGCAGCAAAATGGGTGGCAAGACCCGGCACAAGCGAGCACCACACAGGTTTTGCCTTTGATATAGTGTCCGCAAGCTATCAGAAGCTGGACAGAAGCCAGGCAAACACACCCGAGCAAAGATGGCTTATGGCAAACTGTCATAAATACGGCTTTATACTGCGCTATCCCGACAACAAGACCGATATCACAGGCATAAACTACGAGCCTTGGCATTACCGCTACGTGGGAATTGATATAGCAAAGGAAATTACCGAAAAAGGTATTACACTTGAAGAATATTTTGCACAAGGAGACGCATAATGAGCTGGATAGCTTCAACCGAAAAGGAAAGATGGACTCAGTGCAGCAACTATTCCGACACCAAGGGCGAGGAGCTTATCATAGGAGCACAGCGAGGAAAACCCCTTTTCGGCTTTGGCACCTGTATGAGCGAGATAGGCTGCAAGGCTATAAATGAGCTTTCCGAGGATAAGAAAAACGCCGTATATGACGATCTTTTCGGCGAAGGCTTTGGATTTGAATATTGCCGTCTATCTGTAGGTGCAAACGATTTTGCTCTCGGATGGTACAGCTATAACGAGACCGAAGGTGATTACGCTATGGAGAACTTCTCTATAGACCGTGATAAAAAGTATATCATACCTGCAGTCAAACAGGCTATACAGCGTTCCCCGGAGCTTAGTTTCTTTGCTTCCCCCTGGAGCCCTCCCACCTGGATGAAGTTCCCGCCCGTGTACAACTACGGCAGTATGATAATGACCGACGAAAATCTCCGCGCATACGCTCTTTATTTCAAAAAATATATCGAGGCATACCGCGGCGAGGGGATCAACATCGTACAACTTCATCCCCAGAACGAGATCCACGCAGATCAGAAGTTCCCGTCATGCGTATGGACAGGAGAGAACTTTTCGAGATTTATTGCAGATTATCTTATCCCCGAGCTTTCGGATATGGTGGATATCTGGTACGGTACCGTCAACGGTCCCTGCGATGATGTCGAAACAAGACACAACCGCTATCTCAACCTTGCTATGCAGAACACCGTGATACGTGACTCTATCAAGGGTGTCTCTTATCAGTGGGCAGGTAAGATGGGTCTTCTTAACTGCGAAGAGGATTATCCCCACCTTGACATAATCAACAGCGAGTGGGAATGCGGCGAGGGTGAAAACACCTGGGACTACGCTATGTACGGCTTTGAAATGTGGCGTCACTATTTTGCCCACGGTAGCCGTGCCTGTGTCTACTGGAATATAGCCCTTGACGGACGCAACTGTAGTACCTGGGGCTGGGGTCAGAACAGCCTTATGACCATAGTTGGAGATAACATTACCTATAACCCCGATTACTATATGGTCAAGCACTTTGCCCATAAGGTAAAGAAGGGTGCGGTAATGCTGAGAACCGAAGGTCCTATGTCATCAAACTCCTGCGTTTTCCGTAATCCCGACGGCAGTCGCGTGGCGGTTATTATGAATCCCTTTGAGTTTGAAAAGATTGTTACAATAGAAAATAAAAATTATATATTTAAACCCAAGTCATTTAATACTATAGTTCTGTAAGGAGAAAACAAAATGATTTTAGTACCAAAGCCCCATAAGCTTGAAACAAAGGAAGGCGTACTTTCAGCAAGAGAATTTAAGGTAGTATGCGACAATGCCGACATTAAGTTTTTTGATGTCTTCGGCGGAGGAGAACTGCCCCTTAACGTAAAGAAGGCTGACTATGACGATGCAGAGAAATACGGTATCACCATAGACGCCGAGGGTATTACCGTTGTTTACGGTGACATAGCCGCAGCGTACAGAGCCTATACCACACTTACCCAGATACTTGCAAGTGAAAAAGTTCCCTATCTTACCATAGAAGATTATCCCGACCTTGCTAACCGCGGCTACATGATCGACATCAGCCGAGGCAAGATCCCCGGTATCGAATACTTAAAGGAGCTTGCAGAGATACTTGCAGACCTTAAGTATAATCAGCTCCAGCTCTATATGGATTCTTTCGTATACGAGTACGAAGGCTTTGAAGAATACTGGAAGGATACTCAGCCTCTTACCAAGGCGGAGATCAAGGAGCTTGACGCATTCTGTAAGGAGAGATTTATCGAGCTTGTTCCCATACAGAACTCCTTCGGTCATATGGGCGCATGGACCGCCAAGCCCGAGATCGCACCTCTTGCAATCACCGATGCAAAGGGCAAGCCCTCCCAGACCCTTAATCCCCTGCTTCCCGAATCTCTTGAGCTTATCGACAAGATATATGCAGGTATGCTTGACGCATTCTCCTCCGATATCCTCAATATCGGTATGGACGAGCCCCATGAGCTTGGTCTTAACGAAACAAAGGAAGTATGCGAGGAAAAGGGCGTAGGCAGAGTTTACACCGAGCATCTTAACAAGGTAATAGACCTTGCAAGAGACAAGTACGGCAAAAAGGTAATGTTCTTTGACGATATCGTGTTCAAGCATCCCGAGGAGCTTGCCAACATCCCCAAGGACGCTGTTGTTATGCAGTGGGGCTACGAGGGTGAACAGCACTTTGACCGTAACATGGCACTCTTAAAGAGCCACGGACTTAAGTTCTACGTTTGTCCCGGTACATCTATGTGGGGAAGCCTGGTTGGTCGTATGAACAACGCTATCCTCAACATCACTCAGGCGGCAGAGTCTGCAAACTACTACGGCGCAGAGGGCTTCCTGCTTACCGAGTGGGGTGACGACGGACATCCCCAGTTCCCTGCTATTACATATCTTCCTCTCTGTGTGGGCGGTTACGCTTCCTGGAACTGCGGTGACCATGCAACCGAGGTAAACTATCAGGAAAGACGTGAGCTTCTTACCACAGTTAAGAAGTATCTTGATAAGTTCATCTACAACTGTACAAGCGAAAAATCTCTTGGTGACGTGGTTTACCGTATGGGTAACGCTTACATCCTTGAGGAGCTTATGTTCAACGGAACACAGCTGGTTCAGTGTATCACCCGCCGTTATGAGCTGACTCCCGAAAGACTTGAGGGCTT
Organism: Eubacteriales bacterium; assembly: GCA_045133915.1. Classification (GTDB taxonomy): domain Bacteria; phylum Bacillota; class Clostridia; order Oscillospirales; family CAG-272; genus RGIG7300. Next base: position 14,161 of record JBGUUX010000032.1, on the reverse strand, counting down.
TGAGCGTATTGCCAAGTTCGGTCGTGAGATGAGAGCCGAGCTTGACGAGGTTAAGGCGGACGCGGTAATGCTTGAGGAATGTAAGGCTAACTGCGATATCCTTATCCTCTGCTGCGACCTGCTTCTTGGCAGAGCAACAAAGGAAGACCACGACCGTGTAATGGGTGAGTTCCACCGCCTCTGGGAGGTAAAGAACCACTCTGTAGGTCAGGACATCTTTGCTGATATCGTTCGTAGCTGGATCAAATAAATAAACCTCTTTTAAGGCACAACGAAAGTTGTGCCTTTTTTTATGCTTTTTCATATATTGATATTAGCCGATGGCATATCGGCAGGAAAGGAAGCCCAAAATGAAACGAGAAATCAAGATAGGAGTTATAGGCGGCGATACGAGACAGTTGGCAACAGCGCATAAGCTTGCCGAAGAGGGCTTTTCGGTATATTGCTTCGGTACTCCTAAAAATGACGGAAGGTATAACGGATTTACAGAGTGTACAAATCTGGAGGGTTGTATAGGCGGATGCGCTGCCGTAGTTCTGGGCGTACCATATTCCACCGACGGAAAATGGCTTAACTGTCCGCCCGAGGATTATGCCATAAGCGTAAAGGCTCTGCTTTGCGCTATGACTCCGGGACAGCTTCTTTTAGGCGGAAGACTTGATAAAAGTCTGTACGAGACAGCAGGAAGACACTCGGTCAAGGCTTTGGACTATTTTACCTCGGAAGAGCTGACGGTGCTGAACGCCATCCCCACCGCCGAGGGAGCTGTGGAGATAGCCCTGGGGGAGCTTGACAGTGTACTGCGTGACGCCCGTGTGCTGGTATGCGGCTTTGGCAGGGTAGGTAAGGTGCTGGCGCATACGCTAAAGGAATTTGGCTGTGACGTGACGGTTTCCTGCCGCCGTAAAAGCGAGTCTGCCTGGTGCCGTGTCTACGGATATGACTTTCTTGCTATAGGGCAGCTGTGTAACGGTATTGGCAGATATGACGTGATATTCAATACCGTTCCCGCGCCTGTTTTTACAAGAGAGCTGCTTTATAATACCAAAGCTGTAATAATAGATCTTGCTTCTGCTCCCGGAGGAGTTGACACGTCCGCCGCAGGTGAGCTTGGGGTCAAGGTGATACACGCCTTGTCTCTGCCCGGAAAGGTGGCGCCGAGAACAGCGGGAGAGATAATTGCAGGCTCGGTTAAGGATATACTGACAGAGGAGGGGTTAATATGATAGGCTATGCTATGTGCGGTTCTTTTTGCACTCTTGGACAGAGTATCGACGAGCTTGAACTGCTTTGTCTTATGGGCTACGAGGTAATGCCGATCATGAGCGAGATATGCTATGCCACCGACACACGTTTTGGCAAAGCGAGAGACAGGGTAAGCAGGGTAGAAGAGCTGTGCGGTAATACTGTAATACATACGGTATTTGACGCAGAACCCATAGGCCCAAAGTCTCTTCTTGATGCCCTTATCATCTCTCCCTGTACGGGAAACACCCTTGCAAAGCTGGCGCAGGGTGTAACCGATTCTTCAGTAACTATGGCGGCAAAGGCGCATCTCCGTAACCACAGACCCCTTGTGCTCGCCATTGCTACAAACGATGCCCTGTCTTCAAACCTTAAGAATATCGGCAAGCTCCTTGAAAAGAAAAACGTCTACTTTGTTCCCTTCTCTCAGGATGATCCTAAGAAAAAGCCTGACTCTATGATAGCGGATTTTTCTCTTATAGGAGATACCTTAGCCGAAGCGATGGCTGGCAGACAAATTCAACCCATACTGAAATAGGAGGCAGAATGCCTCCTATTTTTAGAATGCAGAATGCAGAATTAAGAATGCAGAATTATGGTCGCTTTTCTCCTGTAGTCGAAAAGCCGCATTATATAATAAATGAAATTTTTGACACTTTAGTGTCAAAAATCTCCCCAATTCTGCACTCTGCATTCTGCACTCTGCACTTCTTATTTGTTTGTACTCTTTTTATCCAATAATTTAGCTATAACCGGGCGTTTAACCTTCATTGCTCCCTTAGGGCAGAACTCCTGACAGCAGAAGCAGGAGATGCAGGTGCTTCGGTCTATCTTAGCCTTACCGTTTACCATTTTGATAGCCTTTGCGGGGCAGATGTTTTCGCAAACACGGCAACCGACGCATTCATTCTTTTTAAGCTTGGGGCGGGAACGCACCGCCCATTGGATGATATTGAATATTACCGTTCTGAATATTCCCTTTCCGTTGAAAACGATGCTTTTCTGATGAGCTATATTGTTATAGTCGGGAATGTAAAAAGCTTCCGGGTCGCCGTATATATCAAGCTGATTTAAGCTCTCGGGACACAAACCTCTTTTTATTGCGTCTGTCAGTATAGGAAGTCTGTCAGCGGTAAGCCCCAGTACCCTTGCACAGACAAGGTCTGCCTTGTGGGGGCTTTTTGACGCTATGATACAGCCTATCTCACGGGGAGTTCCCATGGTAGGACCGTTGCCCTCCATGCCCACTACCGCATCGACGATGTTAAGTACGGGCTTAAAGTATTCGTCAAGGTCAACTATCATAGCGGCAAACTTGTCGTAGTCGGGAAATCTGAAGTGATACTCAGGCTTTACTATCCCGGGGATAGCGCCGAACATATTTTTGGCAGCCGCACTCATACCCATCATACCGTGGGTCTTTAATTTGGCAAAGTTTATTATAACGTCCACGTTATCAAGCCATGCTGTATACTCGAAATCCTTTAACACCTTTGCCTCGGGGAACTCCGCCTTTTTCTCGGAAAAATCCTGATTAAGCTTTCCCCCTGCCTTCTCCACAGACTTGAGCCCGGACACCGCGTAAACACCGTTAAGCACCGCCGCATTGTACAGTCCACCCGGACTGTCACCCACAATAACCTCAGCGCCCTTTTCACAGAGCATTTTAATAAGCTCGCATACCATTACGGGATGTGTAGTCACCGCCTTTTCGGGACGTGCACCGGTAACGAGATTTACCTTAATGCCCACCTTCATTCCGGTTTTTATCATATCAAGACCGCCTATTGCACAAAGCGCCTCGGCAAGGGCAGTCCTTACGTTATCTTCGTTATAGTCCTTACATCTTACAATAGAAACTTCAGCCATAATATACCTCGCTTTGGATATATTATAAGGCTTTGAGGTAAAAAAATCAAGTGAATTGCACAGCGACGCAAAATGAGTGTCATTGTTTACATAATATTCTTGATTTCACCGTCAATTTGTGACATAATACAGTTAATAAATATTATTTCGGAGGAAATATAAAATGTCACTTGTTACAATGAGAGAAATGCTCAAAGAGGCAAGAGCTCAGAAGTACGCTGTAGGCGCATTTGAGTTCTGGTCTTATGATTCCGCTTACGCTGTTGCAAAGGCAGCTAAGTCCCTTAACGTTCCCGCTATCCTTCAGGTTGGTCCTTACGAAAAGGAATTCATGGATGGCTACAAGAACGCAGTTACTATGGCAAAGATGGCTTCCGAGCACTTTGACCTTCCCGTTGCTATTCACCTTGACCACGCTGAAGAGTACGACGAAGTAGTTGAGGCTCTTGAGGCTGGTTTTACATCCGTTATGATCGACGCTTCCAAGTATGAGTTCGACAAGAACGTAGAGCTCACCTGCAAGGTAGTTGAGAAGGCTAAGGAATACGGCGCATCCGTTGAGGCTGAGATCGGTAAGCTCGCAGGTAACGAAGGCAACATCACAAACGACGAGGACGAGCAGACTGATCCCGCAATGGCAGCAGAGTTCGTTCGTCAGACAGGCGTTGACTGTCTCGCAGTTGCTATCGGTACAGCGCACGGTTTCTACACCCGTCCCCCTGTAATCAACATTGCAAGACTTAAGGAGATCGCAGCAGTTGTTGATATTCCCCTTGTACTCCACGGCGGTTCCGGCACTCCCGAAGATAAGGTTGCTGAGGCTTGCGCTAACGGTATTGCAAAGGTTAACATCTGCACCGAGTTCATCGCTGCATACGGTAAGGGCTACAACGGTCAGAACACCGAGGGCTTCAAGTACAACGTTCTCTCTCTCTTCAAGGAAGGCAGAGAAGCAGGTTCTGCACTTGCTAAGTCCAAGATGGAGCTCTTCCTCTCTAACCGCATCTAATAAAAAACACCCGAAAGGGTGTTTTTTTAATGCGGTTAACTCTACACTCTTAACTCATCACTCTTCACTCTTGAAGGACTATGATCGTATGATTTATAGAAATTGTTCTTCATCGCAACGATTAAAAAACGTAAGCGAGTTTAAAGTGAAGAGTGTAAAGTGTAGAGCTTAATGAAAAAATCCGTCTTAATGACGGATTTTGTTTTTAATTCTGCACTCTGCATTCTTAATTCTGCATTCTTAGTGTGTTATGCACTAAAAATTCCTTATACTTTTCCACCCCTTCTCCGCCTATATCGCAGTGGGGATGGTCGGGGATAAGCATAAGCTCGATATCGTGACCAAGCTCTCTCATTAGGTTTACAAACTTAACCGAGTGTTCTTCATAGTTTACCTCTTCATCGGCAGTACCCGAGAATATCTTATAGGGTATCTTGGGCATATTTTCTGCCTGATGGAAGGGGGAGTTTTCTCTTATGGCATCCATAAGAGGTATGCCGTATCCGCCAAAGGCGGTATAGATACTTCGGGGAGTATCCTCGCGTTCGCTGAAGTGATACTCAAGGTCGCAAACGGGGGATATGACCGCACAGGCAATAGGGGTATGTCTTGATTTAAGGCAGTATATCAGTCCCGCAAGACCTCCCATGCTCAGACCCGTAGAGATGGTAGGTATCTCATAACCGTACTTATCCCACAGAGCCTCGGTTATCTCGTCGATAAGATTGACGGATGCACGGTTCATCCAGCTCCAGGGGCCGTAGCAAGGCATGGTGTAGATGATGTTATGCTCGGCAAAGAAATGAGCCAAGGGATAATGCTCGTTTACAAGGCGAAGTCCGCCGTTAAGCCCGTGAAATTCGTGGATTATAGCCACGGGCTTACCCTTTAATAATTCCTCGTTTGTGTAAGTAAACGTTTTGTAATTGTCTTTAGTTACAGTATTCATATTATATCCTAAACAATAAGGCACTCTGCCGAGTGCCTTGTTTTTTTACTTGTTCTTCTTAAGCTCTTCGAGAATGTCAGCAAGAAGCTCCTCGGTGGTAGGCTTTGCTTCCTCTTCCTCTGCGGGCTCTTCTTCCTTCTTCTTCTTTGCCTCTGCAATAGCCTTAGCCTTGTTGATAGCCTTAACAACAAGGAAGATAACAAAAGCAATGATGATAAAGTCGATAATAGTAACAAGGAAAGAACCGATGCCGAGCACAACAGCTTCCTTTACAACTGCACCTGTCTCGTCAAGCACCTCGGGTTTAAGCATAATATCCCACTTAGCAAGATCGATACCGCCGATAAGAAGACCAACAAGAGGCATAATGATCTTGTCAACAAGAGCCTTTGTAATAGCGCCGAACGCTGTTGCGATAACAACACCGATAGCCATATCCATAACGTTACCGCGCATCATGAATTCCTTAAATTCAGCAAAAAATCCTTTTTTCATTTCGTCCTCCGAAATATTTTATTTGTTACATTGTACCACATTAAACATAATTTTGCAACTTTCTATTGAAAAAACTTTTCTATTTGTTATAATGATTTGGAAAAGGAGTTAATATATGAAGCTTACGTACAAACACACAATATCCGCCTGCTTTATAGGTTATATAGTTCAGGCGATAATAAATAACTTTCCGGCTCTTCTCTTCCTCACCTTTGAAAAAAACTACGGCATACCTCTTGCTCGGATAGGAATGCTTGTGGGTATAAACTTCGGTATACAGCTCTTAACCGACCTTGTTACCGCAGTGGTGGTAGAAAAAACAGGCTGGCGTATCCCGATGGTTCTTGCCCATATTCTTTCGGTATGCGGACTTATATTTCTGGCGGTATTGCCTGATATAATGGATAACAAGTTCCTCGCTCTTACCGTTGCGGTCTCGGTCACAGCCGTGGGCGGAGGGCTGCTTGAGGTGCTTATAAGTCCTATAACCGAGGCGTGTCCCGGCGACGATAAGGCAGGGGCAATGAGCCTTCTTCATTCCTTCTACTGTTGGGGGTATATGGGCGTAGTTATTCTGTCCACCCTGTTCTTCTTATTCATCGGCATTGACAACTGGAAGATACTTGCTCTTATATGGGCGGTCGTTCCCTTGATCAATCTTTTTCTTTTCTGCTTTGTACCCTTTGGCAGTCTGAGTGGGGACAATGATGGAAAAGGGGCTATAAGAACACTTTTCAAAAACAAGACCTTCTATCTTATAATAGTAATAATGTTTTGCGCCGCCTGCTGCGAGCAATCGGTGTCTCAATGGGCATCCGCCTTTGCGGAAAAAGCTCTGGGAGTAAACAAGAGCGTCGGAGACCTTGCCGGTCCTATGCTCTTTGCTCTGCTTATGGGTACAGCCCGTGCTGTACACGGTTCTTTTGGTAACAAAATTAAAATTCCCCTTGAAAAGCTTATACTCTATAGCAGTATCCTTTGTCTCGGAAGCTATTTGCTTATATCCCTCTGTCCCCTGCCTTGGTTATCTCTTATAGGCTGCGGAATATGCGGATTTTCGGTGGGAATACTTTGGCCGGGTACCTTCAGTATAGCGGCAAAAACGGTACGTGGCGGAACCTTTATGTTTGCTATCCTTGCCCTGTTTGGAGATCTGGGATGCGGCGCAGGTCCTATGATGGTAGGAAGTGTAGCGTCAGCTCTTGGCGACAACCTTAACATCGGTATACTTGTATCGGCAATTTTCCCCATAATTATGATACTCAGTTTAATAACTCATATAAAATCAAAAAAATCTGCTTAAATCGGCAGATTTTTTTGCTTTACCTCTTTACTTTGGTAAACGAATAGTATATAATTGTTTTAAATTTATTCATTTTTCTGAAAAGGAGAACGTAATGACTACGTCTACAATAATCATTCTTGTAACGATTTTAGCTTACATGGCAATGATGCTTGGCATCGGCTTTGCCGTAAGCGAAAAGAACAAAACCACAAGCGATTTTTACCTTGGCGGCCGTAAGCTCGGTCCCTTTGTAACAGCTATGAGCGCCGAGGCATCGGATATGAGCGGATGGCTTCTTATGGGTCTGCCTGCAGTTGCCATGATGGGCGGCTTGGCTGAGGCATCCTGGACTGCGATAGGTCTTGCTATCGGTACGTATATCAACTGGCTTCTGGTTGCCCGCAGACTCCGTCTCTACAGCGCAAAGATCGATGCATTTACCCTTCCCGACTTCTTTGCAAAGCGTTTTGGAGACAAATCCAAGATAATAACACTTATCTCATCTATAATGATAATCGTATTCTTCGTACCCTACGTTGCATCCGGATTTGCCGCTTGCGGTAAGCTGTTCGGCTCGCTGTTTGGTATGGACTATATGCTTGCCATGGTAATAAGCGCGGTGGTTATCATCGCATACTGTACCCTCGGCGGCTTCCTTGCCGCATCCACTACCGACTTTATACAGAGCATTATTATGACCATTGCTCTCCTGGTGGTGCTTGGTTTTACAGAGGGTGTTACAGGCGGCTTTGCCAACGTGTTCAATAACGTAAAGGGTCTTGACGGCTTCCTTGATCTCTTTAAGGGCTTTAACGTAGCTACAGGTGAAACAGGCAGCTACGGCGCACTCCCCGTTGCATCCACCCTTGCATGGGGTCTGGGATACTTTGGTATGCCTCATATCCTCCTTCGCTTTATGGCAATAGAGGATGATAAAAAATTAAAGACCTCCCGCCGTGTTGCATCCGTATGGGTAGTCCTGTCTATGGGTGTTGCGGTTCTTATCGGTGTCGTAGGTTATTCCCTTATGCAGAAGGGTATTCTCCCCGCATACCAGTCCGGCTCTGCGGCTGAAACTATAATAGTTGATATCTCCAAGTACATCAGCTCCTTCGGATTTATTCCCGCATTCACGGGAGGTATCATACTTTCGGGTATTCTGGCATCCACCATGTCTACCGCTGACTCTCAGCTCCTTGCAGCTGCGTCCAGTATCTCTCAGGATCTTATCCACGATACCTTTAACGTCAAGCTTTCTGCCAAGAAGTCTATGATCCTTGCCAGAATCTCTGTTGTTATTATTTCCATCATTGCTATATTCATAGCATCCGATCCCAACAGCTCTGTGTTCCGTGTAGTATCCTTTGCATGGGCAGGCTTCGGTGCGGTGTTTGGACCCGCAATGCTCTGCGCTCTCTTCTGGAAGAGAGCCACCAAGGGCGGTATCATCGCAGGTATGCTCGGCGGCGGTATAACCGTATTTGTATGGAAGTTTGTTATCGCTAAGCTTGGCGGTGTGTTTGCTATCTACGAGCTTCTCCCCGCGTTTATTGTATCTCTTGTTCTTATCGTAGTTATAAGCCTTGTTACAATAGCTCCCGCAAAGGAGATCACAGACACCTTTGAAGAGCTCAAGCAGGATATGAAAGCATAAATAAACAAAAATAAAAGATGCACGAACCATGCATCTTTTTTATTTTTTATTAAAACGAATATCCCTCTACACTGTAGTAAGACATATTTGCCTGTCTGACGTCAAGTCTGCCAAAGCATGCGCAAACGGGAACGTTGCTCTTGACCCAAACGCTGTACTGCTGAGCTTCCCCAAGCATAAGCTTACGGTCGCCTAAGGGCTTGTCAAGACGAACGCAGGTCATACGCTCACCCTCAATGGTCAAGAAGATCTTATCCTCGGGAGCTCTGTCCTCAAAGATAAATGAAAGCTCGATCTTTGCTGTTTTTTTGCCCAGGTTTGTGATCATCAGCGCCTCGTGTCCCTCAAACGAGGGATCATCACCGTGGGGCGGAAGATAACCGTCACAAAACACCCAGTTTTTCTTACCCTTAGTCGCCATCTTTACTTACCTCCGAAAATGCGGGGAATAGCGCTGTCATTGTATGTTGTCATACGCTTTGCGCCGTCCTTGGTGATAAGGTAGCAGTCCTCTACTCTAAAGGAACCCCATTCCATGCCCTTGAAATAAGCATCGATACAGATCGCCATATTTTCTTCAATAACACGCTTGTTGGCAACGGTAAAGGTAGGCGCCTCACACTCAAGCATACCTGTGCTGTGGAGACTGCCGTAAGGACAGTAATCTATATAACCGCGCTTTGTAAGATAATCGGTATATGCATTAAGAACAACGTCACAGGGAGTACCTGCTTTCATCTTTTCGCTTGCGTAGTTAAGGGCATCGTAAGCGCACATAACCGCATCCTTGATCTTCTGAGGAATCTCGCCAAGAACAAGGGGACTGCAGATAATACCGTTATAACCTTCGTAGGAAACACCTGCGGCAAGGTTGATTATCTCGCTTTCGCCTATCTGTCTGAGAGTATTGCGGCACATACTGATGTAAGAGTTCTTTTCGCCTGTTGCAACCATGGGCGCAAAGGACTGAACGTAGCTCTCAGCACCAAGGCTCATCATCTCTGCCTCAAACATACCCTCGATATGACGTTCTGTCATACCAACGCTGATCTTGGGAACAACGGTCTCAAAGGTTTTGCTGACCATATTCCAGTTGGTCTTAAGAATTTCTATCTCGGCGTCACTCTTGCGGATTCTCTGCTCGTAGTGAACGTCGTCAAAGTCAACTATCTCAGCGTCAGGGAACGCGCTTCTCAGCTTATCCATTATGATAGCGGGGAAGATGAGTCTGCCGATAAAACCGATACGTTTAACGTTGGGATTTGCAGCCTTGATCTGAGCAAAAAGCTCAGAGAAATCAAGCTGTCCCTCGGTGTCATACTCAAATCCGCTTACCTCACCGATCTCGGGCAGGATAGCGATCTCGCTGTCCTCAAGCTTGTTCTGCACAAGACAGTAATCGTATGAAGCCTGACCGCTGCACACGGTAACCTTACCGTTAAGTCCGATAATGATAGCAGAGCTTTCGTTAACAGGGGCAAAGCCACAGTAATAACGGACGATACCGATCTCCAGAAGGTTGGAAAAACCTATCACGATATCAACGCCCTGTTTTTCCATCTCACAGCGGAGTGCATTTACTCTTGCGGTATATTCTGCCGCGGGGATAGTTGGATAATTCATAATTATCTACCTCGTCTTAATATAATTTGAGTTTTCTTTAATTTAATTACAGATCAAGCAGCTTTGCCAGTCCCTCTGCTACACCGTTTTCATCCGATTCGGTACGCAGGGTTGCATACTCGTCGAGAAAATCGGGAGCGTGATTCATTATGACCGAGGTCGCAGCATACTTGAGCATTTCTACGTCATTCTCGCTGTCGCCAAATACTATGATGTCTTCGTGGGGTACCCCCATATTATCCTCGATAAACTTAAGCCCGGTCGCCTTGCCCACGTCTTTGGGCATTACCTCAAAGTAGGTAGCAAGCTCCACCACCTTACATTTGGAAAAGCGATCTCTGTCCTCGGGGTCAAGGGCTCTGCCTATCGTCATATTGGTTATACGGTGTTCGTCCGAAAAAGGAAGATGCTCGTCTATATCAAGAAGCCACTGATTAGGCTCGTTGGAATACAGCTTCTCTACACCCTCGTAAAGCACGCGGCAACCCTTTTCGCGGGCATATTTCAGCCCCTCTTCAAGAGTGGAAATGGGCATATGCTTCTCAAAGAGGATTCTGCCTTCATATTCCATATATCCCGCTCCGCATATCATACCGTCAAAGGGTATATCACGCAGTACGTGATCCGGCATATTGCCTTTGCTTCTGCCTGTATTGAGAAATATCTTGTGTCCTGCCGCCTGAGCACGGGCAAGATATTCTTTATTCTTTTCGGATATCACACCACCGTGTGTCAGTGTTCCGTCGTAGTCAAAGAAGAGGTATTTCATTTTTCAAATCTGCCGATAAAATCGGTAGTAGCGCATTTTTCAAGAGGAAGCTTTACAGGCTTACCCTCTGCGGCAGACTTGTATATGGCAAGAACAAGCTCAACCGCCTTCATGCCGTCCTCAGCTGTAATATAAGGCTTGCGTCCCTTGTTTATAGCGTCGATAACGTCCTTGTAAAGGGCGCCGTGACCGAAGCCGTAGACGTTGGGAGGAGCCTCGTGAGTTGCCTTCTTTATATCCTCGGGATGAATGCTCTCATCCGCAAAATTCCATTCTTCAATAGTGTTGACCGAAGAACCGCCTGCCTTAACTCTTCCGTATTTACCGAAGATGCAGAGTGTTTCCTCAAAGTCGTCGGGATACATATTGGAGGTACCCTCGATAACACCGTAGCTGCCGTTGGAGAACTTAACAAGGGCAAGGCCAATATCCTCTGCCTCAATATAATCATGGTTAAGTCTGTCGGTGTATGCAAAAACCTCGTCGATATCGCCACCCATAAGCCAACGGAGAAGGTCAATGTTATGTATACCCTGATTCATAAGAGTACCGCCGTCACCTATCCAGGTGCCGCGCCAGGTATCAAGGTCATAATAGCTCTTGTCACGCTGCCAACGGATGTTTGCAGTACCGTGGAATAACTGACCGAAACGTCCGTCCTCTACCGCCTCGCGGATAGCAACTATGCTCTTGTTAAATCTGTTTTGGTGACAGGAGCATACGCATACACCCATCTCATCGGCAAGACGTACTATCTCACGGGCATCCTCAACGGTAAGCGCAATAGGCTTTTCGATTATGGTATGTATACCTCTTTTGATACACTCAACAGCAACCTTGGCGTGACAGCCGCTGTCTGTGGTAACAGCCACAAGCTCAGGCTTTTCGGTATCAAGAAGCTCAATAAAGTCGGTATAGACGTTTACACCGTCCGAACAAGGAAGAAGTGTTCTTCTGCCCAGAGCCTTATCGCGTATCTTGTCGCAAAGACCTACGAACTCAAGACCGCAATCAATTGCCGCCTTGATATGAAGCTCGGATATTCTTCCGCATCCTATAACTGCATATTTCATGATATATCCCTCTGAAATTATAATTCGATTTATTTTATCATTTTTATAGGCCTGTGTCAAGGACAAATAACGATCCCCTGAAGTTTTTGGACCTCAGGGGATCAACTGTTTCAATATTATATTATACAAACCTCATCCTCGTGTGATGATGAACGATTTCGATTCACCTCACACGATTAATGGGTGCAGGGGCGTGACCCTGCTTACCAAGCGATAGGAGACTTTTCGGGATTGAAGTTTATACCCTGGCTGTCGGAACCGGAGTTGGACCAGCAGAGGTTATAGTTCTTTGCTTCGTCGTAAAGCTCGGTAGCAAGAGCCTGGTAGTATGCTCTGTCTTCGTCGGTACCCTTATCATAGGTAAGGATATGAAGCGCATCAAGATACATATATGTCCAGGAGATTCTTGTCTTGCGGATACGGATACGCTGCTCTTCGTTTTCGCACAGAGCCTCTGCCGCATCAAAGAGCTCGCAGATCTTTTCGTTGTTGGCAACTACTACCTCGTTGGGGATAACCGAGCTGGGTGTGCCGGAGAAACCGGAGCAACAACCGTCGCTAAGACGTTCAAGAAGCTCTACGTACTGATTCATATAGCTGCCGCCGGGGCCGTAGTATGCGTTAAGGAAATCAGCGATCTTGTCTCTGTATGTTTCCTCATCCATGGTAGGATCCCACATAAGCTCTGCTATAAGGTATGCCTTGAGAGCTGCCAGCTTACCTACCTCGTCGGAGGTAGCGTTGTTGAACTCACCTCTGATACCGTTTTCATAGAACCAGTTGAAGTTCTGACGAAGAACCTTGGTAAGAGGCAGGGGTGTCTGGCTGTACTTGAAGTTGGTAGAATAGTCCCATACGTACATCTTGCTGGTGATAGAATCCCACTGAGCAAGTTCCTTCTTAATGTTGGTGTTGAGCTTACACTCCTTGGTGTCAAGGTTGTAGGGATGGAGAGGACAGCTCTGCACGGGAGCGTAGTAAACAACGATACTGTCGTCAAGCTTAGATCTGCAGGGCTTGAAGGTATAGTCGTAAGCAAGAGTATGTATCTCCACGTTACCGCAACCGTTTGCCTCTGCAAGCTTAGCCAGTCTGTCTACAAGACGGAACATAGTACCGCCGCGGCAACCCTCTTCGGTGTTGACTGCTCTGCAGTTTGCACATGTACAGAACTTGCCATCGTCATTCTGACCAACCCAGAAATGGTCGTGCTGGGGAGTGATGATGCTAAGGAAGGTCTCTTCTATCTTAGCGATGTTAGCAGGATCGGTAAGACAGGGGTTTTCGCTTCCCGAATCACCGAAGCCGATAAGCTGATAGATAGTATGGGCAAAGCCCCAACCCTTCTGATATGTGTTACCTTCGCAGAATTCTTCTCTGCCCAGGGGACCCCAGTACATTGAACGGTACTCAAATCCGGGGCTGTACTTGTACACGTATCCGTCAGGTATGTCAAGACCGCGGATAGTATTGTATACGGTAACGTTGTCGGAGTAGAAGTCGATGTCAAGTATCTCCTTGGCAAAGTTATATACAGCGTACTCGGTACCGTCAAAGTTGTTCTTGTCGTACTTACCTGCAAGAACTACGTAGTTGCCCTGTACTGTGATCTCAAAGGACTCGGGTCCCTCGCCGTCACGGTCAACCTTAACAAGACCCTTATCCTCACGGTTGGTAGGACCAACGAGGATCTCGGGACCTGCGGGGTCGTTTTTATCGTCGGTTACGGTAAGGCTGAAGCCTGTGGTGGTTTCGATATAACCCTGAAGCTTCTTTGCGGCAGCATAGCCCTGGTTTTCACCGTGGTATACGTAGGGGTTCTCTGCGCCGTAAACGATAGTATAGTTCTCGATGGGATTACCGTTGATGGTAAGGCCTGTAACTGCAGGCATATCCTTTTCGGTAAACTTGAGGTACATGGTGATTATATGAGCAGCCTGCGCTCTGGTTGCAGTACCCCAGGGATCAACGATAATTTCCTTACCCTCAACACCTGTACCTGCAATGATAGAGTTCTGCATAGCCCACTTCATAGGCTCGATAGCATACTCTCTGATCTTTGCGTCGTCATATACCTTGTCAAATTTATAGGTGCTTGTAACTGTGGTATCTGCGCCAAACTTTGCAGCGGTATTGTAGAACAGAGTTACCATCTGCTCACGGGTGATAGGATCGTTTACACCAAAACGG
>JBGUUX010000031.1:0-21728 GCA_045133915.1 Eubacteriales bacterium | reverse complement strand
ATGATCTCGGCAATGTCCTCTGCCTGATCGCCGATTCTTTCCATATCGGTGATCATTTTAAGAGCGGCGGAGATCACACGCAGGTCTTTGGCTACCGGCTGTTGCTGTAGAAGAAGCTTTAAACAGATAGACTCGATCTCACGTTCCATCTGGTCAATTTTGTGACCTTGTTCTTTTGCTTTACGTGCGGCTGCGGTATTTCCTTCCAAAAGAGCCTTTGTGGCCTGGGCAATAATACTTTCGCATGATGCCCCCATCTCAATCATTTTCTTATTCAGCAGGCTGAGCTGCTCATCAAATCTGCTTCTCATAATATCAACCAAACCTTCCTGTAATGTAATCCTCGGTACGCTTATCCACGGGCTGTGAGAACAATTTCTCTGTTTCACCAAACTCAACAAGTTCTCCAAGAAGAAAGAAAGCGGTGTTATCAGAGATACGAACTGCTTGCTGCATATTATGAGTTACTATAATTATAGTATATTTTTCTTTCAATTGCAATGCAAGTTCTTCAATTCGAGAGGTAGAAATAGGATCGAGCGCCGAGGTGGGCTCATCCATTAGTAATACTTTAGGTTCAACTGCAAGCGCACGGGCAATACACAAACGCTGTTGCTGACCGCCCGAAAGACCGAGAGCGTTCTTTTTTAGTCTGTCCTTTACCTCATCCCAGATAGCCGCATCACGAAGTGCCTGTTCTACGATCTCATCCAGCTTCACCTTGCTTGTGATACCGTGTGTACGAGGACCATAAGCAATATTATCGTAAATGCTCATCGGGAAAGGGTTGGGCTTCTGAAACACCATACCAACGTCACGGCGCAGCTCGTTCACGTCAACATCTTTATCGAATATGTTGCGTCCGTTATAGCAAACCTCGCCCGTGATTTTTACAATCGGAATAAGGTCATTCATACGGTTAAGGGTTTTAAGAAAGGTGGACTTACCGCAACCTGAAGGCCCGATAAGGGCGGTGATGCTTTTTTCGGGAATGGCAATATTTATATCTTTTAAGGCTTTGTTTTCTCCATACCACAGGCACAGATCTTTTGCCGTCATTATTTCACTCATACGTTTCTCCTTTTAGCGAAGTATTTGCCAACTAAGGTGGCAGACAGATTTATCAGTAATGTCAGTATCATCAAAATTGCGGCTATGGCAAAGGCAACTCCAAACTCGCCTTCCTCTTTGGCATATACGTAAAGTGCTACGGTTAAAGTTGCACCGGGAGAAGTCAATCCCGTAAAAATGCCGTTAAGAGCGTGAGCAAAGCCTGCGGTGAAGAGCAGAGCCGCCGATTCACCAAGAATACGACCGACAGAAAGGATACAACCCGTGATAACTCCGTCCACACATCCGGGAAGAACAACGGTGCGTATCACACGCCATTTGCCCGCGCCCAATCCAAAAGCGCCCTCACGGTAGCTCTGCGGAACGGTTTTCAAGCTTTCTTGAGTAGTACGCATTACGGTAGGAAGATTCATAATAACAAGTGTCAGCGCACCTGCAAGCAGACTTGTTCCAAAGTTGTTGGAAAAGAGGAGCATACCCACAAGACCGTATATAATAGACGGAATACCCGAAAGTGTTTCGGCAGCGTATTCGATCATAGCAACGAGCTTTTTGTTCTTGGCGTATTCGGTCAGGTATATTGCCGCACCTACACCGAGAGGCAGTACTATCACAAGCGTTGCAAGTACGATATAAACCGTGTTCAGAATATCGGGCAAAATACCGATCCTTTCGGTTAAGTAGCTCGGCTTGGTGGAGAGCAGTTCCCATGTGATATTCGGGATACCGTTTATAAGCACATATCCCATAAGGAACAGCACCAGAGCTGCTGTGAGTGCGGTGCAAAGTATCATTGCGCCACGCATCAAACTGATATAAAGTTTTCTTTTCTTATTCATCTTATTTCTCCTTATCACGCTTCAGGAAGAAATTGAGCGTAGCGTTAATCAGCATAATAAACAGGAACAGCACAAGGGCAATAGAAAATAAAGCGTTTCTCTGTAAGCTGCCTGGACTTGAATACGCCATTTCACTTGCAACGGCTGTGGTAAGGAAACGGACACTTTGAAAGAGCGAAGGCATATTTGCCACGTTACCCGCAACCATCATTACCGCCATTGCTTCGCCGATAGCACGGCCGACACCAAGCACAACTGCGGCGGCAATACCGCTTTTTGCGGCAGGCACCGACACCTTGAAAAAGGTCTCTGTAGGTGTTGCACCCAGAGCCAGGGATGCATCCTCATATTCTTTCGGCACGGCATCCAACGCCGTAATAGACACCTTTATGATGTTCGGCAGTATCATAACTGCAAGTACGATAATGGCGGCAAGCAGGCTTGCACCGTCAGGTACGTTAAAGATCTCACGGATCGCAGGTACAAGTACCAACATACCTACAAGGCCGTACACGACCGAGGGGATACCTGCAAGCAGATTGACTGCGGCTTCGATTGCGGCTCTGACCTTTTTATTTGCAACCTTTGAAAGATAAACTGCGGTAAAAAATCCGATGGGTACACCGACAAGGATCGCGCCTGCCGTACCGTACACGCTTGTCAGTATAAAGGGCAGTATGCCGTATTTCGCATCGGCTGCGGTAGATGCCCACTCTTTGCCGAAAAGGAAGTTAAAAAGTCCGATCTCCTTGATGGCGGGAATACCCGATATGATCAGATATACCGTGATAAGCAGAACACAGCCCACGGTTATCAGACCGAGTATGAGGAATATGCCGTGTACGATATTCTCAAATAATTTGTTTTTCTTCATATTAGACCTCAATGGGAAAAAGCGGCGGCACATGCGTACCGTCGCTTATAATCCTTAGTTTGCAGGAACTACACCTGCACTGCTGATGATTTCATTCGCTGCTTCGGAAGTAATGTAGTTAAAGAATCTCTCGGCACTCTCGGAGAGAGAGGCATCCTTCACCGTTACGAGAACGAAGGGACGCTGTACCACATAACTGCCGTCTTTGATAGTTGCTTCGCTCGGTGTAACACCGTCAACGGTGAGGGCCTTTACTGTGTCCTTTACAGAAGCGAGAGAAGCATAGCCGATTGCATCGGGATTACTTGCTACGGTGGTAATAACGTCACCGGTAGAGGTCAGCTCCTGACGGTACTTGCACTTATCCTCGGTATCGGTAATAGATTCAAAGCCGTCTCTTGTACCGCTGCCTGCTTCACGACCGATGAGCACGATCTCGCTATCGTCGCCACCGACTTCTTTCCAGTTCTTGATTTCACCGGTGTAGATCTTTGCAATGGTTTCTACGTCAAGGTCATTTACGGGGTTAATAGGATTTACGATAATTGCAATACCGTCATAGGCTAAGATCGTACCTTCAAGACCCTTTGCCTTTTCTTCGTCCTTGAGGTTGCGGCTTGCAAGACCGATGTCGCATCTGCCTTCTTCTACTGCCTGAATGCCTGCTCCGGAGCCGGTAGCGTTATAGGTTACGGTAATACCGGTGTCCCCTTCAAAGGCTTCGCCCAAAGCACCGATAACTTTATTCATAGAGGTAGAGCCGTCTGTTGCAACTGCTTCCTTGTTACCGCCGCATCCGGTAAATACACATGCGATGAGCATTGCTACTGTTAGTAAACTAATAATCTTTTTCATTTTAAAATCTCCTTTGACATTTAGTTTTTGCACTTTTCTCTTGAGTACGCCTATATTTTAAGTTTTGGCAGTAAAATCCGTAATCAAACCAATGTAAAATCGAAGTAAAATAAATACGGCAGAGGAATTTTCCCACTGCCGACGTATATGTTTTGCCTATGGCAAAACGTGAATACATATTGATTTTATCTGTACAATATAGTATAATTATAAAAGTATTTTAAGAAAGGAGGAAAGAAAAATAGGACTGTTCAGCGGACTCTTTAAAAAGATGACCCCTGTTAGTATCAAGCCAAAGGCAGTAGTTTTTGTTGATTATGAGCATTGGTACATCTCCATGACCAAGATGCATGACCGCAAGCCGGATATCAAGGGCTGGTATGCCGATATGTCAAAAAAGTATAACGTCTGTGAGGTTTGCTTTTTCGGAGATTTTTCAAATCAGTCGCTTCGATCTGAGATACCCCGTATCCGCGAGGTGACAAACTTTGTTATCGAAACACAGAACGCATCCAATCATCACAAAAAGGACTACACCGATTTTATCATGCTGGATCATATCTACCAGCGCGCTATGACCGCCCACGACATCGACACCTTTATTATTTTCTCGGGCGACGGACATTTTTCATCGGTGGTAAGCTTCCTTAATATCAAAATGGAAAAGAACGTAGGTATCTACGGTGTCAAGGATGCTATAAGCAATCAGCTTAAAAACTCGGCTTCATGGGTCATTGAGCTTCCCAACACGAAGGCGGAGAATCTTGAATATTACAGGATGATACTCCGTAACCTCCGCAACCTGCAGAACGCCCAGAAAGGCAAAAAGAAAAAACAGCGCCCCGCATTCTGGCCTACTGTTGAGGCTGTTTCAAAGTATAACGATGCGGACAAGGAAAAGGTTGCCGACGCACTTCGCAAAATGATCGAAGAGGGTTATATCTATCAGACCCAGGAGCGCATCATGTCAAAGACTATCAAGGTCTTACAGGTAAATTGGGACAAAGTTAAAAAAGACGAAATATTTCAATAAAACGGACGAATTTCGTCCGTTTTGTTGATTTTTATTCACATTTATGATACAATGTATTAAAGTCTATAATTATAGAATGGAGAATAGTATGTTTTGTAAATATTGTGGCCAAGAGCTGAAGGATGACGCTGTATTTTGCGAAAATTGCGGAAAAAGAGTTTCGACAGAGCAGGACGCTGCTGTATATCAGGAGCCTGCGCCTGTGTATCAAGAACCCGCTCCCGTGTATCAGGAGGAGCCTGTTACCGAATATCAGGAACCCATGCCTGCGTATCAGGAGCCTGTGACCGAGCCTCCCAAGAAGAAGGGCAAGGGTATTCTCGTAGGTATTATTATAGCGGTAGTTGCTCTGGCAGTTATTTTGGCAGCAGCGTTTATGCTGTTTAAGAATCAGCTGTCCGACGTATTCGTGAGATTTTCTTCTCCCGAGGCACAGCAGCTTTATACCTATAAGAAGCTTGCAGAGAAGACGGCAGACAGCTATGGTGATGCTATAGATAAGACCGACGAAGAGCAGCTTTCCGGTAAGGGTGAGCTTACCGTTGCTCTGGGTGATTCTGCCAAGTCTCTGATCTCTGCAGCAGGTATTGACGTAAGCGGCATAGAATCTGTCAACCTGACTTATGATGCCAACGTAAGCACGGATATCACATCGGTTGACCTTGCCCTCTCCTATAACGGCGAGGCACTTATTACCGCTGACGCAGTGGTAGATATGAAGAATCATGTCATGACCCTTTCGGTTCCCGAGCTTAACGATAAGGCCCTTAAGCTTGACCTTTCCGAGTATATGGCAGAGATGGACGAGGATCTCAATATCAACGTTTCGGATATCGTAAGCAAGCTTCCCGACCAAGGGCTGTTTGAAAGCCTGCTTGAGAAATATCTTGAGATAGCTCTTAAGGAGCTTCAGGGAGTAACCAAGGAGGCCGCTGACCTTACCGTCGGCGATATAACCGTTAAGTCAAACCTCCTTACCACCGAGTTTACCGAAAAGATGCTGGGCGAAGTAGCCGTCAAGGTTATGGAGGCAGTAAAAGAGGATAAGGATATCAAGCAGCAGTTCATCAATCTCTGCGAGCTGGCAGGTGAGGACGGCGAAGAAAGCTATAAGGATTTTATAACGAGCGTAGAAGAAGGCCTTGAGAGTGCCGATGTATCCGAGCTTACCGACGAGGTGGTATTTACGCTCAAGACCTGGGTGGATACTTCCTTTGATATTCTTGCGGTAGAGGTTACCGCAGACGACGGCGTTCTGTTCATCGGCTCCGTTGAGAATAAGGAAGCGGTCGCGGCAGAGCTTTCGTTTGAGAGCGAGGGTGCCGAGAGCGTTAAGGTTACGGTTGACGGAACCAATAAGAGAAATATATACGACGGCGATATCGCAGTATATCTGGACGGCGAGAATATGCTGAACGTAGCTTGCGAGGGCATAGATACCGAGGCAGACAGCTTCGTAGGCAAGATGACTCTTACCTCCTCTTATATCGGAGAGGCTATGGGCAACGAGCTTGCTTCTGTGGCAGAGATAACCCTTGAGGGTAAGACCGAGGGTAGTAAGAACATAGTCGTTATAGGCGTAGGTGCTTCGAGCGCACAGCTGGGAACTCTTACCCTGACATCAGAGCCTCACGAATTTTCGGCTTCTCAGCTCCACACCGACACCGTAGACGACGCCGAGGCTTGGGCAGCTTCTATCAACACCGAGGCGCTTATGACCAAGCTTACCGAAACCGGTCTTATGGACATAGTAAGCTCCGTTATGATGGGCTCTATGGGCGGTTATGACGACGAGTACTACGATGACGAATATTACGAAGATTATACCGACTACGACTACGGCTATGATGCAGGCTATACCGACGGTTATTTTGACTCCGCTTGGGGAGACGAATACGGTACCTGCTACGGTGACAGCGCCGAGGACGATTCTGACGAATATATGCAGGGCTACAAGGACGGCTATGACGACGGCTATGCAGACGGAGTTGAGGAAGCAGCTGCATAAGATCAATGATGATAAAGAAGGACTACCGTGAATATCGAAATTAAAAATATCGGTAAATCCTTTGGCAGAAAAACAGTTTTGGAGAATATATCCTTTTCCTGTAAGAGCGGAGAAATTATCGGCATTTTAGGAGAAAACGGCAGCGGTAAATCTACCCTGTTTGGAGTTCTTACGGGACTGCACCGAGGTAAGGGCAGCTTTATCTGCGATGGTGTAGATATGATAAAGGATAGTAAGCTTAGAAGTAAAACGGTGGGTTTTGTTCCTCAAAGCCCACCTTTACTAAATGAATTAAGCGGTTTGGATAATCTCCGTCTGTGGTATAGCTCAAAGGAACTTAAAAAAGAGCTTGATGAGGGTGTCCTCAATATGTTGGGCATTCCCGAATTTGCCAAAACTACGGTTGCAAAAATGTCGGGAGGCATGAAGAAAAGGCTGTCCATCGGTTGCAGCGTTGCCCATGATCCCCGAATACTGTTTCTGGATGAACCTACTGCGGCTCTTGATCTTGTTTGTAAGGAAAATATAGCCCGTTACCTTAACAGTTTTGTTAAAACCGGCGGAATAGCTGTTATAGCTACCCATGACGTTGCGGAGCTGAACTTGTGCGACAGGCTGTATATCCTTAAAAACGGAAGATTGACCGAATATACAGGCAAAAGAGAAGCAGACGAAATAATTAAGTATCTGATATGACAAAATTTTTAAAATATCTGAGAATATGGAGTAAACGTAGCTTCAGACTTTTACCCATACTCCTCTGTTTTACACTTATCATATCGGCATGTATGCTTTTTTTGCTGAGCTCTTTGCTTGATAATGAAAGCAGCTCGGAAAAAAATAAACGGCTTAAGGTAGGTTTGACGGGGGATATAGAGGGCACGTATCTGGGCATGGGTATCTCTGCGGTCAAGGAATTTGACAGTTCAAGATTTTACGTTGATTTTTCGCCCATGACTGCCTTAGAAGCAGAAGCGGCGTTGAAAAAAGGGGATCTGATAGGTTACGTATCGGTACCCGACGGGTTTGTGAACGGTGTGATACACGGTGAGAATCCTAAGCTTGACTATATCGAAGGAAACAATCCTTCGGCACTTGGTCCCCTGCTTACCCGTGAGATAATAAATATAGTTTCTGCTCTTGTGACCGAAAGCAGAGCGGGTGTATATGCTATGTCGGATCTGGCTTATGAAAACGGCAAGGAGGTCTCTGTTATCCGCAAGGGCGAGGAAGAGCTCAATCTCCGTTATTTTGATGCCATTTTTTCAAGAGAAGATACCTATGATCTTAACATCATCGGTACCGGAAGAGGGCTTGGCTTTGCCGATTATTATTCTCTGGCATTTATCCTTATTCTTTTACTTTTATGGGGGATAATGTGCGTTCCCTTGTTTGGGACGAGAAATATGGAACTACCCCGTTTGCTCTACGGTACCGGTACAAAGGGTGTGGCTCAGGTCACTGCCGAATATATTCCTTTTCTTTTGATGATACTTTTAAATACAGGCATACTTACCCTTGGTGTAGGTCTTATTAAGGGAACGGACTATCTTTTTTCGGGATTTTGGGGGTTGATATATCTTTTACCCTGTGCAGCTGTTATCACCTCCATGCAGTTTTTACTGTATGAGCTTTCGGGCAATGCAATAAGCTCGGTGCTTTTGCAGCTCGTGGTTGCTTTGGGTATGGCGTATACCTCGGGACTTGTATATCCGTCAGGCAGTCTGCCCGATGCGGTTTATGCTATAGGCTCCCTTACTCCTTGCGGAGTCTGCTTTGATTATATGTCGGATATCTTTTTACAGGATCCGGGCTTTGTCGAGCTGCTTCCGTTGCTTCTTTATACGGTTGCCTTTATTTTGGCATCCGTCCTTGTCAGAAAGGCTAAAATAAGGAGGCTTCCCGTATGAAAAAAATATTTGTATGGATATTTATCCTTTGGAAGAGACTGTTCAAAAAGAAGGGATTTATAATCGCCCTTGCCCTGATACCGATATTGGCATTTATCTTGGGCTCTGCTTCGGAGGATAAGGGATTTTTGAATATTGCTGTTTCCTACGAGGGAGAGGCAGGTGCCGGTGCGGCTGACAGAATACTTGCCTCAGGCTTTGATAACAGTATAGTCAGATTTAGATCACTTTCCCACCCTGAGTCCGCCATATCTATGGCAGAAAAAGGGGATGCCGATGCGGCATGGATATTTGAATCCGACGGTAACGGAGATGCCTATTCGGTGAAAATATATCAAAGAGAGGAAAACGTATTTCTCAAACTGGCAAGAGAAAAGGTGTTCTGTACCCTTTTCCCTGAGACATCATATGGTATTTACAGTGATTTTACCACCCAAAAAATGCTGCCCGGTACAAAGCTGTCCGAGCAAGAGCTGAGAGATGCATATAACAGGTATATCACCAATGACAGCTTGGTGGAGATATATTCAGTGGAGGGCGAGAAAAAAAGCACTCCCGATTATCTCACTACTCCCATGAGGGGACTGTCCGCTATCCTTATGCTTATGTGTGGTATGGCAGCAACCATGTATTACCTTACCGATGAGAAAGACGGAAGCTTTTGTCTTCTCGGGAAAAAAGGCAGATTCGGTGTTCTTTTGGCAAATAATCTTTGTGCGCTTATAACAGCGTCAGTTTTTGTTACTCTGTCACTTGTGCTGTCTGATAATTATACCTCATTCTTTGCCGAGAGCAGCGCTTTGACAATGCTTATTATCACCTGCAGCCTGTTCTGTTCCTTTTTGGGAGGACTTGTACGCCGCATAGAATATTTTGCCATCCTGCTTCCTGCGGTATTGGTGTTATCTCTGGTGTTCTGTCCGATCTTTATTAACAACAGCAGTATGCCGATAATTCAGTATCTTATTCCCGTGTACCACTATATGTATGCGGTGACGGATATATCTCGGATCTGGCATATGGTGATATATGCTGCGGCAGCATTGCCTTTGTCTTATATAATATATATGATAACGAGAAAAAAGACGGCTTAGCCGTCTTTTTTCTGTTATATTCAATTCTCCGAAGCTTTGTAGATCATATCAAGCATCTCGATGACCTTGAGAGCCTGAGTTGCGGTTACGGGTACTTCCTTGTCGTTTACAAGACAGTCGGCGAACTCGTGGATACAGTTACGGAACTCCTTTTCACCCTTGAGGTTTGCGGGAACTACCTTGTAGGAGTAGTCGGGATCGGGGAGGATGATGTTCATGTTGTCCTCGGTACGCTCTACGCCTGCCTTGGTGCCGTAGATGTTGGTGAAGAGCTTTTCTTCACTTATCATGGTGCCAAAGGATACCTCCATATTGATAGACATACCGTTCTTGAACTTGAGAAGCGCGGTGCACATATCCTCGCTCATATCCTTTGCTTCTTCTGCGGAAACGGGACCGTCCATAGTGAACTTGCGGTAAGAACAAGCGGAAACCGACTCTATCTCGGGGAAATCTGTTATAAACATTGCAAGGTCTAATAGGTGAACGCCAAGGTCACGCAGTACTCCGCCGTTTGCCGCCTTAGAGTTATACCAGTCACGGTCGGATACAACACCTCCGATATTGTCCTTGCCTGAGGGAACCATACCCAAGGGTCTGCGCCAGCCTGTACGGATGTGGTATACCTCACCGAACTGACCTTCCTTGAACATACGTCTCATATACTGAGCCGCAGGGATAAAGCGCTGATTCTGTATTATCATCAGCTTACCCTTTGCCTTCTTCTCTGCTTCAACAAGAAGCTTGCCCTCCTCGGCGTTGATAGCCATAGGCTTTTCAAGAAGAACGTTGTATCCTGCCTCCAGCAGCTCTACGGTAACGCTTACGTGCATAGAGTTGGGAAGCGCATTGCTTATCATATCAAGCTCGGGATTTTCTTCCATAAGCTTGTGATAGTCGGTGTAGGTCTTTTCTATATTATACTTTTCCTGTAAGGTGCGAAGTCTCTCGGGGTTTCTGCCGCAGATAGCCACAAGCTGTGTATGCTCGCAGTCCATAAAGGCATCAATATGTCTCTCTGCAATAAATCCGCAGCCGAGGAGTGCACATTTTAAGGTTTTCTTAGCCATTTATAAATACCTCTTTGATTTTAATGATCATATTTATTTTACCTTATTACGGAAATAAAGTCAAGCATATAAAAAGGCTTTTGACCAAGCGGTCAAAAGCCCTTATTTAACTTCGCAATTATCCAAAGCATAATCAAGGAGAATATTTATAAGCTCATTTCTGGATCGGTTTGTATCCCCTGCAAGAGAATCTAATCTTTCTACAGTTTGATCTTTTATTCTTATTGAAAAGGTTTTATAACCGTCTTCGCCTTTGAGCGCTTTTTTAGCGATTATCAGCTTGTCTTCCACAATATATCACCTCAATAATATTATGCCTTGACATATCGGCTAATTATATGTTGTGTTTTATAACATAGTATATAACATAACATATTGGGGTAATTATGGAGAAAAGTAAAACCGCTACTTTTATAGGTCATAGCGATTGTAACGAAATATCAAAAACTGCAATCAAAAACGAAATCGAAAAATTGATTAATATGGGTATATATAATTTCATCAGCGGAGGGCAGGGCGGGTTTGACCGTTTGTGTGCGAGATGCGTATATGAATTGAAGCAAGCCTACCCGCAAATTAAAAATTATCTTGTGATTCCTTATTTGAATTTCAATATTTTCAATAAAGAGATATTTGACGGTATTATTTATCCCGAAGGGCTTGAAAAACTCTATTTCAAATCTGCTATCGTTGCAAAAAACAATTATCTTATTGAAAACTCACGCTATGCCGTATGCTATATCAGACATTCTTGGGGTGGAGCAGCTATGACATACGAAAAAGCAAAAAGTAAAGGCATAACGATATTAGATATATGAAAAAAGGCTTTTGACCGAGCGGTCAAAAGCCTTCATTAATTCTGCATTCTGCACTCTCATTCAAATTAATTGAATTTGAATGAGTAAATGCTTGCGTCACTCATTTCGATCTCCATAACAACTTCCTTGCCTGCAAGGTCTGCGGGAGTGCCGTTTTCAAAGCCAACGATACGGTCAACCTTGTCGCCCATTACTTCCTTGGACCAAAGCTCTGTTCCGTCATTTGCACGAAGCTTAAACTTCATATAACCAAGCGCTGAGGTAGCAAAATTGATCTCAAGCTCCTTACCGTCGTAAACGAAGGGCTTGGTTACAAGCATCTGAGGCTTGAGGGTAGCGGTTCTGGAAACAAAGCCGTCAAGCCTGAGAGAATATCTGTAGAGCTTGGTAGGCTCTCCCTCGTGATCCTCCTTACAGAACATGGAGAGGTAGGGGTCAGTGCCCTTGATCTCACCGGGGGTTTCGGTAAAGCCTACGCAGGGATAGCAGTCGCCGTACTTCCAGTTGCTGTGATGCTCAGGACCTGCGGTCATAAAAGCTTCACCGTATCTGAACCAGTTCTGACCGTCACGGGAGGACATAAAGATAGCGTCGTTCATAGACTTACCTCTGTGTCTGTGACGTCTCTCCTCAGCGTTGGGGAGTTTTTCAAATGAGTCGTTCCACTCGGGCCATGCAACGTATCTGGTGGGAGTTGCACAGTAGATGTGAGGAGCACGGTAGTAGGGAGCGATAGCGTTAGCATAGAGCTGATAGTCGTACTCATCGTTATACTTGAATACCTGAGGATAGCTCCAGTGCCAGAAGTCGTCACTTACTGTGTAACGGATATCACGAACTGCATCGTCAACGTCGGGATCCGGAGGATAGTAATCGTCACCTACGTGGAAGCCGCGTACGAATGCAACGTACTTGCCAAGCTCGTGGTTGTAGTAAACTGTGTTAAGAGAGTCAAAGTAGCAGCCGGAATCCTTACCGGAGATCATGAGAGAGTTGTGCATCATCTCATGGATGCTTTCGCCGGGATGGAATCTGAAGTTGATACCGTCAGCACTTACGTAACCGAACATACCTGTACCCCACTCACCGTAAACCGCCTTGAAGCGCTCGTCCTCGGGACAGTTGGGGTTGGTGTCGTAGAATACGAACATATTGTCGTAGTAGTCGTAGAGACCGGAGATTACGTTGGTTACGGGAGCATCGATACGTCTGCCGAAGATAGGTGTGATAACGTACTCGGGACGTGTCCAGTTAAGACCGTCGTCGCTCTGGATAACGCAGATACGGCGCATTGTACCGTCGCAGCCGTCAGGCTTAACGTCCTGATGCATGGACTTGTAGTACATGTATCTCTTGCCCTCGGGGGTAACAACGATGTTGTGATATGCAGCACCGAGAGTTTCCCACTGTGCATCGTGAACAAAAGCAACGTCGCGCTTAACAGGCTTATGAACTACGGCAGAAGCGGTAGTCTTTTCTTCGTCGATAAGAAAGTTATCAACAAATAACTCTCTTCTGTTACCGATATTGATCATGGTTTTCTCCTAAATTATTTTAATGTTCCGTTCTTGAACATTTCTATTGTCTTTTCTGCATTTTCCATAGAGAGGTCGGATGCAACCGCACCTATCTCACGGATACAGATGTTTGATACGGCAGAGCCAAGCAGCGCTGCATCATAGAGGCTTCTGCCCTGTACGATACCTGTGAGGAAACCGCCTAAGAACGCATCGCCTGCGCCTGTGGTGTCAACCACCTTGTCACAGTCAAACGCCTTGAGATAGAAGTCTTCTATAAATACGCCGTCCTTACCCAGCTTAACGCCTGCGATCTTAACGCCCTTGTCGTGGAGGAACTTTACGATCTCCTCGGGCTTGTCTGTACCGCAGAGCTCCTTTGCCTCATACATACTGGGGACAAAGATGTCGGTGTAGGGCAGAGCCTTTTCAAGCTTAGGCATCCATACTCCGTCCTTGGGCCAGGTGGTGTCCATTGCGGTCAGACATCCCTGCGCCTTTGCACGCTTAAAGAGATCAAAGAGGGGCTCGCCCTCCATACCGCGGAGGCTCATCATACTGCCTATGTATAAGAGCTTGGAGTCAGCAAGAAGCTCGTCAGAGATACCCTTGCCGTCAAACTCGTTGTTTGCCTTGCCGTAGTAAGCAAAGTTACGCTTGCCGTCGTCGCCGCAGAGGACAACGCTGACAGAGCTCATGTTGGTTTCGGAAGTTACAACACCCGAGGTGTCAACTCCCGCACGCTCAGCCTCTTCCTTTAAGAATCTGCCGGGCATATCGTTACCCACAACACCACCCATGCAAACGCTTACGCCTAACTTTGCCGCATCAAGGGCTACGTTAAGAGCATCGCCGCCGGTCTTATAGTTGACAGAGTCAAGGTGCAGGGTATCTACACTGAATACACTTTCGTCCACAGGACCGACAAGTATATCGTATACCATCAGTCCTGCGGAGAGTATGTCAAATTTACGTTCGTTCATTTTGGTTTACAAAAACGCTCCATTTCGTGTGATTTGTACGCACTGTGCTTGGTGCGTTATTGCCCGCGGGGGCTCCCCGCTTATTTGTCGAGCTTGAAGAACTTTCTGTCTACGTCGAGAGTCTCGCGAACGATACCGAGAGCGGTGTCGTAGTCAAACTGACCCATCTCGATCTTCTGAGCTACAACCTCAGCGTACTGAACTGTGATCATCTTAGCCTTAGCATAGCACCAGTCCATACAGTAAGCATCGGTGAAGAAACCAACGATATTGTTGGAGGGAAGCATATCCATACGCTCGGAGATGATGCGGCGGATATGGGTGGGGAAGAAGTTGTGCCACCAGAAACCGTCAAGCTTGAGGTTAGGAAGCTCACGGCAGAGGGTACACCATGCCTGGTCAGCGTGGAGGGATGCAACGTGGATCTCGAACTTAAGATCGCTGTACTTGTGGATGATCTTAGCAAGCTCAAAGATGGTCTCGGGTCTCATGTAAGAACCGGTCTCGTGAGGCAGGGGTTCTGCACCGAGGGAGTACTGAATGATGATCTCCTTACCGGTAGTTCTCTTGATCTCCTGAACCTTGTCAAGGAACATTGTGTTGATGTAGTTAGCGTAAACGTCACGTTCCCACTCGCCTGCGTTCTCACGGTTAGCAAGAGCCTTGATCATATCCTCTTCGGTTACGTCGTGGTAGTTAAGGGTGGTGGAGAAGTGAGAAGCGTTGGAGAATACCTTATCGTAGTCGATACGGTCAACGTAGTGCTGGATAGCAGCCTTAACGTCGTCGATGTTCTTGATCTTCTTCTCGTAAGCGCAGTCTACTGCGGGATCGATACCGATAGGCAGGGGAGGACCGGGGATCTCTTCGTTCCAAGCGTGCTCAAGCTCAAGAAGTGCAGCATCGTTGATACCCCACTGGTCACGGCAGAAGAACGCCCACTCAAGAGAGTACATAAGCATATCGTCGTGCTTGTGGCCCTTAGCTCTCCAAAGCTCAGTGGAGGACTTTTCGATCTTAGCCATCTTAGCGATTTCCTTAGCACGCTCTGCGCCGCAGCCCTTAGACTTGATGAGCTCGTGACACTCTCTCCAGTTGTCCTCGTTAAGCTCCTCTGTCCA
Source organism: Eubacteriales bacterium (assembly GCA_045133915.1). Classification (GTDB taxonomy): domain Bacteria; phylum Bacillota; class Clostridia; order Oscillospirales; family CAG-272; genus RGIG7300. The sequence goes on along the minus strand of JBGUUX010000031.1, from coordinate 6,535 downwards.
GCCGTAAAGATCCTCAAGGATTATACGAACACCCCAGTAGCAGCTGGTACCGCGGATGTGCTTAACGTAGGGGATAGCTCTCTCAAGACGGTAGAGAGCCTCTTCCTCGGTAGGCTCCTCGGAGAGTCTTTCGCCGTCGGGACAGCCTGCTGCATAGAGGTCAGAAATAACCATGTGGTACAGAAGGATGTCGTGAAGACCTCTTGCTGCAAGATGGTCTGCGTCAAGGTGTGTATGAAGGTCAACAAGGGGCATATCCCAAATATCGTCATACAGCTTTTTTACAAGTTCTCTGTTTGCCATAATTTTATAACTCCTTTAATTAGTAAACAGTTTAATTCATCTTGATTATACCAAAGCAATGTGATTATGTCAATGAAATAACACAAATTCATCACATTGACAATGTTAATATTTTTATATATAATGATTGCATAAGACTAAAGGAGAGCTTTTATGAAAAGACTTATCTCGATAATTTTAGTGGCATTGACTCTCGTTTCGGTAATACCCTTTAGCGGTGCGGCTGCAACAGAGCCTTCCGTTACCCCCGAAACAGGTATGCCCTTTAAGGATGTAAAGACAAGCCATTGGTTCTACAATGCAGTTAAGTATACCTATGATAAGGGTATCTTCGCTGCCAACAATGCGGCAGGCGACCTTTTTGGCCCCAACATAACCATGACCAGAGCTATGTTCGTAACGGTTCTGTTCAGACTTTCAGGTGCTGACCAGACTTTCTACACAGGTGAGACCGTGTTTACAGACGTTGCCGAAAATCAGTGGTACGCAAAGGCCGTACAGTGGGCAAACGAAAAGGGCTACGTAGCAGGTATGACCGAGACTACCTTTAACCCTAACGGCAGTATTACCAGAAGCCAGATGGCACGTATCCTTGCGCTTTATGCGGCAGGGGAGGACAACTATGACCTCACCGACGTAAGAGAGAGCGCATTTGACAAGTTCGGTGATGCAGCGAAGGTACAGAGCTGGGCTAAGGAAGGCATTACCTGGATGTCTACTACCGGTCTTATCAACGGTATGGGTACAGAGAAGGGTGCTCCTATCCTTAATCCCAACGGTAACGCAACAAGAGCTCAGGCGGCTCAGATACTTATGAGCTACTGTGAGCTTCGCTACAATGCCGAGTACCCTATCGGAGAGGTATATATCGGTGAAAACAACCTCTCAGACTATACCATCGTGTACGGTGTTACAGGCACAAAGAACGATGATTACACCGCTTTTGAAGCCGCAAGTGAGCTTCACAAATATATCAAGCAGGCGACAGGTCTTGATCTTCCCGTCAAGGCTGATACCGAGGCAAGAGAGGATATAAATAACGATAAGGAGATCCTTATAGGCAAGACCAACCGTGAGGACGGCGGTCTTGTGAACATTGACCGTGCCGGCTTTGACGGTGATACTTTACTTATAGCGGTGCAGGGTAACTATCTTATCCTTGCTTCAAACGAGGAATATCAAGGTACATATAACGCGGTATATGAATTCTGTGAAAACTATCTCGGATACGAGTTCCTTGTTACCCTTGAGGTCATTACGCCCAAAAACGTGGTGGAGATCCCCGCCGATCTTTACTATACCGAGACCTCGGTAATGAAATACCGTATGAACTACAACAAGAGATACGAGCAGACCGCCCAGCTTAGAAGTCAGGAGAACACGGCATATACCTTTGCTAATCTTATGCACACCCTTCCCGAGTTTGCCATTTCTCCCGAGGAGTACGGTACCGGCAGCGGCATCCACGACGACTATTATCTGACAAACGATCCCTGTCTTACCCGTCCCGATATTCAGGCTAACATAGTGGCAAACGTTATCACACGTATCAAGAATAAGCCGAATAACAATATGGTATGGGTATGCCAGTCAGACCGTGACTATTACTGTAACGGCAGAACCCCCGAGGATGTTCGTAACGGTTGTGTCTGCGGTGACTTTTACCGTCAGCACGGACGTTGTTCCACTTACCTCAACATCCTTGATATGGTTGCGGATGCGGTGCAGGAGGCCTCAAAGGAAGAGGGCTGGGAATATCTTGCCGACTACTATATTGTAGGCATGGTATACAAGTACACCTGTGTTGCTCCAAAGAACACCGAGTCTTGGGATATTAACGACAACGTGGTAATGTGCATTTGTACCGACAACGCTTGCTCGGCACACGCTATCACCGACCCCGACTGTAAAAACAAGTCTAACGGCAACGTTGAGTTCTACAACGTTTATAAAGCATATGCCGATATCTGTCCCAACCTTTTTGTATGGGATTATATCAACGGCAATTATTCTGACACACCCTACCCCATTATCCATCAGATGTATGAGAACTTTAAGCTCTATAACGATACCGGAGTATGGGGTAACTACGTGATGGGTGACTGTACACACAACGCATCCTTCCCTGAGCTTAAGACCTATCTTACAGCCAAGCTCCAATGGCGCACGGATATGACCGAGACCGAATATTGGAATTACGTAGATACGTTCTTAAAAGGCTTTTACGGTGACGGTTGGACCTATATCCGTGAATATATCGAGGCGACCCACGAACTGGCCGCGGAAAACGAGTGGCATATATGGTCACAGAACCGTTGGGATCAGGTAATTACCTATGAGCAGTATCTTGAAAATTATGATTACTTAAGATCCCTTTGGGACAAGGCGGAGGCTCTTGCAAGCAATGATAATGAGAGACTCAACGTCCGCAGAGCCGCTCTTCAGATGAGATATATAGAGGTATGTCTTGCCTACAGAAAATATGAGGCAAGCGGACTTGAATCCGATCTTGAGGCATTCAAGGCTCTTAACCTTGCATATGCCGAATATATGTCCACTCTTGAGCATCATCAGTTCGCCCTGCCCGAAAACTGGACAGTTGACGGTAACCCCGATCTGTGGGATGATGATTCTGAATAATGCGGAATGCGGAATGCGGAATGCGGAATTAAAGGAAGGCTTTTGACCAAGCGGTCAAAAGCCTTTTAAAATTCGTTTATATTAGCTTTGATGTAAGAAACGATATAATCCTTAAGAGGAGTTAATTTTATATAATCATTGTCAAAAGAATCAAAATCATATCGCTGTGTTTGTGCCTGAAATTCTAAAACATTGGAAATCTCGAAGGATTCAAGGTTATTAAGATCGATTTGATTGGACTTAACAAATTCCGCAAACAGAGCTCGCTGATCTTCTGCACCTACAGTTTTAAGACATTCATCTACATAGGGTGCCAGCTCACGGGAGGAGTTGACAAAAAACTGACAGAGACCGCCGTTCTGGATCTCCATATCAAACATGTTTAATATATAAACAGTGCGCTGTACATCGGATATCTGTGATAACGCAGTAGCTTCGTCATCATAGGTTTCGATAAGGTTGATGTTTTGCAAATAAACCGTTTCGTATAAGCGTCCGTCAGACAGCTTCAACAGGTCTTCGCCGTGTGCGTTTTTCTTTGGAATCAGTCCGCAGGAAGTCAATATGAATATCGAAACGGCAATTATAATGATTCCTATCAAAAATTTGGTCAATCCGTTCAGCTCCTTTTATAATTCAAAGTAATATCAGTATAACATAAAATCACTTTTAGTCAATAGCATTTACTGTTTTATGCGGTTATTTGAATATTCAAGGAAATGATAAATAGAAAATTCCCAATATTATTAAAAACACTTGCTTTTTGCAGGTCTTTTTTGTATAATAAATATAACTACAATCCCCGTAAGGAGAAAGAACTATGGAAATGACCAAAAGAACAATGAAGCTCCTTGGCGCTGACATATCCGAGTACGTTATCGTCAGCATGGAAGAGAGTCTTCCCAGCGAGAAGACAGGAGCAAAGGAGCTTAAGAAATATATTGAGCTCACCACAGGTGCAAAGCTTGATATCGTTGACGGCACAGCTAAGGCTGAGCGCGAGATCATCGTAGGTAAGAGCGACCGTGAGGTTGGCGGCCTTGCATTTGACCGCACTCCCCTTGAAGAGGACGGCTACGTTATCCGTACCGAGGGTACAAAGCTGCTTATCGCAGGCGGCAGCCGCAGAGGCGGTATGTACGGTGTATACGAGTTTATCGAGAGATACATGGGCTGGAGATTCTTTACAAAGGATCTCGAGATGTGTAAGGCTCCCGAGACTATCGAGGTAGGCGAGATCAACGAAAGCTACACCCCCGTATTTGAGTACCGTGAGCTTGACTGGGTTTGCGCAAGACCCAAGGAATGGGCAGTTAAGGCTCATATCAACGGTAACTACCGTGACTTCGGTCCCGAGTACGGCGGCGAGCTCCGTTGGGGCGGTGCAATCCACTCTATGAGCAAGTATTTTGACGGTGTACAGGATAAGCAGCCCTGTCTTTCCGATCCCGAAAACATTGCTCACGTTATCAAGAAGATAGAAGAAGAGCTTGAAGAGAAGCCTTGGATCGAGCTCTTTGAGATCTCCCAGAACGACAACCAGAACGACTGTCAGTGTGAGAGATGTAAGAAGATCAACGAGGAAGAGGGCTCCAGAGCCGGTACAACCATCCGCTTTATGAACGCTCTTTCCGACGGTCTGCGTGAAAAGTTCCCCAAGCTTAAGCTTCAGACATTTGCTTACCAGTATACACGTAAGCCTCCCAAGACCAAGTGCCGTGATAACATCGTTATCAAGCTCTGTCCCATGGAGATGTGTCCCAATCACGCATTCAATGACGATTCCTGCTGGCAGAACTCCGACTTCAAGCGTGATCTTGAAGGCTGGAACGAAAAGGCTCAGAAGATCTACGTTTGGGACTACTCCGTTAACTACTCCTGGTTCCACTGTCCCTTCCCCAACCTCAAGATCATGTACCAGAACATGAGATGGTTTGCGGATAACAACGTTAAGGGCTACTATCCCGAGGCTAACTATATTTCCAACCACTGTGAGTTCGCAGAGCTTCGTTCCTACCTCCACGCAAAGCTTATGTGGAATCCCTATATGTCCGAGGAAGAGTACTATGCTCACATGCACGAGTTCATGGAAGCATACTACGGTCCCGGCTGGAAGAACATTATGAACTGGATCGACTTCACAAGCGAAGCAGCTTCTAAGAATCACTGTGACCTCTTCTCCGATCCCTTTGAGGTTATCAAGATCGAGGACTACAAGGCAAGATACGAGGACTGCAAGAAGTGGTGGGAAGACGCTGAGAACATGGCTAAGGAAACAGGCGACAAGGATCTTGTTGACCGTGTACACCGTTCTTCTATCCAGTGGAGATTTGTTAAGCTCTGTCTTGAGTATAACGACCGCTTTGTTAAGGGCGACAGAGATAAGCAGCTTTGGTACGTTGTTGAGAACCAGAACTTCTACAACGATACCGTTAAGTATAACAGCTGCTGGAAGGAAGGCTACGCTTGGCCTCCCAAGCTCAACTTCCGCCGTCCTCCCATCGAGTGGGCTCATCATCACTTCTACGGCACAGGCGTAGAGTTTGACTGGATCTTCACCGAGGCAGCAGACAGACGTCTTATCACCCGTGAGTGGGAGCTTTAATCAGTATAAAAAGGCTTTTGACCGTTCGGTCAAAAGCTTTTTTAACGTATAGGAAATTACTCTATTTCGTGTGATTTGTAAAACTGAATTAACGGGCGTTTTTGGGTGCGGCACCGGGGTTCCCCGAAGCGAGCTTGTCGAGCTTTGGGGGTTCGCGGCAACTTGCCGCTTTTATACTGATAGTGAAATGAAAGCCTGCGGCTTTCATGAAATGACCTTCGGTCGTGAAATGGCTTTGCCATGAAATGACACCTGCGGTGTCGTTAAGGAAAAGATCCGCTATGGCGGATCTTGATTTTTTATTATATATTATGAATGACGTATCATTGCGTCTATGACGTCGTATATCCTTGAACGCTCCTCGGGAGAAAGCTTTTCTAATTTTTCGGTTAACATAGAGTTCTTGACCATATAGCCTGTATTCAGAACGTCGCAAAGCACCATATCCGCCGACACTTCAAGAACATTGATGATAGTCAGCAGGGTCTCAAGGGCGGGTATCTTCTCGCCGCGTTCTATCGCTCCCACGTAATTGACGCTCAGATCAGTCCTTTCAGCAAGGTCTTCCTGACGGAGCTTTTTCATCACCCTGTATTTGCGTATATTTTTACCTATTGTTTTAAGATCCATACTTACACCGCCTATTAGTATATTATCCACACTAATAGTATAGTTTATGATATGACACGCATACACATTCCAAAAGAAAGACACCAACGCTAATAGAATTGATTTTTTAGGGAATGAGTTGACAAAACGGCTAAAAAATGATAAAATAATTCCATTAATAAACGTAAGGAGATAAACTATGAAGAGATTTATCGCAATGCTTTTAGTGGCATTAACTCTCGTTTCGGTAATACCCTTTAGCGGTGTGGCTGCTGCAGAAGCTCCCATTATCCCCGAAACAGGTATGCCCTTCAAGGACGTAAAAGCGAACCATTGGTTCTACAATGCAGTAAAGTATACCTACGATAAGGGCATCTT
>JBGUUX010000030.1:0-5657 GCA_045133915.1 Eubacteriales bacterium | reverse complement strand
ATATCCTTAAGGAGCTTGGTATCGAATAAAATAAAACAGACCCCGACACGCCTCTTGGCTCATTTGCCAATGCGGACCACGTCGGGGTATATAAAAAACACCAGCGTAATTAGCGCTGGTGTTTTGTTGTATATCCGAATACTGTACCTAAAAATACAAGGGGTTCGGATAATACTGCAATGGTGGAGGCGAGGGGAATCGAACCCCTGTCCGAAAACATATTCATTTCGCTTTCTACGGGTGTAGTTTATTTCAAGATCTCACTCCTTGGGTCAAAACAAACAAAAGCCAAAAGAGCCAGTCTTTTAATTCATGAGCATTACAAAGACAAACTGATGCTTCACGTTCACCACTAAAATGACACCCGCGGGAAGCCGTGGTACTCAACCGTTGGATGCAGGCTTAATTAAGCAGCCTGAGCTACGAAATTATCGTTAGCGTTTAATTTTAAAAGATTGCAATTGTTTAAAGAGGTATTGCATCTCTACCCGCTTACAAAACTTCAACATCCCCGTCGAAACCTTTACGCCCCCATATATATGCAAGTTCTTCGAACTTGCAGTGAAGAGTGAAAAGTGAAGAGTGAAGAATTGTGGATGATTTCGGCTATGCCGAAATCACATTAATATTTCTCTTTAAGACTGCGTTCAATATAGCGCTGATCATCACGGCGTGCCATATCGTCGCGCTTGTCATAAAGCTTTTTACCTCTGCAGAGACCAACCTCCATCTTTACTCTTGAACCGCTGAAATAAAGAGAGAGGGGAACAAGGGTATAACCCTTTTGTGATACCAACCCGAAGAGCTTGTTTATCTCCTTTTTATGCATAAGGAGCTTTTTTTCTCTTAAGGGATCACGGTTAAAAATATTACCCTGTTCATAAGGAGATATGTGTACACCTGAGGCGTAAAGCTCGCCCTTGTATATATGGCAATAGGAATCCTTAAGATTAACGTTACCGTTACGCAGAGACTTTACTTCTGTACCAAAAAGCTCAATACCGGCTTCGTATGTCTCGTCAACAAAAAAGTCGTGTCTTGCTTTTTTGTTCTGTGCTATTATCTTACCGTCGGTTTTCTTTGCCATCTCTACACCTCCTTATGGGTCAAAATAGGAGAGTGTCTCCACTCTCCTATATAATATAACATATTAATTGCTGTTTGTCAATCAGTGACGCTCGTCAATTTTCGTGTATTCACGAGGCTCACCGACACCCATATAACCGGGACGGATGATCTTGTCCGCATTGATAAGACCCTCGATACGGTGTGCGCTCCAACCAACTATACGTGCGATTGCAAATATAGGAGTAAGAAGCTCTGCGGGGATGTTAAGCATACTGTAAACAAATCCGCTGAAGAAGTCAACGTTAGGGCTTACACCCTTATAGATCTTACGCTTTTCGGAAATAAGCTTTGTACCGATCTTAGCAACGTTCTTGTAAAGTGCGTATTCGTCGTCGCGACCCTTTTCGGCGCTGAGATCCTTTACGCAACGCTCAAGGATACACGCACGGGGGTCGGAGAGTGAATATACTGCATGTCCCATACCGTAGATAAGACCCGAACGGTCAAAGGCTCTCTTTTCAAGGATAGCGGTAAGGTAGGATGCGATCTCTTCCTCGTTTGACCAGTCCTTGACGTTTTCCTTAATGTCGTTAAACATACGAACAACCTTGATGTTTGCGCCGCCGTGCTTGGGACCCTTGAGAGAACCGAGAGCAGCTGCGATCGCAGAGTATGTATCTGTACCTGAGGAGGATACAACGTGAGCGGTAAAGGTAGAGTTGTTACCGCCGCCGTGCTCTGCGTGGAGTACAAGTGCAAGGTCAAGGATCTTAGCTTCAAGATCGGTATACTTTCCGTCGGGACGGAGCATATGAAGGATATTCTCGGCAGTAGAAAGATCTGTACGGGGCTGATTGATATGAAGATCCTGTCCGTTGTGATAATACTGTGAGGACAGATATCCGTAAACAGCCCAGATAGGGAACTGTGAAACAAGCTGAAGCGACTGACGCAGTACGTTAGGTATAGTAATATTGTCAGCCATATCATCGTATACGTACATGGTAAGCACGCATCTTGCCATAGTGTTCATTACCTCACGGCTGGGCGCCTTTAAGATAACGTCACGTACAAAGTTCTTGGGGAGCTTACGGTAGGATGCAAGAAGATCGGTAAATTCCGCCAGTTCCTTGTTGTCGGGAAGCTTACCTAAAAGAAGAAGGTATGCTATCTCCTCAAAACCGAAACGGTCTTCGTTCATAAAACCGTCAACGAGCTCGTATATGTCGTATCCACGGTACTTAAGTATACCTTCGCAGGGGATACGTTCACCGTCTTTTTCTTCAAAGGATATAATATCGGAAATCTCGGTAAGACCTGTAAGAATACCCTGACCGTTTACGTCGCGGAGACCCAGGTTTACCTTATGCTTGGCATAAAGATCTTTATCTATATGATTATTGCGCGCACATTCCTCTGCTAACTCAAATAATTTCGGAGTTACTTCACTGTAGGGATTATTGCTCATATTTTTACCTCCGTTTGATAATTTTATCTATTATAGCATATTATTTCAAAATGTACAATATCTTTATCGAAAAAAACAACCGCTCTTTTGAGCGGTTGTTTGTTGATTATGCTACAGGTATTTCGGGTTCGATGTCTGCCACAGGGAAGTCTATGTTTGCATACATCATTATGATGCGAGCCGCCTGAGCTCTTGTAGCGTTTCCGTTGGGAGCAAGATTTCCGTTCATACCGGCAATAAGTCCCTCAGCTACAGCCCACTTAACAGGGGTCTCTGCCCAGCTCTGAACCTTGTCTGCATCAGGGAATATGCTGAGGTCTGCTGACTTGGAGACGTCATAGCCTTTCTTTTCTGTATATACATAGAAGAATCTTGCAAGCTGAGAACGTGTAATGTTGGCATTGGGACCGAATGTGGTCGCGGTGAGACCGCTTGTAAATTGGTTTTCTACCGCCCAACATACAACTTCGTTGAACCAATGATCTGTCTTAACATCTGCAAAACCGGAGTCGGTGGTATCGTATTTGGTAAGATCAACGCCGTCCAGCTTTGCAAGGAGGGTAAGGAACTGTGCTCTGGTAAGGTTATTATTGGGCGCAAAGGTAGTTTCGGTCATACCTGATACGTAACCCTGGTTAACACAGTATGCAACCTCACTCATGAACCAGCTGTTCTCTTTAACGTCGGTAAAGTGTTCTACGATACCGTACATATCCATAGTCTCGTCAATATTGCTGCCGCATCCGGTACATGTTCCAACAACTCTGCCGAACCAGTCGGTTGCGCCGTCTACGCTTTCTATAACAGGCTTTGTGCCTACGAGAATATGAGTGCTGGGATCGGCAGGAACAACTATTTCATAATCTTTTCCACAAGTGGAGCAATGTTTTCTTACAAGTCCGTCTGTACCGCACGTTGCCTCGGTGATAACGGTTACTTCATCTGTGAATGTGTGTTCGGGTTTGGGAATAGCGTAAGAATCAACTATTCGCTTACAGATAGTACAGTGTGCAGCCATTGTACCGTAGTTGTCGCAAACAGCTTCCTCAAACTTTTTCATCTCACCGGGAATATGCTCGAGCTTGTTAGTGGAATTGGTGGTCATATTTTTGCCACATACAGAGCATCTGTAATAATCGTAGCCGTTTCTTGTACAGTTAGGTGCTACGGTTTCCACAAACATATAATCACAGGTATGCTCGGATACGGTTTCTCCGTTCCAGGTTGCTGCAGGTACACCGTTGATTGTATCAACTGTATAATTACAACCGTGTCCTTCAAGATTCTGGTCATTGTTGGAAACAGCACCTACGGTAACGTAGCCGTTACCTGCGGTTTTAAGACCGGAAAGGTCAATATCAGCCTTAGCGTAGGTCATTGTGCTGAGATAGAGGGGATCGCTTTCTTCTATCTTGTCATCGCTCAGATCTTTTGTTCTGTAGCCGTACCAGTCCTGCTTAGCGTCAGGGAAATAGCCGACATCTTCGCCTCTGCAATAATCGTAGCCGTTGACATTTACGATAAAGCCAAGCTCCTCGTCAGCTCTTACGTTTATAGCAAGACCCTTGGATAGGTCAACCGATTCGAAAGGCTGAGAGAGACGTGTGGAGTCGGAGTTAAGTGTATCGGGATGGTTTCTTGCGGTAAATATCCATCTGTAACCGGGATTACCGTCGTCGTTGATATAGTAACCGTCGTAGTATACTATTCTGACAGAGGTCGCGATAGGTGTATATCCGTCCTGTGCTACGTTACAAGTTAGTGAAACATACAGAGCCTGACCGATGGGGGTAGCCGAAGCGTCTGTCGAAGGTGTGAGGGGTGTTGCGGTGTTATCAAAAGGAATGAGGTGTCGAAGTCCTGTGTCATAAGCCTGAACTGCGGTATAAAGTCCCTTGTCATATGACGCCGAAGTTTCGTTGAACGTTGCTATTTCGCTTATCTTTTCCTCGGTCCAAAGCATACCGATTATATTTCCTGACTTCAGTGAGTCGAGCATAGAATCATACTCGTTGGGAGTTATAACAACCGAAAGACCGTCAAGGGGTGTTTTTGCATTGCTTGTAACAGCGGAAACACCGTATGTACCTGCAAAGGTTTTATAGTCGGGTGTCACAACTTTGATACCGCCGTTGTCGGATTTGTTGAAAGTAAAACCGTCTGTTTTAATTTTGTTACCGTTTGCCTTAGGTGCGATTATTTTCCATGTTCCCTTGGAATATTTTGCGGCCATGGCATTCCAGTTAGCGCTTACGTCTGTGTCGGCTGTTAAAGCATATGTTTGTAACGCCATAGAAACAAGCATTACAACCGCAAGTGCTAATGCAAATAATTTTTTAGTGTTCATGTTTATCTCCTTTCGGGATCTTATTATATAATGATTGTATCACAGAAAATTCATATTTTCAATAGAATATCAAAAAAAACAACTTCCGATAATCGGAGGTTGTTGTGTTTATGTATTCAATTAATATGCGATACCCTGAGCAAGCATTGCGTCTGCAACCTTCTCGAAGCCTGCAATATTTGCACCCGCAACGAGGTCGTCACCGAGACCGTACTTGTTAGCAGCCTTAACGGATGTAGCAAAGATATCGGACATGATCTGGTGAAGCTTAGCATCAACTTCTTCTGCAGTCCAGCTATATCTCATAGAGTTCTGGCTCATCTCGAGACCGGAAACAGCAACACCACCTGCGTTAACTGCCTTGGAGGGAGCAACGATTACGTTGTTCTCCTTGAGGTAAGAGATAGCATCGTTAGTGGTAGGCATGTTAGAAACTTCAACGTAGTACTTGATACCGTTAGCAACGATCTTCTTAGCATCCTCGATGCCAACCTCGTTCTGAGTAGCACAAGGCATAATGATGTCAACCTTAGTACCCCAAGGCTTCTGACCTGCGAAGAACTCAACACCGAACTTGTCAGCGTAATCCTGAACTCTGTTACGGCAGGAAGCACGCATCTCAAGCATAAAGTTGATCTTCTCCTCGGTTGCAACACCGTCGGGATCGTAGATATAACCGTCAGGACCGGAGATAGTAACTACCTTACCGCCGAGCTCGTTGATCTTCTTAACGGTACCCCAAGCAACGTTACCGAAACCGGAAACTGCAAATGT
>JBGUUX010000029.1:0-9066 GCA_045133915.1 Eubacteriales bacterium | reverse complement strand
AAAGAGAGAAGCCAAACTTCTCTCAATTCTCTTGCCCGCAATGCTCGTACCTTTAGGAAACTGTCCTTAAGTGTACGACGCATTCGGCAACTGTTTTTTTGAATGCAGAATGCAGAGTGCAGAATGCAGAATCATCGAGGATTTTCTCCCTTTAAGGTCGAAAATCTTCATTGGTCGGAAAGGAGCATAATGAAAGCTTGGCTTTTGGACGAGGATTGTTTGCTTGAAGGTGAAATAAAGGAAAACATATTTTATCCTTATGCAGATGTGAAATGGGTACAGGAAGTATATGACGAAATTATAGATAAAGAACTTTTCTATGATTTAGACAGAGCGAAGACTATAGTTGGAGATGTACCTGTAATTAAATAAAAATGCCAAAAAGACTGCTTTATCCAAAGCAGTCTTTTTGACCTTAATTCTGCACTCTGCATTCTGAATTCTGCATTACAGAGAGTTTCTAACTCTCTGATTTCCCCTCTTGACAAAATCAAAAATATATGATATATTGATACCAATATGAGGGAGTAGTTCCGTATTATATACGGGCCGCATCGTCAAAACGGGAGCGAAAAGCAGTACAGCACAGAGCTCCTCGGTGTGTCCATTAAGTAACAAGACTCATACACTTAGGTGTATGAGTTTTTTTGATAGCTACCCCCGGGTATGTTCAAGCTTGAAAAATAATTATTTATTTAAGGAGAAAAAGAAATGAACAAAACAGCAAAAAACATTATCATCATCGCAGTGATCCTGGTCCTCGCAGCTATCCTTGCAGGTACCTGCTTTACCGTAGTCAAGGCAGGTCATACAGGCGTAGTACTCACCTTCGGCGCAGTTGAGGAAAAGATGATGAGCGAGGGTCTTAACTTCAAGATCCCCTTTGTACAGACGGTAGTACAGATGAACAACCGTACCCAGAAGACCGAAACAGACGGTACCGCATCCTCCAAGGACCTGCAGATACTTTCCTACGTGGTTGCGGTAAACTATCACGTTGACGATCCTTCCTCCGCTAAGCTTTATCAGGACGTAGGTATGGATTACGGTAACGTTATCATCGTTCCCGCGATCCAGGAGAGCATCAAAGCTGTAAGCGCACAGTTTACCGCAGAGGAGCTTATCACCAAGCGTCAGACCGTAGGCGACCAGATCAAGGAAGCTCTTGCCGAGAAGATAGGCAGCTACGGTATAACAGTTGAGATGTTCAATATCGTAAACTTTGATTTCTCTGAGGAGTTCAACGCCGCAGTTGAAGCAAAGCAGACAGCACAGCAGCAGGCTCTCAAGGCTGAACAGGACCTTGCCCGTATCGAGGTAGAGGCAAAGCAGAAGATCACTCAGGCACAGGCAGAGGCTGAAAGCATTAAGCTTGTACAGGAGGCTCTCTCCGCGTCTCCCGATTATATTGAGTACATAAAGTGGAACAAGTGGGACGGTAAGCTTCCTTCCGTTATGGGCGGTAATACTGACCTCCTTATAGGTCTTGACGATATCGAAAACGGCGAAGAATAATATCTTGACAAATCAACAAGCGTTTGTTATAATATCACCGATATAGGGGAGTAGTTCCGTGGTGACACGGAATGCATCGTCAGTACAGGGAATTAAAAGCAAGACAGCACAGATTCCCTCGGTGTATTCGTAAAGAACGAGACTTATACGCTTTTTTCTGCGTATAGGTCTCTTTTTATATACAAAAATACATATACTAACAAAAAGGAGAAAGTGGTATTATGTTTACAGGAGCTGAACTTTTTCAACTCATCCAAAGCCTTATATGGCTTCTTGCAGGTGTAGGTATCTTCATCGTAGGTATGAATTTCCTCGGTGATGCTCTTGAGCGCTCTGCAGGCAACGGAATGAAAAATCTTTTAGGCAAGATCAGCAACAACCGTTTTTCGGGTGTCGGTATCGGTGCGGGTGTAACGGCTATTATACAGAGCTCTTCCGCTACCTCGGTCATGGTCATCGGTCTTGTTAACGCAGGCGTTATGACCCTTATGCAGGCAACGCCTATTATCATGGGTGCAAATATCGGTACTACCATCACAGGTGTGCTTGTTGCTCTCAAAAATGATATATTCAATATGATAATGTATCTCTTTGCTTTTGCGGGCGTTATGATGGGCTTTGCAAAAAAGGATAAGATCAAACTGGCAGGAACTCTTATGTCGGGTCTTGGACTTATCTTCGTGGGTCTTGATATCATGAGCAGTGACCAGGCGTTCCGTAACGAGCTTGTTATGGATATGTTCGAGAGTATTTTTGCCGTAGTAAACTCTCCCATACTTATGATAGTTATAGGTATTGTATTTACTGCACTTATCCAGAGCTCCTCGGCTGCTACCGGTGTAGTTATCACCATGGTTGGTACAGGTGTTCTTCCTCTTGACCTTGCTCTCTTTATAGTGCTTGGTGCCAACATCGGTACCTGCGTTACCGCGCTCCTTGCGTGTGCCGGTGCCAACGCTAACTCCAAGCGTGTTGCCCTTATACACTTTACCTTTAACGTTATCGGTACGGTCATCTTTACCGTTATCGTGTGGATATTCAAGGATGCGTTTGTAAATATGCTCGTATCCTTGTTTCCCAATGATAACGATCCTATGTCTCTCCAGATGAGAGTGTCGGTGTTCCACGTTATATTCAACGTTACCACCACCCTCGTGCTTCTGCCCTTCGTTAAGCAGCTTGTGGCTTATTCTCAGAAGGTCATCAAGGATACAAAGGTCAGCGAGGAAAAGAGTTTTGTTCTCCACTTTGTGGATGAGCGACTTCTCTCCACCCCTGCCGTTGCTCTTATGCAGGTAAAGAAGGAGATAGACCGTATGTTCTCATTGGTTGAGGGGAATATCGGATATTCTTTCTACTCTATGGAAAACTCTGAACCCAAAAACACCGAAAAGGTCGCTAATAACGAGGCGGAGATAGACTTTATCAACTCTGCTCTCACCGACTATCTTATCAAGCTTTCCGCTTACGTTGAGCCCAGTGACGAAAAGATCATAGGCGGATACTTCCACGTATTAAACGACCTTGAGCGTATAGGCGACCATGCGGAAAACTTCCACGAGATAGGCGCGGAGATGAAGGAAAAGGAGCTTTGTTTCTCTGACGTTGCAAAGGGCGAGATCCACAGCATGAACAACCTCATCAGCCGTATGACCGCTATTGCAAAGGACGCTTTTGAAAACCTTAATTCCGACGTTCTCTCCGAGCTTTCCGAGCTTGAGGAGCAGGCGGATGATGCAAAGATCGCACTTACCGCAAGTCACTTTGCCCGTCTTGCAGAGGGTAGCTGTACCCTTGAAGCAAGTCCCTACTATTCCTCCGCTATTTTGGGACTTGAGAGAGTTGCCGACCATCTTGTAAACGTAGGTTACAGTATCGTTGACCCTGTAGGATCTCAGGAGTAACCGTCATGAGTGTTGTCGTTCAGTTTCTTTTGTTAGTGCTTGGCTTTGTTTTGCTTGTCAAGGGTGCCGACTGGTTCGTAGAGGGTGCCTCGGGCATTGCAGACAAACTTCGTATTCCCCAGTTGGTCATAGGTCTTACTATCGTTGCCATGGGAACAAGCGCTCCTGAGGCGGCTGTAAGCATTACGGCTGCTCTCGGCGGAAATGCCGATATTTCCATCGGAAACGTTGTAGGAAGCAATATATTAAACATACTTATAATTCTTGGACTTTCCTCGGTCATTACGTCTATCGCCGTTGCAAAGACTACCGTGCGTTATGAGATACCTATTATGCTTATCTCTACTGCGTTGCTTGCTCTGTTCGGCATGACGGGAGGCCGCGTCCTTCTATGGGAGGCAGTTATCCTTTTACTCTGCTTCGCTATATATCTCTTCTATATGTTCGTTATGGTCAAGCGCGGAGAGATGCAGGCGGAGGCGGTAGGTTCCTCAGGCAGAGCGGTATGGTTGCTTATCCTTATGGGTGTTGTAGGCTTGGCTTTGATCATCGTAGGCAGTGACGTAACGGTAGATGCCGCAACCAAGCTTGCGGAGATATTCGGTATGAGCGAAAAGTTTATCGGACTTACCGTGGTGGCGCTGGGCACGTCCCTACCTGAGCTCTTTACCTCGGTCGTTGCGGCACGTAAGGGTAAAGCGGATATCGCTATCGGAAACATCGTGGGAAGCAATATTTTCAATATTCTTTTGATAATAGGTGTTACCGGACTTATTCTCCCCGTTCCCTTTGAAGCAAGTTTTCTTGTTGACTGTATCGTAGCAGCTGCGGCAGGGGTTCTCCTTTGGCTCTGTGTGTTCCGTAAACGAAAACTTAACCGTGTTGACGGAGCTATAATGCTGATAGCCTATGCGGTATATTTTGTATATCTGTTAATTAAATAAGTTAAAGCCTTCACCGAAAAGTGAAGGCTTTAATTAATTGCTTTTATGATTGCTTGAGAATACGTCTGCGACCTCGCTTATGGTTATATAGGCATAGGGGTCAATGTCATGAATGAGGTTTCGCAGGCGGATGACCTGATATCTGTTTACGATAAAGTATATCATCGACTTGTCACGGTTAGAGTAACCGCCCTTGGCTTCAAGACGGGTTGTGCCGCTGCCAAATACCTCTGCCAGCTTTTTGCAGATCTTTTCGGGTTTTTCGGTGATGATGATGGCGCACTTTGCTCTGTCGATACCCTCTACGATAAAGTCCACCGTTTTCAGTGCCGCTGCGTAAGTTACGATAGAGTAGAGGGGAAGTATCCAGCTTTTAAGTACAAAACCGCATATGATATACAAAAGTATGTTATACGCCATTACAAAGGTACCTACGGTGATGCCCAGTCTCTTTGCAAATATAACCGCCATTACCTCGATACCGTCCATTGCTCCGCCGTATCTTATGGCAAGGCCGCTTCCTACGCCGGATATCACACCGCCGAACAGGGCGCAGAGCAGGAGATCTGTTCCTGCAAGGGGAGAGGCTATGCTGACGTCTATGGGCAGAACGTCGGTTATGAGCCAAGCCGCAACCGAATACACCGTAACGGTATATATGGCGTAAAGGGTGAAAAGCTTTCCCTGCTTTTTAAGACCGAACAGAAACAAGGGGATGTTCAGTATAAGCAGAAACAGAGAAAGGGTAAGGTGCTCCGGAGTTATCTGCTCAAGCAGCATGGACGTTCCGGATATTCCGCTGTCGTATAACTTAACGGGGGTTAGAAAAATGGTGATGCCGAAGGCGTTTATAATTCCGGCAACGGTCAGCATCAGTAGATTTGAAATACGTATTCGTTTAAGTCTGTTTATCAATTGTGTCCTCGCTTAGATATGGTTTTGAGTATTTTATGTGTAAAGAACATTACGAAAAATCCTGCTATTGCAGTTATCACAATATTGATAAAGGGATATGCCATAGAGGGGGTAAAGATCACCTCTCCGTTCAGGTCTTCCATCCAGAACACCCAAAGGAATGAGATCTCGTCAAACATGGATATAAAAAAGGGAAATGCGCAGGCTATGAGCATAAGCACAACGGCTTTTCTCTGTCTTTCTTTTTTGCTTCTGGAGAAGAGAAGGAGCAACAGCAGAACTGCCAGATCTATCATAAAGGAAGATAAAACGCTGAAAAGATATGCTCCCGTGCCGGCAGGCAAAGAGGTATATGCGGTTTTATAAATGATGATATCGCTTACTCTTGTGAGCACAAGGGAAGCTATGGCTGTAAGCGTGAAGGGAAGCGTTGCTTCTGCGTAGCTGTGATAAGCAGACACCAACACGCCGAATCGGATATAGACGAGCAGCAGAGCAACTATGGGAAGTATTACCGACAGAAAAGCATCTATGCCCTTTTTCATTATATCTCCGCTGATATATGAATCATATACCGAAAGAAGTGTAAATATGACGTGTAACGCCAACAGCAAAGCTGACCATATTAATAAGACCTTACGCTTAAAGGAAGGGTTGTTTGATATGATATCCATAAAAACTCCTGAATTTTAATTACAGGATCATTATAACAGAATTATGTTAATAAATTTTAATGAAAACGTGTAGAGATTGAACGGTTTTTGACAAATTTGTATACAATTACCCATTTACAAATGAACAAATCGGTGATATAATGAACTGTAACGTTTAGTTTTTAAATAAATTAACATATACCATTAGGAGGCAATAAACATGGCAAGAAAAATGATTTCCATGGACGGTAATACTGCGGCGGCTCACGTAAGCTACGCTTTTACTGAGGTTGCAAGTATTTACCCCATCACTCCGTCCAGCGTTATGGCGGAGCTGACCGACTCTTGGTCCGCTACAGGTCTCAAGAATATTTTCGGTGATGAAGTTAAGGTTATGGAGATGCAGTCTGAGGCAGGTGCGGCAGGTACCGTGCACGGCTCACTTGCGGCAGGTGCTCTTACCACAACATTTACCGCTTCTCAGGGTCTTCTTCTGATGATCCCCAATATGTACAAGATCGCAGGTGAGCTTCTTCCCTGTGTTATCCACGTATCTGCACGTTGCGTAGCTTCTCACGCGCTCAACATCTTCGGTGACCACTCCGACGTTTACGCTTGCCGTCAGACAGGTTTTGCTATGACAGCATGCTCCAACCCTCAGGAGGTTATGGACCTTGGTGCGGTAGCTCATCTTTCCACCATCAAGGGCCGTGTTCCCGTGCTTAACTTCTTCGACGGTTTCCGTACATCTCACGAGATCCAGAAGATCGAGGCTTGGGATTACGCAGACCTTGAAGAGATGGTTGACAAGGATGCAATCGCTGCATTCCGTAAGAGATCTCTCAACCCCGAGCATCCCGTACTCCGCGGCTCCGCAGAGAACGGCGATATCTTCTTCCAGCACAGAGAGGCTTGTAACAAGTTCTATGATGCATTCCCCGCAATCGTTGAGGAGTACATGGACAAGGTCAACGCTAAGATCGGTACAAACTACAAGCTCTTTAACTACTACGGTGCGCCTGACGCTGAGAAGGTTATCGTTGCTATGGGCTCTATCTGTGACGTGGCAGAAGAGGTTATCGACTATATGATGGCAAAGGGCGAAAAGGTTGGTCTTATCAAGGTAAGACTTTACAGACCTTTCGTTGCAAAGAAGCTTGTTGAAGCTATTCCCTCTACCTGTAAGAAGATCGCAGTTCTTGACAGAACCAAGGAGCCCGGCTCTCTCGGCGAGCCTCTCTACCTCGACGTTGTTACAGCTCTCGCTACCGAGGGCGTTTGCGGCATCAAGGTCGTTGGCGGCCGTTACGGTCTCGGTTCTAAGGATACTCCTCCCTCCAGCATCTTCGCAGTATACGAAAATCTTGATGCAGATGCTCCCAAGAACAGCTTTACAATCGGTATCGTAGACGACGTTACAGGACTTTCCCTTGACGAGCACGACTGTCCCGATACTGCAAACGCAGGCACTATCAGCTGCAAGTTCTGGGGTCTTGGCGGTGACGGTACCGTTGGTGCTAACAAGAACTCCATCAAGATCATCGGTGACAAGACCGACAAGTATGCTCAGGCTTACTTCCAGTATGACTCCAAGAAGACAGGCGGCGTTACCATTTCTCACCTTCGTTTCGGTGACAGCCCCATCAAGTCTCCTTATTATATTACCAAGGCTAACTTCGTAGCATGTCACAACCCCTCCTATATGGTTAAGGGTTACGACATCGTTCAGGATGTTAAGCCCGGCGGTACATTCCTTCTTAACTGCCAGTGGACACCCGAAGAGGTTGAGGCTAACCTCCCCGCTAAGGCTAAGAAGTACATCGCTGAGAACGACGTTCAGTTCTATATCGTTAACGCTATAGACAAGGCTCGTGAGATCGGTATGGGCAAGAGAACCAACACCATTCTCCAGTCTGCGTTCTTCGTGCTCGCTAAGATCCTTCCCATCGACAAGGCTATCGAGTATATGAAGGCTTACGCTAAGAAGTCTTACCTTAAGAAGGGTGAGGCAGTTGTTGAAATGAACTATAAGGCTATCGACGCAGGTGCAGACGCACTTGTTAAGGTAGAGGTTCCCGCATCCTGGAAGGATGCTTGCGACTGCACTTGTGAAGCTACAGTTGAGGGTGACCGTCCCGAGCTTGTTCGTTTCGTAAAGGAAGTTGTTCTTCCCGTAAACAAGATGGGCGGCGACAAGCTCCCCGTTTCCAAGTTCGTTGAGTACGCTGACGGTACATTCCCTCAGGGTTCCTCCGCTTACGAGAAGCGCGGTGTTGCAGTTGACGTTCCCGTATGGCATGCTGAGAACTGTATCCAGTGTAACAGCTGTGCATTCGTATGTCCTCACGCTACTATCAGACCCTTTGCAATGAATGCGGATGAAGTAGCTAACGCTCCCGCAGTTACCAAGTATACCGAAAAGCCTGTTATCAAGACAGACTACAAGTTCACTATGGCTATCAGCCCTCTGGATTGTATGGGTTGTACACTCTGCGTTAAGGCTTGTCCTGTTAACGCTAAGGGTGAAAAGGACGGCACAGGTAAGAAGGCTCTGGAGATGGTTGCGCAGGCTACACAGCTTGAGCAGCAGGCAGCATTTGACTACTGCGTAGCTAACGTTTCCGAAAAGTCCGAGCTTATCAACACTACCATCAAGGGCAGCCAGTTCAAGCAGCCCCTGCTTGAGTTCTCCGGCTCCTGCGCAGGCTGTGCTGAGACCTCTTACGCAAGACTTATCACACAGCTCTTCGGTGAGAGAATGTATATCTCCAACGCGACCGGTTGTTCCTCCATCTGGGGTGGCTCCGCTCCCGCTACACCTTACACCGTTAACCGTGAGACCAAGAAGGGTCCCGCATGGGCTAACTCCCTCTTCGAGGACAATGCTGAGCACGGTCTCGGTATCCACCTCGGTCAGAAGACCATCCGTAACAGACTTATTGCTAAGGTAGCTGATATGGCAGCTTCCGATAAGGCTTCCGACGAGTTCAAGGCAGCAGCTGAGCAGTTCATGGCTACCAAGGACGACGGCGCTGCAAACGATGCTGCTACCAAGGCTCTTATCGTTGAGCTCGAGAAGGCAGCAGCTCAGGGTTGTCCCACAGCTCCCGCAGTTCTCGCAGAGAAGGATTACCT
>JBGUUX010000028.1:0-15088 GCA_045133915.1 Eubacteriales bacterium | reverse complement strand
AGGCAAAGCCGAAGATTTCATCAGCTTTAGCTGATTTCATCCTTGCGTCAGCAAGGATTTCATTTTATGTAAGAGTTCGAATTCATACGCAAAACTTACAAAAACATCTTTTTTGTAGCCTTTACACAACAAAAAGGACACCTTTTGGTGTCCTTTTTGTTGCTGTAATTTGTGGAAGATTCAAACTTACGGGCCGACTTGTCGGTATTGTCTCTGTAGATTATGTATTATAAAAACACAATAAATCTACAAACTATTGAAATACAGTCGGCTTTGTGATATAATTAGTATGATTGTTTGATAATGGGAGACATCCATGGAATATATCTTGCTCATATATCTGTTGATTCTGACTATACCGTTGGCTTTGTTTATGATTTTTAAGCCACATACGGACGACATAAAAAACACAGATAATATTATTAACTATGATACGCTTATGCAGCATCATTGTTTTGCTTTAAACTGCACAAGACCCGAGGCAATAGACCGTCTGCTTTGGCATAATACCACCGATACACTTGACTATAGCTTTGATCCGCGATCTTCAACCTTGATATTTTCTCACTTGGGCACCTCTATCGAGTTTCAGCTCTCATTCTACCTTTTTGGTAACAGAACATATCTGAAGGTAAGCAGGGTAAAGTATATCCACAACAGAAGCAATATACTATATATGATCAATCAGTTTTTTATCGACAAGCTCGCTGCTGTTCCGGTAGACTACACTTATTTTGAAGCTGCTATCTGTTCCCGCTGATATCGGTTCATAAGCCGATACCTCTCACCTTTTTAAACAAGCTGTCCTTTACGGACGGCTTTTTGTTTTATTTCCTTTTGCTTCCATGCCATTGTTGTCAAAAAATGTTGAAATTTCGTTCATATTATGTTATAATATACTAATTAAACATTTCAAGGAGTTCGGCTATGAACAAATATATAATTTTGGCAGACGTCACCTGCGACCTTTCTGCCGAAATAAGAGAATTTTTTGGAGTTGAGGACTATATCAAGGGTCACGTTCATTTCAGCGATGACAGAGATTTTGAGACCACTCTTGATTGGTCAAATATCAGCCGAGAGGAATTCTACAAGGCTTTGTCAAATAAAAAGCTTGAGGTGAGCACCGCTCCCGCAAGTCCGGAGGAATACTACCTTTCCTTCAAAAAATACGCAGAGCAGGGTTACGACATACTGAGTATGTCCATATCCTCAAAGATAAGCTCTACCTACAACGTGGCTGTGGGCGCAGCCAACCGAGTAAAAGAGGAACTGCCCGACTGCAAAATATACTGCTTTGACAGCTACAAGATGTCGGGTGCCTTTGGTCTGCTTGTTATGTACGCCCATATGCTTAAAAACGAGGGCAAGAGCTTTGACGAGGTGGTAACCTGGCTTGAGGAAAACAAGCACAGAGTTCACCAGATGGGTCCTATAGACGACCTTATATTTGTTGCCCGCAGAGGCCGTATCACCATGGGTAAGGCTATCATGGGCAGCTTTGCCGGTGTTAAGCCTATGGGTGACTGTAACCGAGACGGTTACGTGTCTGTGCTTACCAAGGCAAAGGGTATAAACAAGGCTCTGGATCTAACAGTTAAGTATACCCAGCGTGCCGCAAAGGACATAAAGGATCAGTATATGCTCATATCCCACAGCAACCGACCCGAATATGCCGAAAAGCTCAAGGCTCTTATAGAAAACGAGCTTGAACCCAAAAAGGTGTTTCTATCCGACGTCTTTTCGGGTTGCGGAACCAACATCGGTCCCGGTATGGTGGCGGTATACTTCTTAGGTGAAGAGATAAGCGAGGATCTGAGCGCCGAAAAGAATATAATGACAGCGTTGCTTAACGGGTAAGTAAGTCATGAGGAGAAGGATTGACGGTGAGTGCTTTATAAACATGGTAGAGTACGCTGTACGAAACCTGAATAAGCACGTAAAGCACGTAAACGAATTAAACGTTTTTCCCGTTCCCGACGGGGACACGGGCACAAATATGGTAACGACGGTACACAAGGGACTTCTTGCCGTAGGCGGATCTATAGTAGATCTGCCTTCAGTTGCAAGAAAGTTTGCCCGCTCGGTAGTCTTTGAAGCAAGAGGAAACTCAGGAGTAATAGTTTCTCAGTTTCTGAAGGGTATATCCGAGGGCTTCTACGAGGTGGATGCCGCCGATGCCGAGACCTTTATAGCAGCTCTTGAAAAGGGTGTTAAATATGCATATGCTTCGGTGGCTACCCCCGTCGAAGGTACTATGCTCACCGTAGTAAAGGATGCAACAAAAGCCGTAAAGCAGGAATATAACGGTACCCAAAGCGTGGACGACGTTATAGATTCCTTTGTAAAGTATGCCAAAAGATCCCTTGAAAACACCCCCGAGCTTCTGGCGGTGCTTAAGGACAGCGGCGTAGTGGACAGCGGCGGAATGGGTATAGTATATATGTTTGAAGGTATGAAAAAATACCTTGACGGAGAAAGCATAGACAGTGTTGAAGAGGATAAAAACACTTTGGCCGTAGATTACGATGCTTTTGGCCCTGAGAGCAGATTTGAGTTTGGCTACTGTACCGAGCTTTTGCTCCAGCTCTTAAACGAAAAAGAGCCCTTTGAGCTTGACAGCTTTAAATCTGCGCTTGCAGAGATAGGCGACTCTATAGTTCTGTCCCACGAAAAGGACAAGGTAAGGGTACACATACATACCCGTTATCCCGAAAAGGTCTTTGGTCTCTGCCACAGATACGGAGAGTTTTTAAGCTCCAAGATAGAGAACATGACCGTTCAGCACACCGAGCAGAACAAGCGTATAATGTGCTCATCCATAAAGAACAACGGTGCTTTTGCCATAGTGGCGGTAGCCTTTGACCCCAAAATGCAGCAGTTGTTTATAGACATGGGGGCAGACGTTTCGGTACTGTGCGACGAGGGTGTGTCCACCAAGGATTATCTTGACGCCTTTGAAATGAGCAATGCGGAAAACATCATTGTTTTCCCCAACAGTTCTGATGCTATACTCAGCGCAGTACAGGCAAAGAAGCTCTACGGCAAGGGCAAGGTAACGGTCATAAACAGCCGTACCGTAGCCGAGTGCTACGCAGCGCTGCCCACGGTGGATTTTTCTGAAACCGATATCGAAGCAGCCGCCGACTCTATAACACAGATAATAAACAATCTTTACGTTGTTTCCATAGCCAAGCGCAACAACTCTATCCGTTACAAGGATAAGGATATCAGCCGAAACGAGTATTATTCTTTCTCG
The DNA here is from genome assembly GCA_045133915.1 of Eubacteriales bacterium. Lineage (GTDB taxonomy): Bacteria > Bacillota > Clostridia > Oscillospirales > CAG-272 > RGIG7300. The sequence continues at coordinate 11,829 of JBGUUX010000028.1, read as the reverse complement.
GGTAAGGAGCTGATAGCCATAAGCGAAAAGCTTGACGAAACAACCGCGCAGACCATATGCAAGATCATAAAACAGCAGGACCGTGAGATAGTTACGATATTCTACCAATCACATATCAAGGAAGAGAGCATCAACTCTATAATAGAGCTTGTAAGCCGTGGCGATATATGCGCCGAGTTCTTCTCTGTTCCCACCGATTCTCTGCCCTGTCTGATGACGATATCATTTGAATGAACAGCACGTCCCCTTAATAAAAATCTATAAAGAGGTTTAAAAATGAAACCATTTACCAAAAAGAAAAGTCTTATACTTTACGGTTGTTCAGGCCTTGGCGTTAATATGCTCAACACCATCGTAGGCTCATATCTGTGCAGTGCTTTATTGGTGGGCGGCTTTGACGCTCACGTGGAAAACTGGACTTTTCTTAACCGAGACCTTGTAGTTGCGGGTCTGTGGGCGATCCTTATCCTTGTAGCAAAGATCGTTGACGGTCTTATAGACCTCCCCCTCTCCCACTTTGTTGATAACCTTAACTGCAAATGGGGTAAGAGAAAGACCGCTATAGTTATGGGTTATATCCCTATGATCATAGCGTATCTGCTGTTTCTTCTCCCTATCGACAAGTCAGCAACTATGCTCAACACAGTGTGGTTCGGCTTTTTGCTCCTTGTTTTCTACACATCCTATACCCTGACCATGATAACCTATTACGCCACCTTTGGCGAGGTGACCGAGGATCAGAAGTCTATACTTCTGCTCTCCAACACAAAGTCGGTATGTGACGTTGTATACTTCAGCCTGAGCTTTGCTCTTGTTCCTGCATTTGTAAGCATGGGCTTAAATATCAGAGTGGTAGCGCTTTTGTTCCTTCCCCTCTCCCTTACAATGCTTATACCTATCCTTACTCTTAAAGAAACTCAGAGCGAAAACGCTGATACCGTTCCCGCCGAAAAAACTACTTTTGTAAAATCCCTTATGTTCACCCTCTCAGACAAGCCTTATATCTACTGGCTCTGTACCCTCTTTGTGATGAACATAGGTCTTCAGCTGTTTTTGAGCGGTATCAACGAATATTTTTCTACCGCTAACCTCAATATGCCCTTTATTATGCCCTGTTGCTTTGTTCCCGTACCTCTGACCATCCTTCTGTATAACAAGATAGTACAGAAAAAAGGTCTTGGTTACGGCTACCGATACATACTTGCTACCTTCTCAACAGGTATGGCTCTTATGGGTCTTATTAAGATAATTCCTGCGGCGATAATATATCCCTATTCTATCACCTGCGCTCTTATCATATCCCTTTCTATCGGCGCTTTCTTTGCTATTACCTACACCGTTCCTTCCCAGAGAGCGGCTGACCGCAAGGAGCTTAACAACAATACCGCTTCCTCAATGTACTTTGCTATACAGGGTCTGTTTGAGGGCGCGTCCGCAGGTCTTGCCTCCGGCGTGGTGCTGGTATTCTTAAAGCAGAAGGGTTACGTTCAGTTTATGACGGTTATCGTAGCGGTGGTATGTATGACTGCCTTCTGTATGTCATTCTTCTTCCCCAAGGTTATTTCACAGATAGGTAAAAACGATAAATAATGCTGTTTTACGAAATATTCAGATGGATAGGTGTTATTACCGGCTATCCCTTTAAGTGGCTCTTCTTTAAAACGAAGATCTACTATGAAAACGAAAGAGCTACCCGACGTGTCAAGGGCGGCGCTCTTGTAATATCAAATCACTTCAGCCCTTTTGACTACGTGCAGAACTGCTTTGTTTTCTTTCCCCGTAAGCTGTACGTGGTCTCCACCGAGGAACCCTTTAAAAATCCTATAGTCAGATTTGCTTTTTCAAAATTCTGGGGCGGAATAGAAGCAAACCGTACTACCATGAGTATGCGATTTGTTTCCCAAAGTATAAAGGAACTTAAAAAGGGTAATCTGGTACAGATATTCCCCGAGGGTCACAACACTCCCGACGGAACAATAAAGGAGTTCTACCCAAGTTATCTGCTGATAGCCTACCGAGGCGGTGTTCCCATGATCCCCGTGGTGACCGACGGCAACTACGGCTTCTTTAAGCGTGCCCACCTGATGATAGGCGAACCTATAGACCTCCATGACTACCTGCCCGAAAAGGCAAGGACCTCGGACATAGAGGGGATAAACGAGGTCATCAGACAGAGAGTGCTTGACCTGAAAGCAGAGCTGGAACTAAGAAAGGCAAGGACAAAATGAACACGATGCTTATACTCAATATTTTGGCCGTGCTTATCCTCGGAGGTATCTTTTTCTACCTTGTATCGGTGGTGGTTGCGTCCTTTTGGATATTCTACGCCACCCTTAGCCGTAAGGACAAGGAAAAATGGGGCAGAAGGGTTTCTATAGTAACCGACGAGACTCTGAAAATGGATGAGATCGGTATGGCGTGGCATGAAGCACATATCGACGCAAAAGAAGACGTACATATAGTAAGAGACGGCGACAACCTCTACGGAGAATACTATAACTTCGGTCATGACCGTGCGGTGATGATACTGTCGGGCAGAACCGAAAGCCTGAGATACGGGTATTATTTTGCCAAGCCCTACTCTGAGAGCGGATATAACGTCCTTGTGGTGGATTCAAGATGCCACGGCTTAAGCGACGGCAGATTTATCACCGTAGGCTTTGAGGAGTCTAAAGACGCTATTGCCTGGACAAAAATGCTCTGCGAAAGCTATAACGTAAAGACGGTAGTATACCACGGCATATGTATAGGTGCTGCCGGCGCTATGCTAGCCATAACCTCACCCAACTGTCCCCGTGAGGTCAAGGGTATGGTGGCAGAGGGTATGTTCCCACGTTTCCGTGAATCTATGAGAAACAACCTTATAGAGCGCAAGCGCCTGATGTTCCCGGTTTTACAGCTCGTTATGCTCCATTTCAGACTGAACACCGGTCACACCATGCGTAAGGGTCCTGCAAATTATATTACCAAAATGGATAAGCCCATCCTTATGATCCACAGCAAAAAGGATAAATATTCTACCTACGACAACGCGCTTAAAATGTTTGAAAGCTGTCCGAGTAAGAATAAGACTCTCGTAAGCTACGAAGAGGGCGCTCACTCTATGCTGAGGATCACCGACACCGAAAAATACGACTCTGCGATAGTAGAGTTTTTAAAAGAAAATTTTAATTAAGGAGGATCATATTATGGATCAGAACAACTTTAACAATCAGAACGAGACCGTTGTGGTAACCGATTATACCGTAAAGACGGAGTCCGCACAGCCTGTCAGAGATCCCATGATCGATAGCTATGCAGAAACTGCTTTCAATAAAGGACTTGCTGCGGCTATCATGTCAGAGTTCCCCGTTGCATCCATCATCGCTATCTTTATGGGCGCTAAGGGTGAGGCGGCAGCAAAGGACGCAGAAGAACTGGCAAAGAGCTGCGGTGTAAGCGCAGGCGGCAAGTGTATTGCAGGCAAGGTGCTCTCAAAGGTAGGTAAGATAGTGGGTATCGTTATGACCGCCTTCTGGGGTGTATATTTTTCTATTTTCTTTATAGTGGGACTTATTGCCGCACTGGGTGGTATGTAATGAAGGTAAGAGGTAACGAATATGTATAACTCAAGCTCTGATGTGGTTGCCATCGTATTTGCCGTACTGGGCATACTGTTGTTGTATTCCGCCCTGATGGCTATGCTGGTGATTACCTATATAATTTCGGCAAAGGCTCAGTATCAGCTGTCCTCAAGAAGAGGCATTGCCAACCCTTGGATGGCGTGGGTCCCCGGACTCAATATGTGGAATCTGGGTTGCCTTGCCAATGAATACGACAGCCGTCTCGGTATGAAGCGTAAGTGGAATCTGCTCTTGGTGATACTGCAAGGTATCTCTATGGCGATCTATTCGACCTACAGTGCCGTATACTCTGTGACCATATTCCCGATCAGCTTTAATTCCTCTTATTACAGCTATGAATATATGCCGGAAGATATTATCGTTCCTGCTATAATAATCCTGTGTATACTTATACTGGCAATGATCGCGGCATCGGCTTTATCTATGGTACAGTATATCTGTTTCTTTAAGATATTTGAATCCACCCTTCCCGAAAAGGCGGTTAAATACCTTATCCTCAGTATTCTGGTTCCTATGGCATATGCGTTTTGTCTAAGAAACTGCGCAGACAAAGGCTATCCTTTTCTTGAAACCGAGCCTTCCTGCCAGGAGTCTGTTATAACCGAATAAGACACAAAATGACACTTTTTCTCTAAAAGTGTCATTTTTATTTGACTAAATCAGATATATATGGTATAATGTATCATAACTATTCTGTCGAATAACGAGGTGTAATGCTTTGAATATATTATCAAAATACAAGCCGGTCTTAAAAGACCGCTGGAAGGAAAAGATCAAGAGCTTAGTATATTATATACTGGTATTTATATATCTTGAGACCGTATTGCACCTTGTAATGTACAAGAGCTTGAGTCCGCGTATAGTATATCCCATACTTTTTGCTATGGTGTCGGGAAGCATATTATATCTTATATGCAATCTCCTGCCCCAAAAGCTGTCAAAGATCATGGGTATGACGGTCATAACCCTGCTGGTAATATATTTTGAAGTACAGCTGGTATATCACTGTATCTTCGGCAGCTTTATGCCCCTGTCACAGATAGGTATGGGTGCGGGAGCTATAACCAATTTCTTCACTCAGCTCCTTCACGCAATATGGACTAATCTTATAAAGATAATCCTTATACTTATCCCTATCCCCGTAACCGCAGTTCTTTTTGCAAAGAAGAAGGTCAAGACACACCGCATCAAGGCAGCGCAGATACCTGTGTTTATCATCATAACTCTGCTTCTGTCTGCTACCACTCTCTTTGTACTGCACGCCACCAACACTCACGTAGGTTCAGCTTACGCTATCCTTGTTGACCCCAATACCTCTACCGAGGGTTGTGTACGTAATACAGGTCTTGCGGCCACCACCGTTCAGGAGGTCAAGGCTCTCTTAGCCCCCGGCAAGAGCGAGACGAACTTCCTGTATACAGACCTTAACATCATCGACAACGAGGGCAACGAAACGAACTCTATAGACATCAATTTCAGCGCGGTAGCGGATAAGACCGACAACAATACCGTCAAGCTGATAAGCAAGTATCTTGCAGGTGTTTCGCCCACCTCCAAAAACGAATATACAGGTATAGCAAAGAACTACAACGTAGTTACCTTCTGTGCCGAGGCGTTCTCTCCTCTGGCTATCTCCGAGGAGCTCACACCAACCCTGTATAAGCTCAGCACAAACGGTTTTGTGTTTGAAAACTTCTACAACTGTTTCCCCAACACTACCACCAACGGCGAGTACACCATGTGTATGGGGCTTCTGCCCGACAGCTCAAAGACCAAGGTAGAAAGCAGCTTCAACGCCTCTGCCGACAACTATCTGCCCTACGTTCTGGGCAACGCTCTAAGCAAAAACGGTTATAACACCTACGCTTATCACAACTACTTTGCATCCTTCTACGACAGACATCTGACCCATAAGAATATGGGTTATGACTTCAAGGCGATATCTCAGGGTCTTAACATCAAGATACAAAATCCTTGCAGTGACCACGATATGATGCTTGAGTCTATGGACGAGTATCTGGGTAGCGACAAGCCCTTCCACGCCTACTATATGACCTACAGCGGTCACTATCAGTATAACTGGGACAACGATATGTCAAGAAAGCACCGTGACGAGGTTGCTCACCTGCCCTACTCTGAAGAGGTAAAGGCTTATATCGCCTGCAACCTTGAGGTAGAGTATGCTCTTGAGGCTCTTATGGAGGGTCTTGAAAAGGCAGGTAAGGCTGACAACACCATCATCGTGCTGACAGGTGACCACTATCCCTACGGTCTTAGCGAGGAACAGTACAACGAGCTTGCAGGCGAAGAGGTAAACACCGACTTTGAAAAGTACCGTAACTCCTTTATCTGCTACGTTCCCGGTATGGATCCCGTTACCGTATCAGACTACTGCTCTACCCCCGATATTCTTCCTACAGTTCTTAACCTCCTTGGTGTAGAATACGATTCCAGACTGCTTGTCGGTAAGGACGTTCTTTCGGACGCTCCTCACATTGCAGTTCTCTTTGGCAGAAACTTCCTTACAAACGAGTTCAGATACAATGCCGAAACAGGCACCGCTGAGGCTTACGACGGCTCTGAGGTGGATCTGCAGACCATACAGAACTACCGTAGCTACGTTGCCAATATGTTCACCCTGTCAACGGCTATCCTTGAGACCGACTATTACGGCCACGTTTTTGACAAAGCAGGTCAGATAAAGGTAGACGCGGACAAGAAGATAATCAACTACAGCGATATCAAGAGCCCCTATATTGAGGCTGCCGCTACCTTTATGGTAGATAACGAATATATGGCGGCAGAGAGTGAAAAGAAGTTCGGAGCAAAGCGTAACGTTAAGGTCTGGGAGTTTGTGGACGTTCTCTACAAGATGCAGGGCGAGCCTGTACCCGACGTAGAGGTAGAATACAAGCCCTCTCTTGCGTGGGCGCTGAACAACGCTATCCTTGAGGATCCCGCCCTTTGGTCTGAAGAAGTGACCATGGGTATCGCCGCAGATATTATGTACAGATATTTCACTTTGGTTTCGGGCGAGCCTGAGATAAACGAGGCTGAGATCGACGTGATATGTAATATCAATCCCACCATAGACCGTGAGATGATTATTCTCCTTGACTGGTGCTTTGAAAACTCCATCTATGCTTATCCCATAAGCGACACCTCATATTCGGCAGAAAACATTTCTATCTCCAGAGGTCAGATGGCGGTATATCTCCAGAGAATATTCTTCTTAACTAAGTAAGACTCCGAAAAAGTCGGTCGGACGTGTAAGAATAAATTTATATGAGATGTTTTTCCCAAGATAGACAATTACCGTTTAGAGATGGCATCTCCAAATATAGTTGATAAGTACTCAAAAGTGGTGTAAACGTCGAGTTTACACCACTTTTTCACACTTTTCCGCGAAAATGGTCACTACCGTACTTAGTACGCCTACGGACCATTTTCACGAAAACCGGTTGGGGTTCCCCGAAACGAGCTTGTCGAGTTTTGGGGGTTCCAAACCTACCTTCCTTTTTCGAAGTCTTCGGTTTAATACTTTGAATCTGTCTCGATGTATTCCTCTCTCTGTCTGAAGAGAAGCGAGATACACCAGAGGGCGGCAAGTCCCACTACCGTATAGATGATACGGCTCAGCAGTGCCATCTGTCCACCGAAGATCCAGGCTACGATATCAAAACCGAACAAGCCGATGCTTCCCCAGTTGATACCGCCTATAATAGCAAGTGAAAGTGCGATCCTATCAAGCATATTTATAAAACTCCTTTTGTTTAGTTACAGCTTTATTATGACCGCTTTTTATTATTTTAATGTATTTAAAAAATAAAAAATGCTTTTTGCCTTAGCAAAAAGCTACCGTAATTTTGCATTGCGACAGTTTGCGTTCCGCAAACTCCTTGCATAATTCCACCAACCGTATCAAAGATACGGGGTGTCATGGATCTGCACTCTGCATTCTGCATTTAATTTAATTTTACTCTTCTTTACCGTATATCTCAGCTACGTAGGAGTCGTAGTTGGTCTGCTTGTCGTAGAAGTGACCGGGAGTTACGTCGATAATACGGTTTGCGATAGTCTCGGTGAACTGGTGGTCGTGAGAGCAGAAGAGGATAGTTTCGGTAAATTCGGTAAGACCCTTGTTGAGCGCCTGGATAGACTCAAGGTCAAGGTGGTCGGTAGGCTCGTCAAGGATAAGCACGTTTGACGCCTCAAGCATCATCTTACAGAGCATACATCTTACACGCTCACCACCGGAGAGTACCTTTGCGCTCTTGCCTGCCTCGTCGCCTGAGAAGAGCAGTCTGCCAAGCCAACCTCTTACGTCTGCCTCGTATACGAGATCGCTGTAGTTACGTACCCAGTCGATAAGGCTGTCCTCACAGCCGTCAAAGTACTTGGAGTTGTCTGTGGGGAAGTAGGACTGGCTTGTGGTAACGCCCCACTTGATCTCACCCTCGTCGGGCTCCATCTCGCCTGCAAGGATAGAGAAGAGTGTGGTTCTTGCCACAGGGTCGGAACCAACAAAAGCAACCTTATCGTCGGGACGGATGATAAAGCTTACGTTGTCAAGAACCTTGCGGTCACCGATAGTCTTGGAAAGACCTGTAACTGTAAGAACCTCGTTACCGATCTCACGGGTAGGCTTGAATGCAATGTAGGGGAATCTTCTGGAAGAGACCTCTTCAGCCTCAAGAGAAATATTGTCAAGCAGCTTTTTACGGCTGGTAGCCTGCTTATGCTTAGATGCGTTTGCAGAGAATCGGGAGATAAACTCCTGGAGCTCCTTGATCTTCTGCTCAGCCTTCTTGTTCTGCTCCTTGATCTGACGCTGTCTGATCTGGGTGTACTCGAACCAGAAGTCGTAGTTACCGACAACTGTGGTGATCTTACCAAAGTCAACGTCAACGATGTGTGTACAGATCTTGTTTAAGAAGTGACGGTCATGGGATACAACTATAACTGTGTTGGGGAAGTCTATAAGGAAGTCCTCAAGCCAAGCAATAGTCTCAAGGTCAAGATGGTTGGTAGGCTCGTCCATGAGAAGGATGTCGGGGTTACCGAAAAGCGCCTGTGCAAGAAGTACCTTTACCTTGATGTCAGCGGGACACTCTGCCATCTGCATATAGTGATACTCGCTTGTGATACCAAGGGAGTTAAGAAGGATCTCGGCGTCAGACTCTGCGGTCCAACCGTCAAGCTCTGCAAATCTTTCTTCAAGCTCACAGAGGATCATACCGTCTTCCTCGGTCATATCTTCCTTTGCGTAGTAGTATTCCTTCTTGTCCATAATGTCGCAGAGCTCTGTGTTACCGAGGATAACGGTCTTAAGAACAGTATGCTCGTCAAACATAAAGTGGTCCTGCTTAAGTACAGACATACGCTCCTTGGGATCGCGGTAAACCTCACCTGAGGTAGACTCGATCTCACCGGAAAGGATCTTTAAAAGTGTGGACTTACCCGCACCGTTTGCACCGATGATGCCGTAGCAGTTGCCGGGGGTAAATGAAAGGTTAGCGTTCTTGAATAATGTTCTTCCGCCAAACTGGAGGGAGAGGTCGTTTGTAGATATCATGTATATATTTCCTTTCAACTATTTATCGGTTATTCGTTATTCACTATTCACTATTCATTATTCACTAACTATCCTTTCAAACAATAAGTGAATAGTGAAGAGAGAATAGATAATAGTGAATAGTTAAGGTTGAAAACCGCCATGGCGGTTTTCTTCCTTAATTTTGCATTTTGCATTTTTAATTTTGCATTTATCTGAAGATCTGCATTCTTTCGTTATAGATCTCTTTTCTTACGATCCTGTGGTCGGTGCAGCCTGTTAATGCCATTACCTGCTCGGGGTTGAGGTAATTGAGCTGATCTGCACGGCCTAATATCATTATCTTACCGTCTTTTACTTCGATAGACTTGATACGTTCTTTAAGATCAACCTCGATCTCGCCCTTTTTTGAGTGCTTTTTGACCATTATCTTCTCTGCGTCAAGGGGTGAGAGGTCGTAGTCCTCGTAGGGGGTAACCTCGTAGAGGGCGTAGGCTATCTCCTGAAACTTCATCTTGGGAGCATATACCTCGGTTATAGCCATATCAGAGGTAAGAGCGGCGCCCAGTCTCTTTTTGATATCCTCGTGGGACATAGGCTCGGTTATCTTGATGTCAAGATACTCGCAAACGCTCTCTGTACCGATGGACAGGGGCAGAGAGAATATCATCTTGGGATGGGGGTTAAAGCCCTCGGTATACCATACGGGTATACCTGCACGGGTAAGTGCGGTCTTCATGGTACGGGTAACGTCAAGGTGAGAGATGAACTTAAGTACGTTCATCTTTTCAAACTTGATTCGTACCGGACAGGGGTATGTTACGCTTTGGGACAGCATGAATTTTCACCTCCCAGTTTATTTGCACCGCAGCCTGAGCATTTTTCTACACAGTTGGGTGTGGGTCTTTCCTCATAAGCCGCTTTCTTTTCGCGGAGGAGGAATGCCTTTGTAACGCCGATGTCGATAATATCCCAAGGCAGGATCTCATCGTCACCGAAACGGCGGTTTGCATAGAATGAGGGGTCTATATCAACTGACTTGAATATCTCCATCCACTTTTCGTAGTTGAAATATTCGTCCCAGGAGTCGAACATCATACCCTCTTTATGAGCTTCGAGTATTGCCTTGGAAAGACGTCTGTCACCGCGGGCAAATACAGCCTCAAGACGGGATACCTTAGCCTCGTGCCAGTTGTATTTTATCTTACGGTTTGTAATGCAGCTTCCGAGATACTTCTGCTTTTCAAGCAGGGTTTCAAGGTCAGCCTGAGGCTCCCACTGGAAAGCGGTAAAGGGCTTGGGAATAAAGGAAGCCACGCTTATGGTTACCTGCGGAGGCTTAGAGCCCTTTTTGCGGTCGGGGTTTTGATAGTATGCGTCAAGCACGTGCTCTGCCATATCGGCAATTCCCTTAAGGTCTTCGTTTGTCTCGGTGGGAAGACCAAGCATAAAGTAGAGTTTTACTAAACTCTTGCCGCCGCTGAAAGCTATCTTTGCGGCGTTCATCAGGTCATCCTCACATACGCCCTTGTTTATAACGTCTCTTAGTCTCTGTGTTCCCGCCTCGGGAGCAAAGGTAAGACCGGAAGAACGAACAGAAGAAATACGGTCCATAAGCTCCTTTGAGAAGGAGTCGATACGGAGAGAGGGTAAGGACATACTTACCTTCTTGTCCTCTGTCCAGCAAAGGAGTGTATCACACAGCTCTTCGAGATAGGGATAGTCGGAGATAGAAAGAGATGTCAGGGACATTTCGTCATAACCGCAGTTTTCATAGAGGGTCTTTGCCTGCTGATTAAGTACCTCAACGCTCTTACGTCTTACGGGTCTGAAGAGGTTACCTGCCTGACAGAAACGGCATCCACGGTAACAGCCGCGGCATACCTCAAGCATAATACGGTCGTGAACTGTTTCGATATAGGGCATAACCACCTTTTCGGGGAAGAATGCCTTGTCCATATCTTCTATTATTCTCTTCTTTATTTTGGTGGGGATATCGTCGTACTTGGGAGTATAAGCCTTGATGCTGCCGTCTTCGTTATAGGTAACGTCATAGAGAGAAGGAACGTAGAAGCCCTCTAACTTTGCCGCCTCGTGGAGGAATGCTTCACGGGTGTATCTACCTGCGTCCTTCATTTCGATATAAAGTCTTGTAATCTCGGGCAGAGCCTCTTCACCTTCACCGATAGAGAAGACGTCAAAGAAATCTGCCACCGGCTCTGCGTTATACGCACAGGGTCCGCCGCCGATGATGATGGGACAGTCTTCGCCTCTGTCGGCGCTCATAAGAGGAATACCTGCAAGGTCAAGCATTGTCAGTACGTTGGTATAGCAAAGCTCGTACTGAAGGGTGAACGCTACAAAATCAAAATTATCAAGGGGGTCACCGCTCTCAAGAGCGTAGAGAGGAATGTTGTTCTCTCTCATTTCCTTCTGCATATCCTCCCAGGGTGTGTAGCAACGCTCACACCATATGTCGGGATAAGAGTTAAGTGAGCCGTAGAGTATACGCATACCAAGGTTACTCATACCTATTTCATAGGTATCGGGGAAGCAGAACGCCCATCTTGCCTTGATATCCTTTTTGTCCTTTAATATCTGGCCGTATTCCCCGCCGATGTAACGGCCGGGCTTGGAGACCTTTTTTAAAAT
>JBGUUX010000027.1:0-47526 GCA_045133915.1 Eubacteriales bacterium | reverse complement strand
TCTGATCTCCTTAACGTCGGTAACGTCCTTGATGGTAACAGTATAGTTGTCGGTGGATGTTCTGGTGTTCTCGATTGCAGGGATCTCCTGTGTCTCGGTAGCACCGCAGGTTTCACAAGTTCTGGTTTCTTCACCTGCAACTCCAACTGCAGGCTCAACTGTTACAACCCAGCCGCTCCAAGTGTGGCCAAGAGAAGGAATGCTCTCGGTGTATGTACCAACGCCACAAACGCACTTGTAGGTCATAACACCGTCTGCCGTACATGTAGGCTTCTTGGTTACGTTGCCCTCGAACTCACATACATGAGCAGGACCCTGGTAACCGTCGAAAGATGCAGCAGCCTCGCCGCAAACAGTATTGATCTCAAAGGATGTACCTCTCTGGAATACACCGTCAGAGAATGCTGCAACACCGAAGTAATACTCGTCAGTCGCAAGCTGGCTGTTCTGGGACTCAGGCATATGGAGCTTGAAGTTGTTGAACATAGCAGACATAGAAAGACTGCCGGAAGTATAATCGTTAACGAAGGAAATGTTGAGTGCTTCGCCCATAGGAAGACCTACGTTGGTAGCGTACTTAGCAACCCAGTAGTTACCGCCGGAAATGATCTGGTATACGATAACGTCATAGATGTTGTCGCCGGGAGTACCGTGGATAAATCCTTCGCCTGCATCCATGTAGTCCATAAGGGTCATAACAACTGTATGCTCGTCACCTCTGTACTCATGGTTGTAGTTGAAACCGTAACGCATGTCGTACTTTTTGGTGTTGTTGCTTGCGCTGGTGAATACACCGTACTCGCCAAGAGAATCGTAATCGCCGGGCTCATTGGTGAGGATAAAGCTCATAGTCTCGGGGAACATTACAGTACCGTCAACAACTGTAACAGTCTCTGTGCCTGTAACTTCGCCGGTCTCGGGATCAATGATCTCGTTTTCAGCTGTGAGCTTAGCGTTGCTCATGTTAACGGGTGTAACTGTTGCAGAGAAGCCATTGATAGAGGAAGCGAACTTGCTCATTGCTACAGTTACGTTATATGCAGTGTTGCAGTTGTCATGGTAGTGTGCATAGTCCTCAAGGAAGAGAGAACCGTCTTCCTTAACGGAAGGATAAAGAACGGAAGCGCCCTCGATCCACTCGGGAGTCTGATCAAATTCGTTGTAACCGTAAACGGTCCAGTAATCGGTGTAATCAGATCCAAGCATAGGAAGAACCTGCTCTTCTACAGTGCCACATGTTGCACAGCTTCTGGTTCTGAGACCTGCAGCTGCCGCGGTAGGCTCGGAAACTACTGTGTATGTAGACCAATCGTGGCCGTACTTTCTTGTGATCTTGTGGTTTACATAGTCACAAACGTTACACTTTTCGGTATAAACACCGTCGGTGGTACAGTCTGCAAATGTCTCGGAAACAAAGTCATACTTATGACCTTCAGCAGCCTTGGTTTCAATCTGCACCTTACCGCAAACAGTACACTTGTAGGTGTAGTAGCTGGGCTCTGTACAAGCTGTCCATACGCTTTCAATAGGTTCTTCGCCAAAGGTACACTCGGTGTGGGTGTTAGCCTCGCCATTCCACTGTGCTGCAGGAACGCCGTTTACCATAGTGATGGTGTACTCGTTAGCATCAGAGCTGTTGTTCTGACCTGCAGAACCGATAGTAAGGTAACCGCCGTCAATAATATCCTTAAGACCGGAAAGGTCGATGTCAGCCTTAGCCTCGGTCATAGAACCGGTATAGTTACCATTCTGCTGCTTGTACATATCCTCGGTAATAGCGCCTGTGTTAGAGGGGAAATATCCAACGTCCTTACCAAGACAGTAGTCAGTACCGTTAATGCTTACAATATAACCAAGTCTGTCATCTGCTCTTACGTTAAAGGTAATACCGTTGCCTGCGTCAATACGCTGAGCCGCCTGGCTGATACCGGAAGCATCGCCGTTTTGAGTGTACTGCGTGTTGTTTCTGGCACAGAAAGACCAACGGTAACCGGGAACATGGTCTACTGCGTCCATAAACTCACCGTCAAAGTAGTAGATCTTAACGTCGGAAGCCATCTGACCGTCTGCATCGTATCCGCCGTAGGAGTTAGCTACTGTAACCATAAGACCCTTAGCGCCGGTAGGAACCATACCGCGAAGACCGTTGGTAGCGGTAGTGGTCTGGTGACCGATAAGGTATGCAGGAGAAGATGTGCCGTCCTCACCCTTTACCATGGTTGCAGCCTCATCCATTGTGTAAACAGGCTTATCTGTCCACAGAAGGGAGATAGAAGCTGAGTTGATAGAACCAAATGTGAATGTGTCAGCGAGCTCGATAGATACTGTAGTACCGTCAAGCTGAACCTTCTCGGAAGAAGTAACCGCTGTAACAGGGAGAGAAGCTGCTTTTGTTGCTATAGAAGTACCATACTGTGTAGGCTTTGCGATATCAACAAAGATACCGCCGTCAGCATTCTCAGTAAACTTGAAGCCTCTATCCTTAAGAGAACCGTAGTAACCGCCGAGGTACTTACCTGCGAATGTTGTCCATCCGCCGATAGTAGCCGCAGAAACGGATACAACGCACATAGGAAGAAGCATTGCGAGTGTAATGACAAGTGCCATTACGCGTTTGAAATTGTTCATTTCTTTCATCCTCCATGAAAAAATTTTTACAAAAGTAATCTGTATAACATTATACCACGTTGCCGTAACTAAATTGAATGTTGTTATTTAATCTGAATAACCGACTTATTTTAACAAGATTTGTGCAATCTGTTGTAATACATCATTAACAATTTGTTAATATTTCATTATTATTTTATTATAAGCTTGTCAACCTTACCGCTGTTGGCAAATATTTCGGGAAGAGGTCCTGACTGGGTGACGTTCTCCATAGTAAGGTAGTCTACCGTGGTGTTGGGGTCTATCTTTACGGTATTGGCTACGCTGGGTCTGTCTTCACTTCTGTGGATGTTACGAAGGGTGACCTTACCGGTACGTGTTCCCTCTGCAAACCAGAAGAGCGCATAGCTGTTGTCTGCGTCAACCTTTGAACATTCCACACCGTCAACGGTTACGTTGTCTATCCAGCATTCTCCCTCGTGGACGTTGTGATGAGTAAAGGACACAGCATTGTAGCGATAACTGCCTCTGACGTTCTTAATAGTAACGTTGGTCAGAGGATCGCCGCAGGAAAGAAGTCTTACTGCAGTATAGCCGCCCTCGCAGTAAAGGTCCTCAACGTAAACGTCGTTGATGGGTCCTCTGGTTATTTCGGTCTCGTAGCAGTCGTCACAGTTAAGAGCTACCATATCATCGTTGGTAGCGCCGCGAAGGTTCTTGATAAAGCCCTTGTCTGCAGGACCGTTTACGTGGATACCGTCCATATTGGTGCGCTTGAGGTTGTAGTCGAATATGATGTTCTCAACGTGGAAGTTCTTTATCATAGACATCTGCACGGGATATGCCTCGGGGTCTTTTAAGGTAAGATCACGGAAGATAAGATTCTCCACGCCTACAAGACGCATCATAATACCGTAGTAAAAGTTGATATCAAAGGGCTTACCAAGGTCTTCAAAGTCACGTACCTGTCTTGTCTGACCAAGATTATTACCGTCCCATGTACCACCCTGAATGGTAATATTCTTGTTATACTTCTTTGCCAGACCCTCGTTACGGATGATCTCGCAGTTAGCGCCGTCAGCAAGTCTGATAACTGCGTCGGGGGCAAGGGTAAGGGTAGTATTATCGCCGATAACAAGAGGGGCGTCAACGGTATGAACACCTGAGGGAATAAATACTTCTCCGCCCTTATCAAGTAATTGCTGTATCTGTTTTCTATCCATAATATACCTCGTAAATATAGTCTGTGAACATTTTAGCACATTAATTGTTAAAATACAAGTTATCTCTTGATATTTAGATATTATAGTGATATAATTTTGTGGAATACAAAAAATAAAGGATTATATATTATGATAAAAGGTGTAATTTTTGATTTAGACGGTACTCTGGCATATACTCTTGAGGATCTGCGCACAGGCATGAACCTTATGTGCGAAGAGATGGGTTATCCCCTCAGAACAACACAGGATATTCTTGATGCAGTAAACTGCGGTTCCCTTGAGTTCGTACGTAAGTCTATTCCCGAGGAATTTCAGTCTGACGAAGAGCTGGTAAAGAAGTGTCACCAGTGCTACAGCGGACACTATACCAACCATTATCTCGACAAGACCGTGCTTTACGACGGCATCGAGGAGACCGTAAAGACCATGAAGGAAAAAGGCTTAAAGTTAGCCGTACTTTCCAATAAAGGTGACGAGCATACCGTAAACCTTACAAAGAAGCTCTTCGGTGAGGACATATTCGATCACATTCAGGGTTACAAGCCCGAATTCCCTACCAAGCCCGATCCCACATCTGCGCTTTACATAACCCGCGAGATATTGGGACTTGAGCCTCACGAGATCCTCTACGTTGGTGACTCAAACGTTGATATGGAGACCTCACGTAATGCAGGCTTCTTTACCTGCGGTTGTACATGGGGTTACCGCGACGTAAAGATCCTTGTAAAAACAGGCGCATCCGCACTTGTAAACAAAGCAAAGGAATTACTGTTACTTATATAAGATGAACTATATCGTATTGGATCTTGAGTGGAATCAGCCCACCTCAAGAAATAAGCTTATAACCGATCCCGTAAAGCTCTACGGTGAGATAATTCAGATCGGCGCAGTCAAGTTTGACTCCGGCTTTAACAAGCTTTGTGATATACGTATTACCGTATCACCTAAATACTACACCGAAATGAATCACTACGTCAGAGCTCTTACAGGCATACGTACAAGAGATCTTAAAGCAGGAACACCCTTTCCCGAAGCCCTCTCCCGCTTCAAGGAGTGGTGCGGCGAGGACTGTTGCTTTATAACCTGGGGTCCTGATGATATAGCAATGCTTACGGCAAATATGAAGCTGCATTCTATAGATGACTCGGATCTTCCCCGTTGCTACAACCTGCAGCTTATATTCAACAAGCAGATCACCGGCGAGGACAGACAGTGGTCTCTGGCTTCGGCTATGGAAAAGTTGGAGCTTCCCCTTGACCTTGCCTGTCACGACGCGCTGAACGATGCTATATATACCGCACGTATCTGCGCAAAGCTGGATATGGAAAAGGGTATTGCAGAATACGTCGCTCCCACACCTAAAGAGAAGAAGGCTCCCCGTTCAAGATATCACGGACTTAAGCCCCATCTTATAGCCACTACGGAGATCAGCTCCGAACGTAAGGACAGTATGCGTTGTCCCTACTGCGACCTCCCCTTGGTTGCCGGCAGAAGACTGCGTATGCGTAACCGTGACAAGGTGTTCTTAGCCACCTGTCCCGACCACGAAGCTTTTCTTGTAATACTGACAAGAAAAAGAAATTCGGAGTCAAGCTATATATACGAGGAAAATATATATACCCTCAACGACCAGACAGAAGGTTTCTTTAACAAGATGAGCCTTAAATGCTCGGGCAGATGTTCGGCAAAGAAAAACATATAAGGAGTTTGGATATGAAGTTCAAACAGATAATTTCAGCCGTTCTTATAGCGGCTTCACTTCTCACCCTTGCAGCCTGCAAGGAAAAAACACCAAATCAACCCTCAGATCCCAAGCCTATAACCCCCAACACAGAGGTGACGTCAAACATCCCCTCCCCTTATGCGATGCAGATGTCAAAGCTCCTCTCCGAGTGGGAGGTGCGTAGAGGTTCTATGAGCGATCCTCTTATCGGTACACGTCTTCTTATGTACAACAACCAGACAAAGACTATAAAGACCAAGGACGAGATAGGATTTTTGCTCATCGACCTTGACGGTAACGGTACAGAAGAGCTTATAACCGCTCCCTTTGACGAATTTGCCGAAAATGCTATGGTTTACGATATAGTCACCATCAACGAGGAAGGTAAGATATGGCATCTGGCGAACAGCCTTGTTGCTACCTACCACCTGATGGCAGACAACAGCTTTATCCTGCGCACTCCCCTTGAGGACAAAAGCGGATTTACCTTTAAGCGTGTTACTATAAACGGCTCCGAGCGTCCCGTTGAGACAGACATCACAAAGGAAGAGGCGGCTACCTATTATATCTCTACCGCTACTCTTACACCCTTCAGCGCATTGGAAAAATAACTCAATAAAAAACATCCTGATTTTTTAATCAGGATGTTTTGTTTTCATTTGTTTAAGTATACCTAAGCCTATGGGAACAGAAACGGCAAAGGAACAGAGGTCAGCAAGTGCCTGAGCTCCCTCAAGACCTGCAAGACCAAATAAAAATTCAAGCAGGAATATAGCAGGAACGAAGAACAAAAACTGTCTTGAAAGAGCAAGGAACGTAGCTTTGCCTGCCATACCGATGGTCTGACTCATCATGTTGCAGAACACCACGTAACCCGACAAAGGGAAACTGATACACTGGAAGCGAAGCACCCTTGTACCGATAGCTATTACCTCCGGGTCATCACGGAGCAATGTTACAAGAGGCTCGGCAAAGATAAAGCCAAGCACTGCAAGGGCTACTTGTATAGCAAAGGAGCTCTTGACACAGAACCAGAAAGCCGCTCGTACTCTGTCATAGAACTTTGCGCCGTAGTTGACGCCGCAGACCGGTTGAAAGCCCTGTCCGTAGCCGATAAGGGCAGAGTATGCGAACATGGTTATACGGCTTACTACCGAAACCGCAGCTATAGCAGGGTCTCCGTAAGCACCTGCTACGTTATTAAGACACAGAGTGGCTATACTGCCGCAGCCCTGTCTTGCAAGAGACGGAAGACCGCCACGGAACATTTCTTTATAATAATAACCCTTAAGCTTAAAGTATGAAGGCTTTACGGGTATTCCCTTCTTCAATACCATTATAAGAAGTATGGTGAAACCCACCATCTGACTTATCATAGTGGCAACGGCTGCTCCCGCAACACCCATATCAAAAACAAAGATGAAGAGCGGGTCGAGGATCATATTAAGTATACCGCCGGTAGTTATACCTATCATGGCATAGGTTGCCCTGCCCTGAAAACGAAGTTGGTTGTTAAGTGCAAACGAGCCTGTCATAAAGGGTGCGGCAAGAAGGATATACCTCATATAGTCGCAGGCGTAAGGGAGAATGGTATCGGTCGAGCCTAACAGCAACGCCAAAGGCTTTAAAAATATCAAGCCCACCAAAGTCACTAAGAGTCCACCGACTATGGCTGAATAAAAGCCTACCGCCGCCATGGTGTTGGCGTCCTCGTACTCCTGCCTGCCCATAGCGCGGGAAATAAAGTTACCCGAGCCGTGACCGAAGAAGAATCCGATGGCCTGTATCATCGCCATAAGCGAAAAGGCTACGCCTACCGCCGCCGTTGCCGACGTACCTATACGGCCTACGAAATACGTGTCTGCCATATTGTAGACCGAGGAAATAAGCATACTTATTATGGTAGGTATAGCAAGCTTGCATATAAGAGGCTCAAGCTTGTCCTCGGTCATACGTTTAAACTGCGAATCAAGTACCTTTGACATTTTATTTATTAAAAAGCGATTTGTATATAGCCATCATTTCGTCCTCGGCTACCTTATAAGGAGCGTTGGCAAAGTTGCCTGCGGTCTTTACCTTTTCGCAGAATATGGTGAGTGTTTTCTCATCTATCTCTGCTTCAAACTCAGAAAGTCTAGGCAGATATTCGGCTATTATTTCGGGGGTGGTTTCGAGAGCAGTAGCAAAGTCTGAAAGTAGCTTTCTTCCCTCCTCACACTTTGACTGACACTCTATATACTTACCGATAAATACCGCACAGGCTCTGCCGTGGGGCAGGTCCGCATAGAAGGTCAGGTTATAGCCCATGGGATGGGGGAAGCCTGTACCAGTAGTATTAATAGCAACGCCGCCTGCAAAGGATGCGTACATAAGAGCCTCTCTCATCTCTTCGGTGATCTCACCCTTATCAAGTCCGTCAAAGCAGTTCCAGATATTCTTTGCACCGAAAAGGGCGAACATACGGGATATCTCGGTAGACTTG
This sequence comes from Eubacteriales bacterium, assembly GCA_045133915.1. Taxonomy (GTDB): domain Bacteria; phylum Bacillota; class Clostridia; order Oscillospirales; family CAG-272; genus RGIG7300. The sequence goes on along the minus strand of JBGUUX010000027.1, from coordinate 39,491 downwards.
GGGGACATATAACTCTCTATGCAGTGACAGAATGCGTCAAGAGCCGTAGAGAGAGAGTAGTTACGAGAGAGAGAAAGTGTATACTTATAATCAAGGAAAGCATACTTGGCATAGGAATAAGGAGAATTGAAGGTCTGCTTTTTATCCATGCCGTCAAGTGAGAGTATGGAATAGGGATTACCCTCGCTGCCCGTACCCGAGGTAGTGGGAACGAGAATGATCGGCACAGAGGGAGCAAGTGCGGGAATATTGAATATCTCGTCCGGATCGATTGAAGGATTAGCAATAAAACCGGCAATAGCCTTTGCTGCATCCATAGGAGAGCCTCCGCCGATGCCTACAACAAAGTCACAACCAAACTCTCTTGCAATAACACCGCCGTCATAGCAGGTGCTGAGGAGAGGATTTTCTCTTATCTTATCAAATACTATATACTCGATACCGTTATCGCAAAGTGCGTCTATAACGTCGTCAAGAGCTCCGCTTTTGATGGCGGATGAAGCTCCTGTTACTATCATACAGCTTTTGCCAAGCTTAAAAAGTCCCTTGTTGTTCAGGATACAGTCTTTGCCCGAGATAACTTTTGTGGGCATATAGAAATTCATATTCATCATTGCTACCTCCTAAGCGAGTTATAATTAGATTATAGCACCCCACGAAAATATTGTCAACGAAAAAAGGAGAGCCAAGCTCTCCTTTTTGTATTTATGCTTCTGTTGTAGTATCGTATGTTACCTTGTACCAAGCTACGTATCTTGCGAACGCAGAGTTGGTATACTTGTTGCTCAGAGCTGCCATAACAGCCTTGTTTGCGCCGAATTCCTTGCCGAGGGTATCCATGTATGCGATAAGTGCATCGCCTGTGCCTGTAAATGCCGCAAGCTTAGCCTCAGCATCGTCGGAAGCCTTGATTATCTCTGCCATGATCTCCTCGCCGGTCATATCGAACTCGGTCATGGTGTCCTCGTCCTCAAACATAACCTCGGTGGTGATGGGGGAGAAGGAGAGGTAGGGGCTTGCTGCAGCGTCAAGGTTCTGCTGCTTACCGAGAGCCCACTTGTCAGCGGAGAGTGCAAGCTCTGCCTTGGACATACCGGTGTTCTGATATGTAAGGAACATGTTACCGGAGTACTCGGGATTCATCTTGTATTCGTCGCTAATAACAGTAACGATGTCGTTTTCTTCATCGTAGGTGTAGTGCTCATCCTTAACGCCGTAGCGGAGGATGTTTGCAAGCTCAGCATCTGTCTGCATGTAGTTGATAACCTGCATACATCTCTTGATGCTCTGTGTGTATGTGCTTACCGCATATACGGAGCTGAATACGTTTTCGTTGGTAGCGGTAGGATACTTGTATACGGATACGTAGTAGTCGTCACCGTAGAGTTCGGGGATAGCAGCGCTGCCCTTAGCAAAGATACAAGCTGCGTTTGTATCCTCGGTAAGCTCGCCGTCCTTCATTGTACCTGCTGCCTTAAGGCTTCTTATCATGGAGTACTCCTTCTGGAAGGAAGCGTTGGCAAGAAGGTTACGGGGCATAGCGTTGGTGCTCTGTGCAGGGTTGTAACCTACGTAGGCGCCGAAGAAGGAATCCTCACCTGTCATAGAGATAGCGAGAGGAGATACACCGTAGGTGTCAAGCACGGGGGTAACGCCCTCACCGCGAACATCGTTGATGTATGTGGAAAGCTTGGTAAGTGTATTGAGGTTTGCAGGATCGTAGTTGTACTTGTCTACGAGATCCTTTCTGAGAAGTATGTACTCATAGTTGCCAACAAGCTTGTTGTTGGGGATACCGTATGTACCTGTAACGGTAGCTACGGAATTCATAAGTGTGGGGTTGATATACTTCTTGATAAGAGCTGCATTGCCAAGAAGCTCTGCATCCATAGCCTGAATGTCGCCGTTAGCGATGAATCTGTTATAGTTATCAAGAGAGTTTACAAGGAAGATATCAACCTGTGTGCCGTTTTCAGCAGGATAGCTGATCTTCTCTTCGCTGATAACAACGCGGTGCTTTGTTTCACCGTCCTCGTTGGTCTCAACCTCTTTCTGGGTGGTTGCAAGAGTTTCCTTAGGTGTGGTAAGCGCCTGGGTTATGGTCTCACCGTTTGCATCGGTCTCAACCTCCTGAGGCTCATAGTTCTTCTTTGCAACTGCAAGATCCCTCTCTAATACCTCCTGATATTCGTCAGCGGTGAAGAGACGGAGAATGATATGTGTATTAAATTCGTACTCGGTGATTCTGTTGATCTCATCTTCAACAGCCTGTCTTGCTTCCTCTGTGGTAGCCTCATCTGTGATAGAGTACAGAGTCATTGTAACAGGAACAGGGCCGTGTTCAACAAGTACCAGTTCGCTTTCTTCTTCCTTACAACCCATAAACATAAAGGTGGGAAGTATAACGAGAACTGCAAGTATAAAGCCGAGAATTCTTTTCTTCATGGTTAACCCCCTACATAAGTAGATATATCTTAAAATATTTTACTATAATTTACAGAATAAGTCAAGGTATAAATGTAAATATTTAATCCATAAAGCCCTGAAGCTTCTTGGAACGGCTGGGATGACGGAGCTTACGAAGCGCCTTAGCCTCGATCTGTCTGATACGCTCACGTGTAATGTTGAACTCCTTACCAACCTCTTCAAGTGTTCTGGGTCTGCCGTCCTCAAGACCGAAACGGAGCTTAAGCACCTGCTCTTCACGGCTTGAAAGGGTATGGAGAACCTCGTTTAACTGCTCACGAAGAAGTGTATATGCAGCTGCTTCTGCAGGTGCGGGAGAATCCTGGTCCTCGATAAAGTCACCAAGGTGGCTGTCCTCCTCCTCACCGATAGGTGTTTCAAGAGAAACGGGGTCCTGTGCTATCTTCATGATGTCGCGTACCTTATCGGGAGTAACGCCCATAACCTCTGCGATCTCCTCTGCAGTTGCTTCACGGCCGTTTTCCTGAAGGAGCTGACGGGAGATACGGGATACCTTGTGGATGGTCTCTACCATATGAACGGGAATACGGATAGTTCTTGCCTGATCGGCAATAGAACGGGTGATAGCCTGTCTGATCCACCATGTAGCGTATGTGGAGAACTTATAGCCCTTGCGGTAGTCAAACTTCTCTACCGCCTTCATAAGACCAAGGTTACCCTCCTGGATAAGGTCAAGGAAGAACATACCCTTACCTACGTATCTCTTTGCGATGCTTACAACAAGTCTGAGGTTTGCTTCTACAAGCTCACTCTTAGCCATAGCGTCGCCCTCGCTCATACGTCTTGCAAGCTCAAGCTCACGGTCTGTTTCGAGAAGCGGTACCTTACCGATCTCCTTTAAATACATACGTACAGGGTCGTCGATAGCAAGACCGTCCTGAGCGAGCATCTGCTCCATATCCTCAGCGCTCTCGTATCTCTCTACCTCGTTCTCGATCTCTTCAAACTCAGCAGAGTCCATATAACCCTTGATGTCGATACCTGCAGATTCAAACTGCTCGTATATCTTCTCTATCTGTTCGATATCAAGATCACACTCGGCAATAGCCTCCATGATCTCGCCGTTGGTAACGGTACCCTTTTCCTTGGACTTTTCAAAAAGCTCGTTGATATCCATAGGCTTATCTGCCTTTGCCTCGGTCTTTTCTTCGCCCTCGGTCTTCTTCTTTGTAGTCTTCTTCTTAGCGGGAGCCTTCTTCTTGGGAGTCTCCTCTTTAAGCTCGGTATCAACTACCTCTTCTACGATTTCTTCAACTGCAGCTTCATTTTTCTTTGTTGCCATTTTGAACCTCCGTCTGTATGTAAAAAATGTTTTTACTTATTTCTTTTTGCGGCGATGATGTCCTCAAGAGACATTTCTGCCTTTTTTGCCGATGCCTTAAGGGTATTTATGCTGTCGGAGAACACCGAATCGGTGTTAGACAACCCCTCTCTGGCTATCTGCATCTTTATAATACGAGCCATCTCTGCCTCGGTAAAATCGGAATTTAACATTCCAAGCTCAAAGTCGTCCCCTGCCGCCATAACGGTGTCGAAAACTCTCCTTGAAAACTCGGAAACAAAGTCCTCGCTCTTTATATCAAAGTCACCCTTACGTATCCTTACTCCGTATTCGGAATATTTAAGCAGGATGCCCAGTATAACCTCCTCTGCGGCGGCGGCTTTGAGATTTTTTATCCTGTCCGGATTAACTCTGTCACCGTAGCCCTGCGCCGACTGGATAAGCTTCTGCTTTTCATCCCTTTGGGTAACTCTTCTGCGGCGGCTTATCTTGTTCTCCACGTCTCTTTTAAGACTGTCGGGGGATATCCTCAGTCTGTCCGCTGTTTTTTTGATATATATATCCCTCTCAACACTTGAGTAAACACGGGATATTTCCTCAGCCGCAGCGTCGGATGCCTTTATGCGTCCCTCTGCGGTCTCGGGATCGTATTTTTTGAGTATAGCCTCAAACTTATAATCAAACTGAGTATAGCTGGAATCTATGACCTTTTGGAAACCAAGCTTTCCGTACTTCTGTATATACTCGTCAGGGTCCTTTGCCCCTTCCATACGAAGTATTCGGGTCTCAAGTCCTGCCTCGCCTAAAAGCTGGAACGCCTTGTTTGCCGCTCTCTGTCCCGCCTCGTCCGAGTCGTAGGAGATAAGCACGGTCTTGGTGTACTTCTTCATCAGCCTTGCCTGATCGGGGGTAAGGGCTGTGCCGAGAGTTGCTACCGCATTTTGAAATCCGGCAGCGTGAAGTGCAATAACGTCCATATATCCCTCACAGAGTATCATCTGATCGGCACAATGGTTTTTGGCGTAATTGAGAGCAAAGAGATTTTTGCTCTTTTTAAATGCAGGGGTATCAGAGGTGTTGAGATACTTGGGCTTAGAGTCATCCATAACTCGTCCGCCGAAGGCTATTACCTCCCCTGCGGTATTTATTATCGGAAAAATGACACGGTTACGGAAATAGTCGTAAGCCCTGCCTGTCTTCTGGCTCTTGCCTGCAAGAAAGCCTGTCTGCAGTTCCTCGTCGGTGTAACCCAATTTGTGCAGATGGTCGGTGAGCGCTCCGAAGGAAGGGGGCGCAAAGCCAAGACCGAAATGCTTGATAACGGCACCGCTGAGACCTCTTCGGTTAAGATAACCTAACGCTATCTTGTCGTTTTTGAGCTGAGAGTGGAAGAACTTTGCCGCTTCTCTGTTCATCTCAAGCACACGGGTACGTCGCATACCGCTTTCCGCCTCGTAGCCCTCGGTGGGAATGGTTATTCCCGCCCTCTTTGCCAAAAACTCAAGAGCTCCTACGTAATCAAGATTTTCTACCTTCATAATGAAGGTTATAACGTCGCCTCCCGCTCCGCATCCGAAACAATAGAAACTGTCTGTTCCCTTGAAGACTGTAAAGGACGGCGTTTTTTCGGAATGGAACGGACAAAGTCCGTTGGCATTGCTGCCTGCACGCTTAAGTGCTACGTACTGAGAGATAACGTCCTCGATATCGTTACGTCTTTTTATTTCTTCAATTATTTCCTTTGATATCAAAGCTTTACCTCCTTTTTTATAAAATGTATAACGAATGAGGATTTTTGTCCCTTAACGGACAAAAATCTTCCTTAACTCTTCACTTTTCTCTCTTCACTTTTCACTGCGGTTTTCAAAAGAAAACCGCCTTATCCTCCCCAACTGTCGGGAACGAAAATTTCATTAAACTTTGCAACCGCATATCTGTCGGTCATACCCGAGATATAGTCGCATACCGCTCTGGGAATGCCCTCCCACTCGGCTGTGGGAAGATATTCGGTGGGTAATTTTTCGGGACGGCGGCAGAAATAGTCGAACATCATATGGAGCATCTCCTCTGCCTTGCCCTCCTCGCCCTTTGCTTTAGGGTTCTTGTATACAAGATCGAAGAGAAGGTCGCGGAGCTCCATGGTTGCCTTATGTACGTGGGGTTCCATCTCCACCATAGGCTTTCCCGAGCTTTCACGGATAATGCTTGTAACCATAGTGTTGATACGGTCGCTGTGAGTGTATCCCAAAACAGACAGGATGCTGTCGGGGATATCCCTTTCGTCAAGGACACCTGCGCGGCAGGCATCGTCTATATCGTGGTTGATATATGCAATACGGTCGGAATACTGTACTACCCTACCCTCAAGTGTGGAAGGCTTACACTTCCATACGTGGTTAAGTATTCCGTCACGGGTCTCGTGGGTCAGATTAAGCTTTTCCAGCTTGTCCGCAACACGAAGGCTCTGTGCATTGTGTGAAAAATCTTTATCGTAGCATCTGGCAAGAACTCTCTCGCCCGCATGACCGAAGGGAGTGTGACCAAGATCGTGTCCCAAGCCTATAGCCTCGCAGAGATCCTCGTTTAAATTAAGGCTTCGCGCAATGGTACGGGCTATCTGTGTTACCTCAAGGGTATGGGTCAGACGGGTACGGTAGTGATCTGCCTCGGGGGACAGAAACACCTGTGTCTTGTACATAAGACGGCGGAATGCCTTAGAATGGGTTATACGGTCACGGTCTCGCTGAAACTCGGTACGAAGAGTACAGCTCTCAAGGGGTTCAGGTCTGCCCTTACTGTCGGCAGAATGTGCGGCATAAGGAGCAAGCGCTGCTGACTCCCTCTCGCATAAAAGCTCACTTATCGTCTTCATCTTCCGGCATACCTCCGTGTTTTAATACCTTGACTACCTCAAACTCCTCGGGCATAAAAACACCCTCTTCACCAAAATCATCGGTTATGCGGAGCATTCCGTATTCCAGATCACGGGTAGCAAAATACGCCTTGTCCCGCTGAAATCTGATACTGTAATAGTCGCCTGTATATTTTACCTTTAAATAATCAAAATCGTTGTTGTATTCCATAACATATATAATATACGCAAAAAGATCAAAAAAACCTTTTTAAAAAATCGATTTTTTTATTATAAATCAAAAAAATCTTAATTTCGTGTAAAAACGTAAAAAATTCCGCTCACTACGGGCGCAGTACGAGTGCAGGACCTGTCCTGCTACGCAAAAAGATCAAAAAAACCTTTTAAAAAATCGATTTTTTTATTATAAATCAAAAAAATCTTGTTTTATCGAAAAAAGCGGGCGGATAACATCCGCCCTACTCATAGATAGTCAAATCTTGTGCCGGTCTTGGTAGGCTCTATGCGTCCCTGTGTCATCTCGGACAGTCTTTTTGCATATTCGTCGTATCTTGTCTCCTTGATGGCAAGGCTGAGTCTGACAGCATCGGCAAACTCGGAGTTGTCTACAATAATACCAAAAGCGGGAAAATCGTACTGGAGCTTCTGATAGTCCGAATAGCTCACCGCCAGCTTAAACTCGGTATACTGCTCGTAGGTAACTATACGTGCTTCATCCACCGCCAGCTTTGCCGCCGCAGAATAAGCGCGGACAAGTCCGCCTGCGCCAAGCAGAATTCCGCCGAAATATCTGGTAACCACGATGACCGCATCGGTAAATCCGCTTTTACGGATAACGTCAAGAACAGGGATGCCTGCAGTGCCCTGAGGCTCGTTGTCGTCGGAATAGCGCTGAATGTTATTCTCTTTTGTCATATAGGCGTAAACGTTGTGGGTCGCCTGACTGTGCTCCGCTCTTATCTTATTAACAAAGGCTATAGCATCCGCCTCGGTGGTTACGTGGGCGGCATGACCTATAAAACGGGATTTGCGCTCGATAAGCTCAGCATGAGCCACCCCTGCAAGGGTGGTATAAAGAACTACCTCGGGTTCGGCTGCGGCATTATTCTTCTGCTTTTTCATCCTCGTTTCTCCTTTTAAGATACTTCTGCATTCTTCCCTTTGTTTCCTTATCAACCGTAGCGCAGACAACGACATGCTCGTCACCGTACTGTACGTCGTGAACGGTAGCGTATTTATAGAGGGCATTGACCTGAGCCTGCTCTGAGAAGGGGATAACGAATATCTCCTTGGTCTTGCCGCCGTTGCAGAGTGCGGACAGGGTCTCAAGCATTTCGTTTATACCCACACCCGTCTTTGCGCTGACATATGCCACAGATGCCGTAGGAATACGGCTGGATGCTCCCATGAAGGTAGGATCCGCCACATCACACTTGTTGTATACGTATAATATGGGCTTGTGTGCCGCATCAAGATCAAAAAGAAGCTTCTGTGTTACCTCAAGCTGCTCGTCACAACGGGGGTCGCTTGTGTCCACAAGTATCATAATAACGTCGGCATACTTAACCTCGTCAAGGGTAGAGCGGAAGGCTCTGATAAGATGATGGGGGAGGTTACGGATAAAGCCGACCGTGTCGGTCAAAAGTATTTCGGTATTGTCGGGAAGAGTGTACTTACGGGTGGTGGGGTCAAGGGTAGCAAAAAGCTTATCCTCGGCAAGTATACCCGCGCCTGTCAGATAGTTGAGAAGCGTGGATTTACCTGCGTTGGTATAGCCTGCAATAGCTACCTTGCAGATACCCGAGCGCTCTCTTGCCTTACGCTGGGTCATACGGTTAAAGTCCATCTCCTTGAGTTGAGCCTCAAGAGCCGTGATACGGCGCATAAGGTGACGTCGGTCTGTCTCTAACTTTGACTCACCGGGGCCTCGTGTACCGATACCGCCGCCCAGACGGGAAAGCTCGGTACCCTTACCCATAAGTCGGGGGATGGTATAACGAAGCTGTGCCAGCTCTACCTGAAGCTTACCCTCGCCGCTGGTAGCATGGAGAGCGAAGATGTCAAGTATCAGCATACTTCTGTCGATAACGCGCACGTCAGCTTCGATCTCGTCCTCAAGGTTACGGATCTGTGAGGGAGAAAGCTCGGTATCAAAGATAACAAGCTCTATATCGTTTGCCTTGCAAAGATCGGAAAGCTCCTTGACCTTACCCTGTCCGATATAGGTACGGACATCAGGTGTGGACTTGTTCTGCAGAAGTCTGAAAACAGCCTCGCCGCCTGCGGTATCCACCAAGCGTTCAAGCTCGTCAAAGGATGCTTCTATCTCTTGTTCGTCATCGTATCTTGTATTTATAGCCACAAGAGCACATCTTGTGAGTTTTTCTTCTTTAATTATTGATTCCATTTTCAAACTCTCCACTCTAAACTCATCACTCTTCACTTTTCACTCTTCACTCTTTAAGAACCTATGACCGTAAAATTATATGAAGTGTTCTTCATTACTGCGATCAAAAAATGTCAGAGAGTTTAGAGCTTACAGTTTAGAGTTAAGAGTTTTTTGTTTATCTACGATAAACAAAATGAGGTGAGAGGCGCATACGCACTTCTCACCTTTGTACATTTTGTGATTACTTCTTAGCAGCCTCGAGACGCTTCTTGAACTTATCAAGACGTCCGCCAGCATCAACGAACTTCTGCTTACCTGTGAAGAACGGATGGCACTTGGAGCAAATTTCAACATGAAGATCGCCCTTTGTGGATCTGGTGGTGATTACGTTGCCGCATGCGCACTTGATGGTGCATTCTTTATAATCAGGATGGATTCCCTGCTTCATTCCTAAGTCTCCTTTACAAAAGTATTTTTACATAAGTGCTGATATTATAGCACAAGGGTTTAAATTTTGCAATAGTTTTTGCGAAATTTATTTTTCATTTTATAATTTATTTAAATTTGTCGTATTTTGGCTTTACAATTTTACATATTAGTGATATAATATGCGGAGTAAGATCTTTAAGAATGTACAGAGATACGGCAAGATCGACCGCAATAGTATTTTTATGCCGCCACTCTGTGACGGCATTAATTATACAGTTTACAGGAAATATTATGGAAGAAAAAATTATGCTTGATTCCATGGCTATGGACAGAGCCATGACAAGAATAGCCCATGAGATAATAGAGCGTAACAGTGAGGCAACCGAGCTTTGCCTTATCGGTATTCACCGCAAGGGTGTTCCTCTGGCAAATCAGATTGCCGAGTCTATCCGAAAGTTTTCGGATATGGACGTGTCTGTGGGTGAGCTTGATATAACAGATCACCGTGACGATCTCCATATGTTTGATACCTCAGAGGTTCAGGGTGAGACTAACATCCCCTTTGATATCCACGATAAGATAGTGGTATTGGTGGACGACGTTATATTTACGGGCAGAACCGTGCGCGCCGCAATGGACGCCCTTATAGCAATGGGTCGTCCCAGCTGTATACAACTTGCGGTGCTTATAGACCGCGGTCACCGTGAGCTTCCTATAAGAGGAGACTACGTGGGCAAAAACATCCCCACCTCCCGAAGCGAGCGTATCTCGGTAAGACTGCCCGAGTTTGACGGCAAAAAAGAAGTTGCAATAATTAAATTATAAATAAATTTATATAAGGAGGACATTTTTATGTCTAAAGAAAAGGTTGTTATCGGTAACGAAGGCATTACCGATGCACGTAAGCTCGGCATACCCAAGATGCTGCTTCTCGGATTCCAGCATATGTTCGCCATGTTCGGTGCAACAGTGCTCGTTCCCCTCTTGACAGGTCTTGACGTTGCCACCACACTTCTCATGGCAGGTCTTGGTACACTTCTGTTCCACGTTCTGACCAAGTTTAAGGTTCCCGCATTCCTTGGTTCTTCCTTTGCTTTCCTCGGCGGTTACGCTGCAGTTGCTCCTCTGCTTGAGGACGGAAGCTCCAACACAGAGATGCTCCCCTACGCTTGTCTTGGTGTTGCGGCTGCAGGTCTTGTTTACCTTGTACTTGCTCTTCTCATCAAGCTCGTTGGTGTAAGAAGAGTTATGAAGTTCTTCCCTCCCGTTGTTACCGGTCCTATCATCATTGCTATCGGTCTCGGTCTCTCCGGCTCTGCGGTAAACAACTGCTCTGCTAACTGGCCTCTTGCACTTATCGCACTTGCTATCGTTGTTGTATTCAACATCTGGGGTAAGGGTATGCTCAAGATCATCCCCATCCTCCTCGGTGTTGTAGGCTCATACGTGATCGCAGTTATCGTTGGTAACGTATGCGGCGTTGAAGCTTGGGCTATCGACTTCTCCGGTGTTGCGGCAGCTCCTTGGATCGGCTTCCCCATCCACAAGGAAGCAACCATCCTCGGTATAAACTGGGCTGACACATCCAAGTGGCTTGGTGCGGTTATCGGCATTATGCCTATCGCTCTTGCTACTATGATGGAGCATATCGGTGACATCTCAGCTATCGGCGCTACCACAGGTAACAACTTCATTAAGGATCCCGGTCTTCACCGTACACTTATGGGTGACGGTCTTGCAACCACACTCTCCGCTATATTCGGCGGTCCTGCTAACACCACCTACGGTGAGAACACAGGCGTGCTTGCACTCTCCAAGGTTTATGACCCCAGAGTTATCCGCCTCGCTGCCATCTTTGCAGTAGTTCTTTCCTTCTCTCCCAAGGTTGCGGCAGTTATCAACTCTATCCCCACAGCCATCATCGGCGGTATCTCCTTTGTACTTTACGGTATGATCTCCGCTATCGGTGTTAGAAACGTTGTTGAGTCCAAGGTTGACTTTACCAAGTCCAGAAACCTCATCGTTGCGGCTATCATCCTTGTATCCGCTCTGGGTCTCGGTACAACCAACATCGTTCTCGGTAAAGTTACCATCGCCCTTTCTGCTCTTGCAGTTGCATCTATCGCAGGTATCCTCCTCAACGCTATCCTTCCCGGCAAGGATTACGTGTTTGAGAGATATGATCCCAAGGACACAGGTGTTAACTTCGCAGTAGGTCAGAACACAAAGGAAGCTGAATAATAACAAATCAAAAAAACGCTCTTCGGAGCGTTTTTTTACGTTATATAGTATTCGTCGTACAGTATCGCTGCGTCCTCAAAGTGATAGCTTGGATATTTACTGCCGTCACCTGCGCCGAGGGTCACGAGAATATATCGGTGTCCCTCCACCTCTGCGTAGCTTGCAAGACAAAGTCCCGCGCCTGTGGTATAGCCTGTCTTGCCTCCTAATATCTTGCCCTCAAGGGCGTATTGCTTCATAGGCTCGTTAAGCGTGCTTTCAAGAAGTATTCCGTTTTTATGCTGCTCTGTTGCCGTGGTAAGATATCTGTCAGCGGTCACTATCTCAAAAAAGGTCTCGTTTTCAAGAGCCTTGGCAAAGAGCAGAGCCATATCGGCGGCGGTGGAATAGTTATCGGTATCGTCAAGTCCGGTAACGTCGGAAAAGTGGGTGTTCTTCATACCGAGCTGCTTTGCACGGCGGTTCATAAAGATAACAAAAGCCTCTTCATCCCCCGCAACGTATTCAGCGGCACCCAAAGCCGCATCTCCTCCGCTTGGGAGCATTATACCGTATAGAAGATCCCGTACGCTTACCGTCTCACCTGCCTCAAAGCCCGCGCGTGATGCGTGGGAGGCTACCATACGGTTGATTATATCCCCGTTAAAGGTATACTCGGCATCAAGACTATCGCACTTTTCTATAACCGTAAGGGCGGTCATAATTTTGGTAAGAGACGCTATGGGGAGCCTTTCGTTCTGGTTCTTGGCATAGCATATACGCTCGTCCGTCAGGTCTATCATAAGCGCACTGTGGCTTGAAAGCCGTTCGTCCCCTACGGTGCTTGCGGTAAGCGCCTCGCCGTACCAAGAGATACGGTCATTATGCCAATGGAGAAAAAGCACTGCGCCTATGGCAAAAAGTATTATTAATATGGGAACAAAGCTTGTTCTTTTCTTTTCGGTTTTTTTAGCCATTCTTTTTTCCTGTTTTCTTTGCTAAAGGATTCTGCCTCATGGCATCCTCCATACCCTTGTCGCTGACGTGGGTATATATCTGGGTAGTGTTGAGCTGCTCGTGCCCCAGAATATCCTTTAAAACACGAACGTCTACCTTACCCGTTTGATACATAAGGGTGGCGGCGGTATGACGGAGCTTGTGCACCGAACATTTTTTGTAACCCAGATCTGCCATATCAAGATATTTGTACACTATCTTCTGCACCATCTGATTGCTTATGCGGCGGTGGTTTCGGCTGATAAAGAGGGCGTTTTTGTCCTTGGGCTCACCGTCCCTTACCCTTACCGCAATATATTTTTTCAAAGCATCGGCACAAGCCTCATTGAGATAGATTATACGTTCCTTGTTACCCTTACCCAGAACACGAAGGGATCTGTATTCTCTGTCAAGATCGGATAGGCTTATTCCCGTAAGCTCTGACAAACGCATTCCGCAGTTGAGAAAGAGGGTAAGTATGCAATAATCCCTTTCTCGATACTTTGATTCCACGTCGTTTTCTACAGCAGACAGAAGCTCTATGCTCTCGTCAAGGGTCAAAAACTTCGGAAGCTTGTTCTTAACACGGGGTCCCTCCATGTTTTCACAAGGGTTAGAACTTATCTCGGATCTTACCACCAAAAGATATTTGAAAAATCCCTTCAGACTTGAGAGTTTACGAGCCCTTGTGGTGGCAGAGTTACGCCTTACGTTAGTTAGGTAATCCATGTATTTAAAGATATCTTCCTTTGTTATTTTGCCAATATCCTCGATTGTAATACGGCTGATATCGGTTTCCTTGATATTTTCTTCGCTTAAATCCCCTTGGGAGGATGCGATCATATATCGAAAAAAGGTGAGAAGATCATGCTCGTACTCGGATACCGTCTTTAAAGAACGGTTTTTGACAGAACGGCAGTACGCACAATATTGATCAACTGACACAGGCATCTTAGGCATATGGGCACTCCTTAAAATTTAATAAAAGGTATTGTAATTTATAATTATATAATGTAAAATATACTTAGTATATTTCGGAGGTAAGACCATTGAACACAATTAAAAAGTATTCATATGATATGTTCAAAATGATGCTTAACCAGCTGGGTATCGCAATGCTTGCGCTGGTTATGACCATGGCGACGTTTCAGAACGATAAGCTGTATTTTATAACAAGTATACTCTGTATGTTTTTCTATATCTATCTGCTCTACGCGATGATGTATGAGATCGGCAGAAGTGACAAACCCGCCATTGACGGTGGCAGAAGTGTATTTAATCCCCTTAAAGGTCTGTGGATATCGCTGGGTGCTAATATTATAAATATTATATGCGGTATCATGATCGCCGTATTTTCTCTCTTTATCGTTATGCAGTCTCCCGTTGCTGTGGTTGATGCCAACGGCAATGAGGTCAAGGTATATACCAGAGTTGAGATGACTGAAACTATGGATGCCTCCGACTACACGTATATCGAAGCAAACCTCTATTCCAACACAGGCGGAACGGCTTACACATCAGAAAATGAAAACACAAAATATTCCGAAACTGTAAACCGTGACGGCGGTGTGGTATCGGTATATGACGCAGACGGAAATGAGCTTGAACTCTATTCTGAAAGCGGCATGAGACTTTGTACACACCGTAATTCGGTAAAGAGCTGGGCATCTAACCTCTACGGTGTTCCCTACGTTATAGCTACCTTCCTTCAGTCAATGTTTGCGGGAGTAAGGGACAGATTCTTCAACGGAAACGATTTCTTCTATCTTATGACACCTGTTCTTCCCGTAGCCTTTACGGCTTTGGCTTATTACATGGGCGCTAAGGGCAAGCGTATACTTTTCTTCCTGCCAGAAAGAAAGCAGAAACCCAAATATTAAATGAATTTAACACCTGCAGAGAGCATATATATAACCGAATATGTTTTCGGCAGGTGATTTTTTTGAATATAAGAGCAATATGGGCTACAGTCAAGTTTGCTATCTTTACGCTGCTACTCATACTGTGCGCTGTTTTACTTCACGGTATCAGCCGTGAGATAGATATGCGCAGCACCGCAGTTTATCTTTCACCCACGGTGGTCGTAGATGCGGGGCACGGTGGAGAAGACGGCGGAGCGGTTGGAATAAACGGCTGCATTGAAAAGGAGCTTAATCTTGAGATAGCTCTTATCCTCCGTGACCTGCTTGAAGCCTCAGGCATAAACGTAAAAATGACCCGAAGCGAGGATATAATGCTATATGATACCGCCACTCCAGGAAAGAAAAAGATTCAGGATCTGAAAAAGCGTGTGGAGATAGGCGAAGAAAATGAAGATTCGCTTACCGTAAGCATCCATATGAACACCTATCCGTCCAAAAAATACAGCGGAGCGCAGGTGTATTATTCTCCCAACCATCCCGAAAGCAAGACTCTTGCCGAGACGGTACAGGGACATATAAAGGCATATCTTCAGCCCGACAACACACGGCAGATAAAGGAAGCTACCTCTGCCATATATCTGTTGCACAATATAAAGACTACTGCAATACTTGTAGAATGCGGTTTTATTTCAAACCAAGAAGAAGCAGAGCTTCTATGTACCGACGCTTACCGTCATAAGGTAGCGCTGACTATCTACTCATCTATAATCGATCATCTCAACAAGGAAGTTTAAAATGAAGGAAAAAACAGTTTTTGTCTGTACCGAATGCGGTAATACCGTCTCCCGTTGGGCGGGAAAGTGTCCTGCCTGCGGCGAATGGAATACTCTTGAGGAGCGTACAGCCGCACCCGAACCAAAAAAATCTGCAAGACCCAGAGCCGCGTCTTCTGTATACGATAGCTCACCCGAATTATTAAAGGATCTTGAACTGCCCAACTATATCCGTTCAAAAAGCGGAATAGGTGAACTTGACCGCGTGCTTGGCGGCGGTATAGTCTCGGGCTCTGCGGTGCTTCTGTCCGGTGAGCCGGGTATCGGTAAATCTACCCTTCTTATGCAGATATCGGGTAAGCTCTGCCCTAAGAACAAGGTGCTCTACGTTTCGGGAGAGGAATCGGGCAGTCAGATAAAGCTGAGAGCCAAGCGTCTTGGCGTTTCACCCGACAATCTTTACATTTTAATAGAAACAAATATCGACAAAATTCTTGGACAGATAGAGAATATCAAACCCGATATAGTTATCGTAGATTCGATACAGACCATATACGACGACCGCGTGTCCTCCTCTGCAGGAAGCATCACACAGGTCAAGGAATGTGCAGCAAGATTTATTATGACCGCAAAAAATGCAGGTATATCAATAATCTTGGTCAGCCACGTAAACAAAGAAGGCAACATTGCAGGACCTAAAGTCCTTGAGCATGCGGTGGATGCGGTACTCTACTTTGAGGGTGAGAGCCGCAGCTCCTACCGTATAATAAGAGCTATAAAGAACCGTTTCGGCTCAACTAACGAAATAGGCGTTTTTGAAATGAATGAGGAAGGCTTGAAGGAAGTTCCCAACCCCTCAGAAGCGCTGCTTGCAGGCAGACCCAAGGACGTATCCGGTAGCTGTGCCGTATGTCTGATGGAAGGCAGCCGACCCATAATTGCCGAGGTTCAGGCTCTGTGCGTGCCTACGGTATTCCCTGCACCCAAGCGCACCTCAAACGGTGTCGACTATAACCGTATGTATATGCTGTTGGCTGTTCTTGAAAAAAGATTAAGAGCAAAATTCTCTGTAAACGATATCTATCTCAACGTTGTGGGAGGGTTACGTGCCGACGAGCCCGCAGCGGATATGGCAATAGCTCTGTCCTTACTTTCATCCCTTAAGGACAAGCCGGTACCCGAAAACGTTATAGCTATCGGCGAGATCGGCCTTGCGGGAGAATGCAGAGCAGTACCCGCAATAGATCAGCGTATCAGCGAGGCGGTGCGCCTTGGCTTTGATACCATTATTATTCCCAAGCGTTGTTATTCCAAAAAGCTGGAAACAGACAGCGGCATAAAGATAATACCCGTTTCCAGCGTATTTGAAGTCTTGATGCCGCCTAATTCCATATTTGATTAATCTGCCTTGACTACTCTCTTGCGCCTTATCCTTCCGTAACGGTTAGGATAATAGTTAAAGAGCTTACGGGACTTGCCTCTTGCGATAAGCAGCTTGTTTGCATACTCAACGAAGAGCGCATACAGGGTAGCGAATATCGGAACACCGATAAACATTCCCGTAATGCCAAGCACTCCGCTCATAAAGATAATGGAGAACATTACCCAGAGGGCGCTCATGTTTGTGGAATCGCCTAAAATGTAAGGGCCGATAATGTTTCCGTCAAGCTGCTGGATAGCAAATATAATGAGGATAAACCAAAGGCTCTTTGCGGGATCCACGATAAAGATGATAAAGGCGCTGGGTATAGCACCGATAAAAGGACCGAAGAAGGGTATAACGTTTGTTACACCTACGATGACCGCAATCAAAGGATAGTAGGGCATCTTGAATATCATCAGCACAAAGAAGGTAAGCACACCGATAATGATAGAGTCGATTATCTTACCGATAATAAAGCCCTCAAAGGTTCTCTTGGTCTTACGGGTAATGCGTACCATACGCGCCGCGCGCTTGCGGTTAAAGAATGCGTAAGAGGTCTTCTTGACCTGTGCGCACAGCTTTTCCTTGGAGAAAAGGAAGTATATCGACACGATAATACCGATAAGAGCGTTCTTAAGAGAATTGATAATGTTGGTGGCAAAGTTGATTATGTAAGGTGAAAAATCGATAAAGATCTTATATGAATCCTTAATCATATCGTTCACCGCGGTGTTAAGACTGTCAAGATCTATAAACTTGAGAATAAACTCGGGAATAAACGTTTTATCCTTATCAAAAGCATTGGTCACAAATTCCTGCGCGCCGGTAACGTAACCCGAAAGCTTGGTCTGCAGATCCAGATAGCTCTGTACTATCTGAGGCACTACCATATATACGAACAGAGATATAAGCACCGATACGATTATATATGCAATTATAAGAGAAAGAGTTCTCTTAAGCTTAGGTCTGCGTTTTTTCTTGCCGATAAAGGCAAATACCCTGTTTTCAAGTATCATCATCAGGGGATTGATGAGAAAGGCTATACAGAAGCCTATGATAAAGGGATTAAGCACTGCAAAAAAGCTCTTTACTCCTCCCCACACCACGTCAAGGTGCATAGCTGCGGTAACAAGAACCACCGCAAAGGTTATAACTATACATGCATAAACTGCAATAGTCGTATATTTTTTATTCCAATCTATTTTCAAAAAACCACCCCTTTTAATTGATTTTATACTAAATAACCATTGTTGTCAACCAATTATATAAAATAAATTCGGAGTTTTTATGATAAGACTTAAAGCAAAAGCTAAAATCAATCTGTTTTTAGAAATAACGGGAAGACTGCCTAACGGCTACCACACCATTTCAACTGTCATGCAGGAGATAGGTCTGTGTGACTACGTGACCCTGACAAATACCGATACCGGTGATATCACCCTCACCTCAGATTGTGACACCATGCCCCTTGACGAAAGAAATATTGCTTACAAGTGCGCTAAGCTTTTCTTTGAAAAGGCGGGTATAGAAAATAAGGGCATAAATATCCATATTGAAAAGAACATACCCATGGAAGCAGGTCTTGCGGGAGGCAGCACAGACGGCGCAGCTGTGTTAAAGGGTCTGAACGAAATGTATAATGATCCCTTTTCGTTAGAGGAGCTTTGCGCTATAGGTGCTAAGGTGGGTGCGGATATTCCCTTCTGTATTCTCGGAGGCACAGTGCTCTGCGAGGGTATCGGCGAGATCATGACTCCCATATCCACACTTCCCCCCTGTTATATCCTCATAGCCAAAGGTAAAGAGGGTGTTTCCACCAAGTGGGCATACGAACAGTTTGACTCTATGGCAGAGCGTGAGATACGGGAAAACCCCATGGTAACATTACTGCAAAAGGGCGATATAAAAGATATCTGCAACGCTATGTACAACTGCTTTGAGCTGCTTGTCCCCTCGGTAGGCGAGATAAAAGAGGTTATGAATGAAAGCGGAGCCCTTGGATCTATGATGAGCGGCAGCGGTACTGCGGTGTTTGGTATCTTTGATTCGAAGGAAAAAATGAGCTTAGCTGCCATTAAATTACAAGAGAAAAATATTTCAATTTTCTGTTGCGATAATCAATAAAATATGTTAGAATAATAGAAGATGTATTTCCAAAGGAGGTATAAATTTATGAATGCTTTTAACGATCCCGTATACAGAGCCATGTTTGGCGACGAGACCCTTGAGCTTGGCGAAAGAGCGGGTCTGGCATATAAATATCTTGCAGAAGAGATGCCTGTTTTTCTGACATCCACCCTTCTTCCCTATGCAAGAATGGTAAGCCCTACAGGCGGCGGATGTATCAGCTACGATGCAGGCGTTGACTGTGACAGAGGCAGATATAAATGGTTTGCCGAACAGAATCCCGACGATGCAGAGGATATCCTCTATTGTTGCGAAAAGTTCAAGAGCCTTACACGCCGTTCTCAGCACATCAACTTCACCGAGGCAGCAAGAAAAATGTCTGACGCAGGTGCAGGATGGGGTGGCACTTGGGGCGGTCACAGTAACCCTAACTTCGGTCTTATAGTAAACGAAGGTACCGAGGGTATACGCCGTCGTATCGACGAGGGAAAGGCTAAGGGTAACTATGACTCCGACTGGTTCTACCGCGGATGCGAGTACACCATGGACGCCCTTGACACACTGGGCGCAAAGTTCCGTGTAATGTACGCAGAGCGAGCAAATACCGAAACCGACCCCGTAAACAAAAAGTGGTGCGAGGCTGCGGCAAAGGCTTTTGAGACCATCCCCATGAAGCCTGCTTATGACTTTGCTTCCGCTGTTCTTGCATTTATGCTGGTGTTCTCTGTTGACGGTTACGACTCTCCCGGCCGATTTGACCAGTACATGTACCGTACCTGGTCTGCCGAGCAGGACGAGGCTATGAGATACGAGGCTCTGGAGAGATGCTGGGAAGAGATGCATGACAAGCGCGCATGGAATCTCTGTCTCTGCGGTACCGACGAAAACTGGAACGACCAGTCAAACGATCTTAGCTACGCTATACTTAAGATAGCTCGCGAAAAGAAATATCAGACACCCAACATCACCCTCCGTGTTAACCGTAACACTCCCGAGGAGATGTGGCAGGCTATAGCGGACACCGAGGCTTCCGGCATCGGTATGCCTGCGCTCTATAACGACGAAGTTGTTTGTCCCGCCCTTGAGGCAATGGGTATTCCCCCTCACCACAGCCACGAATACTGCATGAACGGCTGTAATCAGATCGACATCTTTGGCAAGAGCCATATGGGTCTTGAGGATGCCGAGGTCAATATGGGTAAGTGTCTTGAACTTGCTCTGCATAACGGTGTTGACACCTGTTACATAAAAGACGTAGTTTCCTTTGCTTCAGGTGATGCAACCAAGTTCACCACCTACGAAGAGGTAGAAAACGCATTTATGCAGCAGATGGAATATGCTACATACGTATTCTGCGGCAACGCAAACTCTGCTCAGCATATGAGAGGCTACTACGGTCCCAACCCCTTAAGAAGCTCTCTTATCGAGGGATGTATCGAAAAGGGCCGTGACTACCGTAACGGCGGTCCCCTCTACAACCACGGTCAGATACTTGCCGAGGGGCTGGCGGATGCAGGCGACAGCCTCTATGCAATTAAGAAGATGGTATTTGAAGAAAAGAAATATACCATGGCTGAGCTTATCAAGGCTCTTGACGACAACTTTGAAGGTCACGATCAGCTCTACCGCGACTTCTCTTCCTGTAACAAGTTTGGTTGCGATATCGAAGAGGTAGATAAGATCACCGCCAAGATCTTCAACCGTTTCAGCGTTGTTGCAAAGCGTAACAACACCTACCGCGGCGGTATCTTTGCAACAGGATGCAGCCCCTTCAGCCGTGCGGCGGATCACGCTCATCACGTAGCTGCGCTCCCCAACGGCAAGAAGTTCAGAGCTACCGAATATGCAGACTGTATCGGCGCTACCCCCGGTAACGATACCAAGGGTCCCACCGCTCTTATCAACTCGGTACTCCACTATAA
The DNA here is from genome assembly GCA_045133915.1 of Eubacteriales bacterium. Classification (GTDB taxonomy): domain Bacteria; phylum Bacillota; class Clostridia; order Oscillospirales; family CAG-272; genus RGIG7300. The sequence goes on along the minus strand of JBGUUX010000027.1, from coordinate 18,709 downwards.
CCAGTACAACACAGGTAGCGGTATGGTATTCCAGACCAAGTTTGATAAGGAAATGTTCAATACAGATGCAGGTAAGGCGGCATTCATTGCTCTCGCCAAGACCTACTTTGCAGGCGGCGGTCAGCAGTTTGTTACATGTGTAGTAAGCCACGAGGAGCTCTTAGACGCTCAGATCCATCCTGAAAAGCATCAGGACCTTATAGTACGAGTAGGCGGTTACAGTGACTACTTTGTAAACATCTCAAAGGCTCTGCAGGATAACGTTATCGCAAGAACCTATCAGGAGATATAACGGCAAGTTGCCGTACCCAAACTACGCTTTGATGGTGTGCTAACATCTACTGTGCATTACACACCACAACGCAGATTTCCATACAAAAAACATGATATTTCCGTTGCCTTATGCAACGGAAATATCATTGAATAAATTTTAGCGAAAATCAGATTAATTCCCCAAAATACATCATCAAGGAGATCATTATGATCGGAAGAAGACTCACTAAGTTCGCAGAGGAAAACAGTCTGACAATTTATAACGAAATAGCCTACGGCTATTATAACGGGTATATGATGACGGTAGACCAAAACCGTAATTATACCATTTCTGTTTCCTTTGCCGTTGGGGTATACGGTACCCCTTATGGAAAAAAATACTCAGAAATTTTATGTGACCCCAAGAACAAGGTCAACTGGTCGGTTACCGACATCGTATTTACCGAATCCTATCTTGAAATATTTTTCTATGACGCGGGTAATACAGTAGAAAAGATAAAAAACTGCATCGATACTATCACAGAAATGATGAAGGAAGATGGAGTTGGTATTTCAAAGGTCTGCCATTTTTGCGGTGAACCTATAGTTCCCGAAGCATCGGGAATCTACCTGTGTGAAGGCAAGGCGTTGATAATGAATCATAGTTGCGTTGCCACACATAACGCCGAGCTAGCAGAGAAAAAGCGTAAGTATAACAGTATTAAATATAAAATACAGGTTAAGCTGAAGCTCAGACGCAAAATCATCTTCCCCGATAAGATAGTAAAATTAAAATAAGGATTGCTCTAAAGCAATCCTTATTTTTTATTCATGATTTCTAAAGTTCTTATATCCCTTGCCGATGATCTTCTTTGCCTCGGCAGCACCTTCTTTAGACATGGGTTCAACACCCTCTAAAGGATACTCTATACCCAAATTTTTATATTTGGTGATACCCATAGTGTGGTAAGGAAGAACGTCGACCATTCTTACGTTATGAAGGGATGCGATAAACTGTCCCAGCTCGTAGAGATAGTCCTCGTTATCGGTAATTCCCGGTACCACTACGTGACGGATCCACAAGGGAATGTCGTGTCTGTCAAGATAACGGGCAAAGGCAAGAATGTTTTCGTTAGGAACACCGGTAAGCTTCTTATGCTCGGCGCTCTTGATATGCTTGATGTCAAGCATTACAAGATCGGTGTACTTCATTAACTCGTCGATCTTTTTATCACCCTCACGGTAGGTTATACCCGAGGTGTCAAGGCAGGTATGTATACCCTGCTGCTTTGCCAGCTTAAAGAAGTCTATAAGGAAGTTGATCTGCAAAAGCGGCTCACCGCCTGTTACAGTAATACCTCCCTTGGAATAGAAGGGCTTGTTCTTACGGAAGAGCCACATAAGCTCCTCGGGAGAATAAAGCTTGCCTCCGTCAACGTCCCAGGTATCGGGATTATGACAGTACTGACAGCGCAGAGGACAACCCTGCATAAATACCACAAAACGAACTCCGGGACCGTCAACGGTCCCAAAGCTCTCTATGGAATGAACTTTCGCGTACATTAGATCTCAGTATGGAATGTACGGGAGATTACCTCATCCTGCTGCTCCTTGGTGAGCTTGATGAAGTTAACCGCATATCCGCTTACACGAACTGTAAGCTGAGGATACTTTTCGGGATGAGCCTGAGCGTCAAGGAGAGTCTCCTTGGTAAATACGTTAACGTTCAGGTGGTGTCCGCCCTTGGTAACGTAACCGTCAAGAAGGGAGACAAGGTTATCTATCTGATTCTGTGTTGCTTTCATTTCAATTACCTCTTATTCTTCGTCAAAGTCGAGACCATCAAAAAGGGTGGGCTCAAAACAAGCACCGTTGCAGCAGTCGATATCTACGTCGATATCACCTGCAAACATCTGATCTTCCTTACCGAGCGCGCCGGGGATGATAGAGAAGGTATTGGAGATACCGTCCTGAGCATCCTTGAAGGGAAGCTTGGAAACAGAAGCAAGAGATGCAATAGCACCGTTGGTGTCGCGGCGATGCATGGGGTTAGCACCGGGAGCGAACGCCTCGCCTGCCTTACGTCCATCGGGAGTAGAACCTGTTGCCTTACCGTATACAACGTTGGATGTGATGGTAAGGATGGATGTGGTGGGGATGGAACGGCGGTATGTGTGATTCTTACGGATGTGCTCCATAAAGATGTGAACTATATCGGTTGCGATAGAGTCTACGCGGTCATCGTCGTTACCGTACTTGGGGAAGTCGCCCTCTACCTCGTAGTCAACAGCAAGGCCGGTCTCGTCACGGATAACCTTAACCTTAGCATACTTGATAGCGGAGAGAGAGTCTGCAACTACGGACAGACCTGCGATACCTGTAGCAAACCATCTGGTTACGTTCTTATCGTGAAGAGCCATCTGGAGCTTCTCGTAGCAGTACTTATCGTGCATGTAGTGGATAACGTTGAGGGTGTTTACGTAAACCTCAGCAAGCCATCTCATCATAGCGTCAAACTTCTTCATTACTTCATCGTAATCAAGGTACTCGCTTGTGATGGGGGTGAACTCGGGACCTACCTGCTTGCGGGAGATCTCGTCCTTACCGCCGTTGATAGCATAAAGAAGACACTTAGCAAGGTTAGCTCTTGCGCCGAAGAACTGCATCTCCTTACCTAAACGCATGGAGGATACGCAGCAAGCGATAGCGTAGTCGTCACCGTGGGTGAAACGCATAAGGTCATCGTTCTCGTACTGGATAGAAGAGGACTCGATAGACATCTTAGCGCAGTAACGCTTGAAGTTGTCGGGGAGGTTTACAGACCAAAGTACTGTAAGGTTAGGCTCGGGGGATGCACCGAGGTTGTCAAGGGTATGGAGATATCTGTAAGACATCTTGGTAACCATGTGACGGCCGTCGATAGCCACACCACCGATAGACTCGGTTACCCACTGGGGGTCGCCGGAGAAGAGTGCGTTGTACTCGGGAGTACGAGCGAACTTAACGAGACGGAGCTTCATGATGAAGTGGTCAACCATCTCCTGGATCTCGTTCTCGGTGTAAATACCCTTCTTTAAGTCTCTTTCAGAGTAGATATCAAGGAATGTGGAGGTACGTCCGAGGGACATAGCTGCACCGTTCTGCTCCTTGATTGCTGCAAGGTAACCGAAGTAGAGCCACTGGATAGCTTCCTTGGTGTCTCTTGCGGGGAGAGAGATGTCGTAGCCGTAGCTGAGAGCCATCTTCTTGAGGTCCTGGAGAGCTCTGATCTGCTCAGCAAGCTCCTCACGCTCACGGATGATCTCGGAGTACATTGCGGAACGGGTAGTTTCCTTCTGCTCCTTCTTGTCCTCGATAAGTCTGTCAACACCGTAAAGTGCAACACGGCGGTAGTCACCGATGATACGGCCACGGCCGTAAGCGTCGGGAAGACCTGTGATGATATGGCTGGAACGGCAAGCTCTCATCTCGGGGGTGTAAACGTCAAATACACCTGCGTTGTGAGTCTTGCGGTGAGTTTCAAAGAACTCCTTGATCTTGGGATCGATAGAAAGACCTCTGTCGGTAACAGCCTTCTCTGCGGTACGGATACCGCCGTAGGGCATAAACGCACGCTTAAAGGGCTTGTCTGTCTGTAAGCCGACGATCTTCTCAATATCCTTATTGAGATAACCGGGGGCATGAGATGTGATGGTGGAGATGATATCGGTATCCATCTCAAGGACACCGCCTGCCTCTATCTCCTTCTTAGAAAGCTCACGAACCTGAGCCCAGAGCTTGTTTGTATCTTCAGTGGGTCCCTGAAGGAATTCATCGTTTCCGTCATAAGGTGTGTAGTTGTGTCGGATAAAGCTGCGTACGTTGATTTCTCTGACCCATGTACCGTATTCAAAGCCTTCCCAACCTTCGTATTTGTAGTCCATTATGAACTCCTTTCTATAGACAGTCAAATATGACTTTATTTCTGGATAAAAATATTATATCACGGTGTTAACTTCTATTCAAGAATAACAGGTGACAAAATAATGAACATTTTGCGATAAAAAAGGTGAAATTTAACATTCATAAAAAAAGCACCCGACGGGTGCTTTTTAAACTCTAAGAATCGAACTCGATCCTAATTTGTGAGAACAGTGTATAACTACGACGGCAGGAAAACATCCATTTTATTATATACGTAGGCGCTACGCTTGAGTATCGCCGCTGCCTCCGCTCTTGTGCAGGTCGCCTTGGGATTTATCCTACCGTTGTTACCGCAGATGATGGGATCAAGATCTACGTCCCACTTACCGCAATAAGCATAATACACACCTGTAGTAAATGTCATTGCCCGTAGAGCATAGCTTGACACCTCGTTGTAATCAAAAAAGCTCTCAACTGTCTCGGGGTTATACCGATAGTCTCCGTTTTCCCACCTTTCACGGTGGACGTTATACATAAGAGTTATAAAGTCCTCTCGGGTAACGTCACGTCCTACGCCGAACTCGTGCACCGAGATTCCGTAGCTGTAGCCCTTTCGGTACATCCACTCTACCGCATCGGCATACCACGCTCCCGGTACTACATCCTTAAAACTGTATTCCTCATAGGTCTCGCCCTTACCTCTGTATTTATAGAGGAGCATTGCCGTCTCCTCACGGGTGAGGTTCTTGTTGGGTTCAAAGCGGAAATTGCCCGTACCGGTAAGATATTTTTTACCGTAGCAATACTGTACTGCCGAAAGATACCATGCACCGGGAGAAAGATCCTCAAAATAGTTTTCTATTTTCTGAATATCGGGCGCATCAAATGGTACCCAGAGGGCGGTTTTGGATATAGATGATCTTATCTCATCCGTCCAACGGATGTTATCGTCGGGATATAATATCTCTCCCTTATAGTCACTTGAAATACCCTCATATTCCTTGGGAGGCTTGCCGTAAAATCTCAGCTTTTCAAGGCTTACACAACCCTTAAAGGCGTTGGCTCCTATCTCTTTCAGAGACTCGGAGAAATTAAATTCGGTAAGAGAGGTGCAGCCCTCAAAGGCATTTTCCTTTATGCGTTCAAGGCTTGTGTAAAGCTTTAACGTATGTAGCGCCGTGCAGTTTTTAAAAGCTCCCGAGGATATCTCGGTAACGGTACCGTTGGTTTGCACCGTAGCAAGAGAGGTACAGTCCTTGAATGCCTCGGAGGATATCTTCTTGGTGCCGCTTCGAATATCTATATGTGTAATGGATCTACAACCCTCAAAGGCATTGTTACCGATGTCCTTTACGCTACTCCAGAGATCAATATGGGTTATGTTTTCGCAGTTGTAAAAGGCGTATGCGCCTATAGGAGAGCTGCAGCTCACATCTACAGTCTTTACATCATACCTCCACCTTGAGGTGGGAGAGGTAGATCTGCCGTCTACCAGCTTATAGTCGGGCATATCGCCTTCGCCCTTTACGGTAAGCTTACCGATAACAGGATCAAAGGTCCAGGTGAGACCGTTTTCCTCTACATTGACCTCCTCGGGAGAATAGGTATCAACTCCGTAGCGAACTGCTACGTTATAGATGCCATTGCTTGAGATCAAACCGTTTTCATATGCCTTTGGGAGCTTTACAAATTCCGAGCCGTATGTTCCGTTTCTGTAAAGATAAAATTTGTCGGCATAATACTCTGAAGAAAATCGGAAACAAAGATTACCTATATAAAGTTCACAGGGCTCGTAATTTATAGTCTCGCCTTTAACCGAAAGTACGACTACACGGCCTGTCCCGTAGGAGCCGCAGTCGCATACTATCTCTACGTCATCGGGTGAAATATCTCTATAATAGCGGGCGTAATCTCTCTTCAGCTGGTCAAAATCAAATTCACCCTCTACCGCATATATGGGAACAGACGTGATAAGCAGAGAAAGAGTTAGTATGGTCAATAATATACTACTAAGCTTTTTCATAATATACCTCCTATAAAAATCTCCCGTTATGTTCTTATATATAAGTACACAACGGGAGACAGGTTTACTACAACACTGTTATAATTGTGATGTTAAATTATTTAAGTATATCTGTTGTTTTCCGGAACGCCGCAATCATCTGACTCTTTCAAATGGTTTTGAATAAAATCAGTAAATAATACGATCCCATGAACGCTGAATTATTGCCACAGCTTCAGCTCTTGTACAATTGTCCACAGGATTCAGCTTGTTGTGATTATCTCCCCATAATATGGGGGTTACCGATATTGACACATGCTGAAAATAAATTGTATTTAAACCGGTAGCAAAGTTCATTGCCTTAAACGCATAATCAGATACTTCTTTATAATCATCAAATTGGTATATGTTTATATCAAAGCGTCCTGCATATTTCGCTTGGTCATCATCCCACAGAGTTTCCCATTCTTCTTGATTTATACGGTATATAAGCGTCATAAGGTCTTGCCTTGTTATAAATTCTCCAACACCGTAATTACTGTCACTGACACCATAAGTAAATCCGCTTCTGTACATCCATTCTATCGCATCGGCATACCACGTACCCGCCTTAACATCGTTAAAATGATAGTTATTATAAACCTTACCGTTGCCTAACCGTTTATAAAGAATCATTGCTGCTTGTTCACGGGTAACGAAATCGTTGGGTTTAAAAAGATTATTTCCAACACCGGAAACCATCCCTGCTTCGGTTGCAATCTCAATCGTTTTGCTGTACCAAGCATTGGGTGACACGTCGTCATATATCCTTTCCGAAGCGTAAACGAACATATTCATAGACATCAACACTGATACCGCTAAAAAAATCATTAATAGCTTTTTCATAATATGCCTCCTATATAAAACCTCCTATTGTGCGCTTATATATAAGTACACAACGTAAGATAGGTTTACTACAAGGATATTTTATTTTGTATTTGTAAATCCAAGAGCCTCTATACCTACGTCGCAGAAGCTATGGAAGATAGAATCAAAGCCCTTGAGAGCCGATGCGATATGCGTTGTCAGGGTTGCATTAAATGCCTCACGGTCACTGTCAAGACCAGAGAAGGTATTCATCTTAAATTTTTCGGTGTAGCTGTAAGACTTAGGCTCCATCATACCCCAGTCGCCGCAGACCTTACGGTAATTGGCATACTGATATACCGAATACTCGCAAAGCGCCGCATCACGGGGAACGTTGAGATAGAACATAAGATAGGGTGAGCCGTCGGGATCTGTCTTGCCGTAAGAGAAATCAAATCTGCCTTCTTTTGCATCATAATAAATATAATACAGCTCGGTGGACTTATCCGCCGCCCCCGTTTCCTTGAGGATATAATAGGTTCCGTCGCCGTTGGCAGTGGAGTTCTTAAGCATATAATGGGTCAGCTTATGAAAATCCGACTTGAATACTTCCTTGTTACAGCGTGTGCATACGCCGTTTGTGGTGGTATGACCCAATGCCTTTGCGATCTCCCATCCGCATGTACGGCATACCGAAGCTGTAGTGCAGGTAGGCGGGTCGCAGTCGTGAGGTGCGCTGACAGGCCAGATACCGCCGCAAAGCTTACATACTCTGGGACCGTTGCATACAAGGTCGGTGTACTCGTGCTGGGGAGTGTCGGCTGATTTTGCACCGCAGACCGAGCAGATCATAGGCTTGCCACAGCCCATAAATTCGTAGTTGTGACCCTCATCGCCCGAAGGCAGTTCAAAGCCGCAGTCGGCACATACACCACCGGAGGTACAGTCGAAACTGGCAAAATAATGACCCTTTGCCAAGCCTTCGGTCATACCACACTCGGTACATACAGAACGCTCGGTACAGTCAGCCGCTGAAAAGCTGTGCTCATGAGCCAAATAAAAATATTTCTCCAGATATACTCTGATTATCTGGCAGGTCTGGGCACGGGTGAGCTCGCCCATATAGTCCATTTTACCGTTGCCCACACCGCTTATGATACCTGAAGAGACCATATACTCCATATATTCCGTCGCCCAGTCCGGACAACGGTCGTTAAATTGGTCAAGTATTCCCTTCTGTACCGTTACCTCGTCACCGCGAAATGTCATAAACTTATACATTATGGCGCAGGTCTCTGCACGGCTAAGGGCCAAGTTAGGTCCGATTGTTTTGCTGCCGTCTGTTATGTTGGTATATCCGCCGATTATACCGTTAGTGACTGCCCAGGCAACGTAGGGGTAATACCAATCTCCCTCTTTGACGTCCAGGAAACCCTCCACGGTATAGTCCGAGAGATCCTCTCCGGTTATGTTTGCAAGTATAGTCAAAAGCTGTGCCTTATTTAGCAGGCTTTGGGGAGCGCATCTGTCTGCGCTTACGCCGTTGATGATCTTGTTGGCATAGCAGAAGGAAACCGGTTCATAAAACCACTGGTCAACTCTTACGTCAACAAAGGGAAGCTGTTCTTTGCCCACGTATACGTCCTCCACTGCAGATACGGGAAGGCTGATAGCAGAAAGGATACAGCAGAGTGTGATAAATATAATTAACGCTCTTTTCATTTTGACTCCTTAAAACTTTATATATTTGAATCCGAATACGCCTATACCCTGGCTGGATACGTTAGATATAAGCGCATCCACCGCATCGGCGGTGTCGATTATGCCGTAGGAGGACTGAAGCTCAAACCAAGCTTTCATGGACGGATCTCCCGTATAGGAATAGAGACTGAAGGTGGTATTGTACTTGACCTTTGCGGGATCGATATAACCGTAACCCGAGCAGACTACCTCCTCGCCCTTGACATAATAGGTATTATATCTGTAGGTGTTTGACACCGTGGGGACAAGTATCTCGGTCATAATATAGGTACCGTCGGCGGCGATATAACGTATATGGGAAAAGGTGAAGCTGCCGCTTGCTCCCTCGTAATAGATACTACCCAAGCCCATATCTCCGTTAAGATATTCAAACTCGGCGCTGAGTGTTCCGTTGCCCTTGCCGTCCTTATGGGAGCTACGGTAAACGCACTCCTTTACCTCGTGGAGAGGAGATTTGTAGACATACTTATCGCACATAAAGCAATAGCTGGAATATTTGGAGGTGGCGTGGGATATCGTAGGTCCGGTTACCGCACCGCAACGTACGCAATGCTCGGGATCAATACAGGTAGCATCCATAACAAGGTGATTTAGCGGCTGTGGGGGAACCTCGGCACCGCAACGCTGACAGCTATCCGCAGTTACACAGTTTAATTTTGTACAGATATGTCCGAGAGGAAGAGTACGTGCCAAGCCGCACTTAATGCAGGCAGAGGGTTCTGTACAGTTTGCCTCGCTGAAACTGTGCATGCAGTCGCCGTATCTGTAGTCGGTGGTATATACCGTCAAAAATCTTGACGCCTGAGCTCTGGTAACGCTGGCGCGGGGAGCAACGGTGGTCTCGGTCATACCCGACATAAGTCCTGCGCTGATAAGATATTTTACCCCTTCAAGCGCCCAGTCGGGGATAGTATCTGCATCAGTATATCGGTCAAGAACTTTATCGCTTATACTGATCTCATAGTTCTTTGATTTCATATAAAGACAGAGCATTCTTGAAAGTGACATACGGTCTATTGCTCTGCCGGGCGAAAACTCGGTATCCGAGGTACCCGATACTATGCCGCTGTTATACGCCCAGGCAACTGCACCGTAATACCAATGAGAGGGTTTTACGTCGGTAAAGCAGTCCACCTCATATGCGGATGTGTCGACACCCTCCACGTTTGCAAGCATAGTAACGAACTGGGCACGGGTGAGCTTGGTGTTCGGAGCAAAGCTGTCCTCGTCCATACCGCTGATTATCTTATTGATATAGCAAAGCTCTACCTCATCGGCAAACCAATCGCTTTTCTTCACATCGGTAAAGGGAAATCTGCCCTCCATCGACACTATCGTCGCTTCCGCCGAAAGATTCAAGGCGAAAACAGAAATAAGTGTAGTTAAAATGAGTAGTATTCCGACTGTTCTTTTCATTATATTCTCCTTTCGGTATATCAATAAAACGAGATGAATCCGATATCACGTACGCTTCCGCCCTCGTAGAGGTTCTTGAGCATAAGATTGCATACGGTTATCATATAGCGGGTCACACCTCTGTATGCCGTTTCCTGTCTGTAGGAGATAGAGTGATCGAAGTCATAGTACAAGGACACGGCAAGGTTTGTATTATAGGTATACTTTGACGGAGTCACGGGAACGAAATTATGATAATAGTATCCGTCGGCAAAGGTTATACTCTGCATAACGTTATCCCGATTGTCTCTCCAATCAAATCTGATGTTCGATTTATAGCAATTTATAACGGTTCCGTCGGCATAGATTATATTGGTTTCCATCCTAAACATACCGTTATATGTGGTAAGCGTGGTTATACGCACCTCGTCATCGGCGGGCCTTTCGACATATTGTATATAGCTGCCGGGGCCGTTCTCCACCTTTTTACCCCTTTCGACTATAAAATACCGTGCTTTTGCCGCAGGGTTATGATCGTAGAAGATATATTCTCCGCAATATCTGCATTTTCCGCCCTCATCACCCACATAGTGTTCGCTTTTTGTTCCCTCGGTAAGACCGCAACGTCTGCAGGTCTTGGGAGCAAGGCAGGTACGCTTGGTAAAATCGTGACCGGGGGCTGTACCTCTGGTAAGAGAGCAATGAATGCAGGTTATGGGGGTAGTGCAGGTCATAGGTGTAAAGGTATGAAGATTGGGGGAGTTTTCAAGCAGCTTGCCGCAACGCTTACATTCGCTCCCCTCGGTGCAGGTAAGGGTCTTGCAGATATGTCCGAGAGCAAGACCGAAGGTAAGACCGCAGCTGCATACAGATCCCTCGGTACAGCTTGCCTCTGTTACAGAGCTGTGATCGCACCTGCTTCCGTATACCCAGTCTCTTAGGCAGAGCATCAGTATCCTTGCCATCTGCGCTCGGGTAACCGTTGTACGGGGCGCAAGGGTATCCTCGCTTACACCCGAGATAAGTCCTTGTGCTACCGCATATTCCATACCCTCCAACGCCCAGCTTGATATACTGTCGGCATCCTTGAAGCCCAAAAGATCTGCCTTTGTTTCAGCAGGATATCTGTCCTTCATATACAGCCACATCATCCTTGCAAGCTGTTCTCTTGTTACGGTCATGGTGGGTGAGAATTTATTTTGGGAGGTTCCGCTGACTATACCCTGCTTGTAAGCCCAGGCAACTGCGCCTGCATACCAGTATTCCGGCTTTACGTCGGAAAAACGTGTGGTGATATACCCCGACAGATCCACACCCTCTGCCTGAGCCAGCATAAATACGAACTGTGCTCTTGTCAGCTTTCCGTTTGGATCAAAGGTATAGGCATCCATACCCTTTATGATACCGTTCACATAACAAAATTCTGCCGCATCTGCATACCAATAGCTTTCCTTTACGTCCTCAAAGGGCAAAACTCCCTCCTCGGATACAACGAGGCTTTCGCTATCCTCGGCATTGACAACTAAAGGTAATGCCGTAATAATACACACAAGCGAAAGAAATATACTGATTATCCTTTTCATCTTTACTTCCTATCTATTTTAAATCCAAAGGTATCCATACTGCCGCCGCAAAGCATATCAAAGATACTGTCACATAAGCATATACATTCGGCAATATCATATGCGGCATAATCTGTGACAAATCTGATACTGCCCGAGGAAGACGTCACGGTGAAGGGGGCATAATTGCTCTGAAAATCCGCAGTTTTGAAATATCCTGATACCCTTCCGATAACGGCGTTACTTTTATCGTATACGGTAAACTCAAAGGTATAGCGGTCACTCACCCTGTCTGTGTATATCACAAGATGCTTTGTGCGTTTTTCCCAAGCATCGTATTCAATACTCTCAAAGGCAAATATCGCCTTGTTGGCATCATAACGTATCGAGGTGTATTCTACCTCTCCGTTTATATCCTCCTCATAGAGTAGGGCCGTATAACGTCCCTTGCCGTCGGGAACCGCCTTGGTTGTCATATAATAACCTAATCTCATATACTCGGAAGGAAACACCTCGGCATTGCATCTGACGCAGATACCGAATTTGGTAGAATGTCCGAGAGCAGGGGTGTTTACTGCACCGCATCTGCAGGTTGCTGCCTTGGTACAGGTGGGAGCGCTGAAGCTGTGCTTGCCCGTAGGCTCACCTCTTGTCAATCCGCATATAGTACAGGTTCTGGGTGAACCGCAGGTAGCACCTCTGAAGCCGTGTACTATCTTACTACAGGATGCGTATTTTCCGCAGACTTTACAGAATCCGCCGTTCATACAGTTGAATGCACCGTCTGTTCTGTGACCGTTGGGCAAGCCCTCTTTAATACAGCAAAGACCGCATTTTTTTGATTCGGTACAATCGGCATCGGTAAATTGATGCTCACAGCTGCCGCAGAGGTATTCTCTCATATAAACCGAAATTATCCTTGCCGCCTGCCCACGGGTAACATAGGTGTGGGGAGAAAGGGTATCTGCGCTCACCCCTGACATAACTCCTTGTGCTACTGTATACTGTATACCCTCAAGTGCCCAGTCCGAAATTGCAGAAGCATCCTTATAGCCATCAAGCACTCCTTCTGCAGGGTCGATCGGATAGCTGTCCTTCATAAACAGCCACATTATCCTTGCAAGGGTCTGTCTGGTGATAGGCTGATTGGGAGAAAAGTGCTGGGGGGACGTTCCCGATACTATTCCCTTTTCATACGCCCAGCCAACGGCGTTATAATACCAATGACTCGGTTTTACGTCTGAAAATGTATCTACGGTATACTCCGAAATATCATCTCCTGATATTCCCGACAGCATGGTTACAAATTGGGCACGGGTGAGCGAACTATTGGGGGCGAAGCTATAATCGTTCATGCCCTTGACGCTGCCGTTAACGTAGCAGAATATCACCGAATCATAAAACCAATGTGACGGGATAACGTCCTCAAAGGGCAATCTTCCCGAATCGGTGACGTTAAGCTCACGTGCTATGGGTATAATCGGTGTTATACAGCCGAAAAGTATGGCTGTAACAAGAAAAACCGATATGAGTTTTACCCTTCTTTTCATAACTCACCTTCCTAATTTCCGGTTGTCTCCACCACTACCGCGTCACCGTATCCTTCCTCTATCATTTCCATAAGATCCTCAACGTCAGGAAAAAGATCTGAACGGGGTACGGTATCCTTCTGTTTTTCGGTGTTTTTGGTGTAGGTAGTGTCGGTGTCCTTTTTTGTGGTATCGAGAGTGGGTGCTGTGTCTGACGTAACCCTATCCGCCGCTGTCGTTTCCGGGGTGGTCGTATCAGCAGTAGTATCAACGGTAGTTGTATCGACAGATATTGTATCAGCAGGTGTTGTATCGGCAGATGTTGTATCAGTAGTCTGTTTCTCGGTCTCGGGGACGGGTGTGGTGTCCGAGGTATCGGGCAAGGTTTCGATCGCTGTGTCCTCCTGCTTTGGAGGCTCGGGATCTGCTTTTGCATCGGTGGCAAAAACACTTACCGTACCGATACAGAGTATTACGGATATCACGGTTATCCACATTGCAGGCTTTTTCCAGTTGAGGATGTTCTTGACCCTGCGTTTTACTCCTACCTCACCGAAGGATATAGGCCCGGGTGAGGGAAATCTGGTTGCAGTTGCCATAGAAACAAGGGCATTGCCGTATATCTTTATACTGTTTCCGTCACGAAGTACCCTCTCATCACAGCTCATCTCCATATCTCGGCTCATAAGTATAAATGCAAACCAGCATAAGGGATTGAACCAATGGATAGTCAGTATTCCAAAGGAAAAAAGCTTGATGATATGGTCGCGGCGTCTTATATGTACACGCTCGTGCTTTAAGACGTATTCTCTTTCTTCATTTGAAAGACCTACGGGAATATATATTACAGGGGAGAAAAATCCCATAACAAAGGGAGATGGTAACCCCTCGGCAGAGTAAACGTTGTCATATAAATGCTCTGCATCCTTAAGTCTTATCTTAAGTCGGTAATAGGTAATAATACTGTATATAATAAGCACTACAATACCCAAAAACCATATGACAGAAGCAATATCCGCAGGATTACGGTTAGTCTCTGTTATTACGTCTGTGACAGTTTCGGTGACAGGTACCGAAGGGACATCTTTAACGTAATTGAAAACACTCATTTTCGAGGTAAAGGTCACGGGACATAAAAGTCTGAACGCCGCAACGCTCCAGAGAAGATAAGAATATATCTTTGGTGCTCCACGGAGCACAAAACGAACGAGTATAACGGCAAGTATCACTATACTGCCGACAGCACTCATCTTAAGTAAAGGTAAAAACAGATTGGTCATCATTCTTCCTCGTATTCATCTATAAGGCGTTTGAGCTCTGCCGCCTCATCCTTTGATATCTTCTTGCCGTCAAAAAATGCGGTGAGGAATCCGGGCAAGGAACCGTAAAAGGTACTCTCCACAAACTGCTCGCTGGCATAAGCCTGAACCTCCTCACGGGGAACGAGAGAAGTCACTACCGTATCCTTATTTTGTGCAAATCCTCGCTCGCAGAGCTTCTTTAAGGTAGAGTATGTGGTCGATTTCTTCCAACCAAGCTTTTTTAAGCATAGCTTAACAAGCTGTCCCGATGCTATGGGTTCGTTATCCCAGATAATAGTCATAAATTTATAGTCGTATTCATAAAGCTTAAGATCCATTGTTTCCTCCTTTGGTCGGTTGTAACCGACCTTGAGGTTATTATATACCCGAAGTTAAAATTTGTCAAGCAAATATTACACCGCAAAGGGTATGAATTACACCAAAAAGCAAAATGGCAGGAAAGCTTTCGCTTCCCCGCCTTATCGTTTTTTCCTATTCTGCGCTTTTTGCTGTTTTTGATAAATATCTTACCGCCTCAACGGGGTATTTGCCTACTGCGGATTCCCCTGTTATCATAACTCCCCATGCGCCGTGATATACTGCGTGGAAAATGTCCGAGACCTCGGCACGGGTAGGCACGGGAGAACTCTCCATAGATGCAAGCATCTGGGTGACGACGATATAGGGTTTGTCCGCTTTATGACAGGCATCCTCGATCTGCTTCTGTACTGCGGGAAGCTCCCACAGGGGCATATCGTTGCCAAGATCTCCTCTGGCAATAACCAAAGCATCGCAGTAACCTAGGATATCGGGGAGGTTCTCTACCCCTTGTCTGTTCTCTATTTTAGCGTATATTTTTATATCCGCTGCACCGTTTTTATCAAGTATATCTCTTACTTTTTTAAGGTCATCACCGCTTCTTACAAAGGGCTGCATAACTGCGGTAACACCGTATTCCCTTGCCGCCTTGATGTTGGCTATATCGTGGTCGGTAAGCACCGGCATATCTACGTTTTTGCCCTTAATCTTGACACTCTTACGGCTTGCAAGAAAACCGCCTCGAATGACCTCGGCGTGACACAAATCTGTCATACGGCATAATAATTTCCCGTCGTCAAGAAGCAGCTCGTCTCCTGTTTTAAGCGCCTCAAGAACCTCTTTAGGAAGTTCGATATCCCCAAGGTCAAGGATTCCCTCAACGTTAATATCTGCTCTTCCTACACGGAGCTCCGGCCCTTGCATATCTATAAGTATCTTAGGGGTATCGGTTACGTTTCTGTAAGCGTTTATATAATCGGCTGCATCCCACAACGTCATATGAGAAAGGTTAAGTCTCATTCCCGTTAACCCCTCTGCAACCATGTTCCGTAAAGTTTCCTCTTCCCTGCAGGAGGGACCGAAGGTGGCAAATATCTCTGTACTCATAACATCTTCCTTAATAGTGATAAGAGGATTATACCACATAACCAAAAGAAAAACAAGGCTCGGTTGAGCCTTGTTTCAATATGTTTATTTGTAGTATTCGAAACCGAATTCGGCAATGTCTACTCCGCCGAGATCAGCAAGAAGATTGTTTACATAGCTGAGTGCAAGTTCCATCTCGTAGCCTGCGTTTTCGCGGGCAGTACCGGGATTGCTTACGTTACTGTCATAGCTGGTGAAGGAAGGAATTACACCTTCATAGAAGTTAAGAGCGTCAATATATCCGTAACCGTCGAAAATACAGCTATCGGTAGAGGTGAAGTACTGATACTCAAATCTGCAGGTAGTACCGCTCTTGGGAAGGAAAACGGTAGTAACGTCATAAGCACCGTCCGTATACTGACCGTGGAATACTACAGCCAGATCACCGTTAGAAGCATCGTAGCCTACAGCTACCGCCATACCCTGGCCTACGTGCTCAAGGTAAACATAGCAATTGGTAGCCTTATCATAAGTACCCTTCTGCTTAATGTTATAGGAAACCTTAGCGTAAGGGGATGCGGTACCGCAACGTGTACAGGAGTTACCGGAATAGTTATGGCCGATACCGTAACCCTCTGTTTTGTTACAAACAACGCAGGTCTTGGGAGCAGTACATGTCGCTGCCTTCCAGTTGTGACCCTTGGCTGAACCTTCTGTCGCTTTACATACTGTACAGGTCTTAGGTGTTGTACAGGTTGCCGCCTTCCACTTGTGGCCCAGAGCCTCGCCGCGAGCCGCATAACAACGGCTACAGGTTGCAGGCTTGGTACAGGTTGCTGCTGTAAAGTTATGAAGTATAGAGCTGGGCTTAACGTATGCGTCACATGCCATACAGGTTCCGCCTGTCTTACAGTCGTAAGCAGAAAGGATATGACCTACGGGGAGTCCGTTTACCATACCGCACTTTGTACATGTGGAAGCCACGGTACAGTTTGCGGAGGTAAAGCTATGAGCGCAAGAGCCATAGAAATAGTTATTCATAAAGCTCTCGAATATAACCGCTGCCTGAGCACGGGTAACGTTACCGGTAGCTGCAAGAGTACCGTTGCTGTTACCGGAAAGAAGTCCTGTGGATACTGCAAAGACCATTGCGTCATAGTACCAGTATTCAGCCTTGGGCTTATCGGTAAACTGATCAAGAACACTGTTGTTTATAGTAACAGAATACTTACCGGACATATAGTTACGCATAACGGTAGCAAGCTGAGCACGGGTAAGAACACCGTTGGGAGCAAAGGTAGTATCGGTCATACCGCTGACGATACCCTCGTTATATGCCCACGCAACTGCGCCGTAGTACCAGTGATTAGACTTTACGTCTGTGAATTTGTTAACGGTGTAAGCGCCGGTATTTACGTTTTCGAGATTAGCCAGCATTGTTACAAACTGAGCTCTGGTAAGCTGTCCCGAGAAGCCGAAGGTATATGCGTTCATACCGCTTACGATATCGTTGGAATAGCAGAACTTAACTGCATTGTAGAACCAATGGTTTTCCTTTACGTCCTCAAAGGGGAGTCTGCCCTCGTCGGATACTATCTGGTTATCTGCAGATACTGTCAGCATGAAGCAGGAAAGCAAGGTAGCCAGAACAACTAAAAGACTGATAAGTTTTTTCATTATTTTTCTCCTTTTGTTTTTCAAAACAGTGAACTGTAACTGTTGTTTTAGTTTACACCTTATTCACAGTTTTGTCAATAGCATTTCACAGTTTTGATAGATAAAAACACAGGTTAAAATACTTTAAATCCGAGGTCTCGGATGCTTCCACCGTAGAGGTGATTGAGAATATAGTCGGCATCGGAAAGCATATCCTTAAGAGCAATATTCATGTTTTCTGTAAACACAGGATCTATTTTGCCTTCGTAATCGCTGAAACCTTCAGCAGTATTTTCATCAAAGGTAGAAGGATTGAGTATACCGTAACCCACGAACGTATACTTCTCGTCCACCATAAAACCGTAATAATATTCGTAAACGGTAGCGTTTCTGACTATACATATAGTAACTACCTCAACGGCTCCGTCATCAAACATATAAACATTGGATATCTCAATATCAGCAGTGGTAGGATTGTATGATACCACCGTATACTGATCGTCAGAGGATATTCCTTGAGAATAAACGCCGTTTTCGTATACACCCTTAGTTTTGAGATAATATGCCGCCTTGTCAAATGAATACTTGAAGAAAACTCCGTTGCAACGTGAGCAAACTCCGTTTTGTGCAGTATGACCGAGAGGAGAACCCTCCTTAGTATTACATACTACGCATACCTTGGCTTCGGTACAGGTTGCAGCCTTGAAGTTATGTCCCTTGGCAGTACCCTCTGTAGCCTTGCATACTGTACAGGTCTTGGGGGCAGTACAGGTTGCCGCACTCCATTTATGACCCTTTGCCTCTCCGCGGGTTGTGCCGCAGAGCGTACAGGTACGGGGAGAAGTACAGGTAGCATCAGCAAAGTTATGCATGATCTTACTGGGGGCGACATCCTCGCCGCAATCGTTACACTTAAGAGTATCGACACAGTTATATCCGGTGACCTTGTGACCGTTAGCAAGTCCGTTTATAAGTCCGCACTTTGTACAGGTAGCGGGATCATCACAGTCAGGCTCAGAAAACTCATGCTCACAGTCGCCGTAGTAATATATCTCCATAAAGCTCTTAAAGATAACTGCCGCCTGCGCACGGGTAACG
>JBGUUX010000026.1:0-10461 GCA_045133915.1 Eubacteriales bacterium | reverse complement strand
TCTCTTAAGAAGACCTGCGAAAGCCTTGCCGTGACGAGCTTCGTCTCTTGCCATCTCGTGAACGGTGTCGTGGATAGCGTCAAGGTTGTTCATCTTAGCCATCTTTGCAAGCTCAAACTTACCCTCGGTAGCGCCGCACTCAGCTTCAACTCTCATCTCAAGGTTCTTCTTGGTGGAGGTGGTAACTACCTCACCGAGAAGCTCTGCAAACTTAGCTGCGTGCTCTGCTTCCTCGTAAGCTGCCTTTTCCCAGTAGAGACCGATCTCGGGATAGCCCTCACGGTGTGCAACTCTTGCCATAGCAAGGTACATACCAACCTCGGTGCACTCGCCTTCAAAGTTTGCTCTGAGACCGTCGATGATCTCCTGAGGAACGCCCTCAGCCTTGCCTACGCCAACCTCATGCTCGCAAGCCCATGTCATCTCGCCATTGTCAACAAGCTCAACGAACTTCTCTGCAGGCTGCTTACAAAGGGGGCAAGCTGCAGGAGCCGCATCGCCTTCAACTATCTGACCGCATATTGTACATTTCCACTTTTTCATGATTAAAATCTCCTTTATGTAACGAAAAATTATTGTCTTAATCTCGACGTCATTATTCTAACATACTTTATTTAAAAAATCAACTATTTTTATTTGACAATTTTAACTTTATCCACCTATAAGTATATATCCAGTTACAACTTTTACAAGCCGCCTTATAGGGTATTCCCGTGGCGATAAAGCATATGGGTTTAACGGTTGCAACCGTTTTTAAAACAAGAAAACAGATAACAAAATTCACCGCGGTGATCCATATGGGATCAACAAAGCTGTTAACGCTTACACCAACGGTATACATCATACTTAAAAGAATGTTATGCATAAAGTAGACCGATAAAGACAGGGGAACTATGGGTACGACCTTAAGAACCTTGCTTTCCTTATTACAGCATTGCTTAAAAATAAGGAAAAGCGCCGCCGCCAAAAGTATCTCAAAGCCCTTTGACTGATTTTGGAAGGTCTGGGTATACACCGCTTTTTCAACGGTAACAAAATAGGTGCCCACGGTTATTACCGCCAAGGTGAGTATGGCAACGCCCGCAAGAAGGAGATTTGGGATCTTCTTTTTAAGCGAGCCCAGATAGTAACCCAGTATAAACGTAGACAGATGTCCGGAAAATACGGTAAGCTTATTAATGATATCTATCTGCATATACTTGTCTATGCTATCGGGAAGAACTGCAGTTATCATTGCGTGTACAGATATAACCGATGCCAGAACGAAAAGGTACACGTGACCCTTACGGTCAAGACTCTTTATAGCTCCTCTAAGGAGGGGAGATATCATGTACAGCGCAATAAGGGTGTACATATACCAAAAATGAACCGCGGAAGGTGTGTTTAGCGAAAAAAGCAGCTTTTCGGCAAATAGCTTAATATCAAAACCGAAAAGAATCTGCCATATGACCGCAACCAAGGTCCAACCCACAAGAGGTAAAGCAAGTCGGGGTAAGCGCTTCTTGATAAGAACCGATATATCAAGAGTCTTATCGCTGGAGAGCAACAGATAGCCCGACATCATAAAGAAAAAGGGCACCGCTGTAAACGCAAGGCTGGTTATCAGATTGGTTATATGCCAACCGAGATTTATCTCTCCCCTCAGTACAGAGGATGCTGCGTGCATATATATAACACCGAACATTGCTATAACTCTGAGATAATCAAAATAATGTATATGCTTTTTCTCTTCCATAAATTCTCCATATATCAAAAGGGCGAATGATCGCCCTTTTGTTGTTATTTATTGTTGGGAGTCTGACCGTAAGCGCCGTACTGGCCGTAGGCGTACTTCTTACCGTAACCGTATTTCTTACCGTAACTGTATCTGGAATAATACCCCTTGGAACTCTTGCTGACATTGTTACGTACAACGCCAAGGATCTTACAGTTACTCATCTTAAGCTGTGCTACTACCTCTTTTGCCTGCTTAGAACGTACACGGTTACCACCCATAAGAAGGATCGTGCCGTCTACGATAGATGCAATAACGGCCGCATCGATAACTCTTCCCAGAGGGGGAGTATCTATGATAACGTAGTCATAAACCTCTCTTGCCTCTTCAATAAGTTTGGCAAAATACTTACCGCTGACAAGCTCAACGGGGTTGGGGGGATACTGACCTGAGAAGAGAATATTCAGCTTGGAATACTGAGTATCGTAGAGACACTCCTCAAGCTTGTTCATGCCTGTAAGCACCTCGCTGAGTCCCTTGGTATTCTTGGCGGTAGTGTTACGTCCTGCCATAACAGACTTACGCATATCCGCGTCGATAAGAAGAACCTTTTTACCAAGCTCAGCAAAGCTCTTGGCAAGGTGGAGCGCAACGGTGGTCTTACCCTCGTTTTCGTTACAGCTTGTAATAGCTATAACCTTTATATCTGCGCCGCAGAACTGTATATTGGTACGGAGGACCTTGTATGCTTCCTGTGTGAAATAGTCGTTTGCACCCGGAAGCTTCAATGAAATATTTTCCATTATTACTTATCCCCTTTCTTTTTGTTCTTAACCTTGACCGGCTTCTTTATAGTCTGTACTCCATCTACAGAAATCTCTTCGATAGGCTCCTCGGAGCCCTGAACATTGCCGTACGCACCATACTGACCGTATCCGTATCTGCCGTATTTACCGTATCTGGCATACTTGCCGTATCCGTATTTCTTTCCGTATTTATAATAACCGTACTTATGGCTCTTGGTCTCGTCAGCATTGGGAATATCACCAATAACGGTAAGATTAAGCGCACGCTCGATCTCTTCATCTGTCTTGAGTCTGTCATCAAACAGATAGGTTAAAAGGTATATAGCGTATATCGCAGCCATAACCACAAATCCCGCAAACGCATAAATTATAGGAGAAGTAACGTTACAGGGTACAGTGTTCAGTATGCCGTATTCGTAGAGGTTAACCTGCGTAAAGCCCATTGCCTCTGTGATCTTGGCAACACCTACCTCGCAGACATTGTCTACTATACACTTTGCCATCTCGGGACTTTCTGCCTCTACGGTAACCTCAAGAATTCGGGTCTCCTCAGGATTGGAGGTAGAGATCCTTAAACGCAATTCATTATAGGTCATATCAAGTCCAAGATTTTCTATAACAGCATCGATAACCGCGTGGCTCTTTAAAAGATGGTTACAGTCGTTTACAACCTTTAGGGCCAGAGTAAAGTCCTCGTACTCAGAGCTGTACTGTGAGGAAGTCTCGTTCTGCTTAAGTATGTAAAGTGTAGCAGTAGAGTCGTATTCCGGTACGTAGGTGATCTTATCCACAGTAACGAACCCTGCAACAACTATAATCATAGCAAGTGCCATGATCCAAAGTCTGTGTACAAATATACGCCATAGGTCACTTAACGTAACCTCTCTGATGAATGATTTATTTTCCATTTCCCGTTTCCTTTCCCGGATGCACACTTTTAAGGACACATAATGACCACCGCATCCGGCAGATATAATACTGAAAAGTATATAAGTTGCGGTTTTCTGCAACAGAACATAATTAACCAATTAATTATATCATATAATATAGCAAAAATCAACACCTTTTGAGTGTAATATGACAACTTAGCAGACAAAAAAGGATGTCCTAAGACATCCTTTTGTTTGCAATATAATTATTTGCCAAAACAAGCACCGTTTAATTGACAACGGTATCTGTGCAAATACGGTACAAACGCTTGATTAAAAACCGAGAAGCTCTGTTCCTGCGCTTTCAAGACGGGCAAGAAGTGCCTCAGCAGCATCCTTGTCAACGCCTACAGCGCTGAGATACATCTTGATCTTGGGCTCAGTACCTGAGGGACGTACGATAACAGAACTGCCGTCGGCAAAGTGGAAACCGATAACGTTTGAGGAAGGAAGATCTATCTTGGTCTTTTCTCCCGTCGTCATATCGGTAGAAACGCTTTCACCGTAGTCCTTCATACAAACGACCGCCATACCGTCGATATCGCGATAACCGCCTGTACGAAGTCGGGTCATAATATCCTTTATATGCTGCATACCGCTCTGACCCTCACAGGTAAAGCTCTTCTGAGAGCATACGTAGCAGCCGTGCTTCTTATAAAGCTCGTAAAGCACGTCCATAAGTGTAAGACCGAGGGTCTTGTAATACGCTGTCATCTCGCAGATAAGCATGGATGCAACGACCGCATCCTTATCTCTTACGTAGCTTCCCGCAAGATAGCCGTAGCTTTCCTCAAAGCCAAAGATATAACGGTCTGCCTCACCCTTTTCCTCAAGGATAGCGATCTGCTCTCCGATAAACTTAAAGCCTGTAAGAACGTCTATAAGCTGAACACCGTACTCATCTGCGATCTTCTTTGTAAGATCGGAAGTAACTATAGTCTTTACCGCAACGGGGTCTTTGGGAAGTGTTCCCTTTTCTACTCTGCGCTTAAGGATATAGTCGAGAAGAAGAGTACCTACCTCATTACCGGTAAAGAGTCTGAACTCACCGTCAAGGTTTACTGCGATACCCACACGGTCACAGTCGGGGTCGGTTGCAAGGAGAATGTCAGGCTTTACCTCATCGGCAAGCTTAAGAGCACACTCGAACGCCTGTCTTATCTCGGGGTTGGGATAGGGCGCTGTGGGGAAGTTGCCGTCGGGCAGCTCCTGCTCGGGAACAACGGTAACACCGCTTACGCCTATACGGTCAAGGATAGCACGAACAGGCTTGTTACCGGAACCGTGAAGAGGTGTATAAATAACCTTAAGAGCAGACATATCGATCTCTTCGGATACTCTCTGCTTTGAAACCTCGTCGAGATATGCGTTGATAGCATCATCGGTGATGTATTCGATCTTGCCTTCAGCTACTGCCGCATCAAAATCGCAGGTCTTGACACCGTCGAACTCGTCTACCTTGTTCATGATAGAAAGAACGTACTCTGCCGCCTCAAGACAGAGCTGACATCCGTCAGGGCCGTATGCCTTATATCCGTTATATTTTGCAGGGTTGTGACTGGCAGTAAGCACGATACCCGCATCACACTTATAATATCTTACCGCAAAGGAAAGCATGGGGGTAGGCATAAGCTCGGGGTATATGTACACCTTGATGCCGTTTGCCGCAAGGATAGCCGCGCTATGACGGGCAAAAACGTCCGACTTTATACGGCTGTCATAAGCTATAGCCACACTACCCTTGTCTGTTACCGAATTAACGTAAGCAGCAAGACCCTGTGTAGCCTTACCTACAGTGTATATATTAAGTCTGTTACTACCGGCACCTATAACACCGCGAAGACCGCCGGTACCAAATTCAAGATCCTGATAGAACGCCTCGGAGATCGCCTCCTCATTGCCTTCCATCTCCTTAAGTTCACGTACAAGATCCTCATCTCCTGTAGCAAGCTGACACCAACGCTGATATCTTTCTTTAACCATCTTTTTCTCCTCCTTAATATTTACTGTTTATATGGTACTTCATTTTCATTAAAAAGTCAATGTCTGTCCGCTTTTTACTTCAAAAAGCTTACCGTCAAAATCGAACCATACATCTAACAAAGTGGGGTTGTACACCATATCACCCTCTGCGCTCCATACAAGAGACTCGTATGCCTTGGTGTACTCGTAGATCTCGATATTTGTTGCATACCAAATATCCTTTTCGCCTGCCAGGCGACCACAAATATATTCTATGCGATCCCAACTGTCATCATACGAAAACTCGGCGGAATGTCCCCATACGTAGAACACAAGGGGAACAGCATCCGAAGTAGGATGACCCTTGGGTGAGCGGTCAATACTGAGAAACGCATCTATATAGTTGTCCATCTTATCGCTTGCATGATGAGCGGTGGGATGCCAGTCGTACCAATCATCAGGAAGAGAAATATTGAAATTACCTTCATCCAGGCTTCTGGCATAAGCGATATCAAGAGCGCGCAGATATCCGTAAACATCCTCTTTTGTCGCTCCGTTACAGAAACCGCTGATACCTCCGTCAGGATAAGCCATGCCGCGGATAATACGTCCGTAACGTTTTTCAAGCTCACGGCGGCAGTCCAGAACCTCCTTTATACCCTCGATAGCACGGATAGTTCCGGGCGCACGGTGCTCACTGCCGTGGATCGCTATCTCGTGACCTGCCGAAAGTATAGCCTTTGCTTCCTCTGTGGTCATACAGTAATCCCAGTCTGCGCGGAGAGCTTCACCGTTAAGATTAAAGGTACATTTAAGGTTGTGGTTGTTGAAGATCTCTGCCAATCTGACGTCGTGCTTTGAGCCGTCGTCATAGCTGAAGGTCACTGCCTTTCCCTTACCTTCGGGAAATCTCATAAAACGGTATCTCATATTTCACCTCATAATACTTTATATATACATAATAACTCTTTTTTTCTCATATGTCAACAAAACAGACCCTTGGTTTTACGATTCTTTCGCAGTATACCCCTAAAAAAACAATAAAGGCTTTGTTTGACAAAGCCTTTGAAGTCTTAATATCTTTTCTTATATCTTACAACCTGTCTCTTACGGGCAAGACGTCTCGCCTGAAGCACCACGTAAACGACTATAAGCAGAAAGAGTATTACACCCGCAACTATGACTACGGGATTAGTTAAAAAGCTGAGGATTATATCCCAGAAAAGAAGCCAGTTTGAACGGTCAACGTTGTTTCTGGCAATGAGATTTACGGTTCCTACCTTATTTTCTTCAACAAAAACCGTCATCTCGCCTACTACCTGTCCCTGGCTGACAGGAGCCTTGAGCGTCTGCTTTTTAAGCGTTATCTCCTTTGTTACAACCGATTCCAGATCGGTATCCAACGGCAGGAAGGAAACTAACTTTTCCTCAGGCAGAAGCACAACGTGATCTACCTTATTGGAAAGCTTGACAGGAACGTCGCACACCATGGTGGACGTATCGACTATAGTAAAATATCCAAAGCTCTTGTACGCCCAATCGATGAGCATAAGAGCATCCTCGTAACCGCTGACAAAAAACTTATCCCGCTCTTTCTCCTCGCCGTTCTCGTCATATTCGGGTTCGGGGTCACGGGCATTCATCACGACAACTACATATGTAAGTCCGGTATTACTGCGTCCGATAGTAGTAAGACACCAGCCTGCGTTGCTTGAATAGCCGGCGTTGAGACCCATAATCGAGGGGGTAAGATACTTTGTATTGTAATAATTGGAGATAAAATTATTTCTGTTATACAAATTTCTGCCGTTATTTTTGTTTGTAGTTTCAAGAGCTACCGAGGGAGAATCGGATATCTCGAGGTATTTTGCCAAAGTATAAGCATGACAGGCAAGCTTGACAACGTCGGCGGGTGTAGTATACATTCCCTCCTCGTCGGTTCCTGCGGGATTGGTATAGTGGGTTTCCTCCATGCCCAAATCCTTTGCCTTTTTGTTCATCATATCTACAAAGGCTTCCTTTGAGCCCGCTACAGAATGAGCGATGATATATGCGGCGTCATTTCCGTTACCTATGATAAGTGCGGATATGACCTTTTCCACTATAAGCTCTTCCCCCAGCTTAAAACCTGCGGTAAGACCGGTAACGTCCTTGAGCCAGCCGTCTCTGACGGTGATAGCAGCCTCGTAATGACCCTCAAAATGCTCAAGAGCAAGTATCGCGGTCATTATCTTGGCAGTACCCGCAGGAGCAAGACGTTCGTTTTCGTTCATTGCAAAGCAGGTCTCGGAGTTTTCTATATTATAAACCACACAGTTTGCCGAATACTTGGGCTCGGGAGCAGCTTTAGCCGTACTCACAAGAGAAAAAGCCGATACCAGCATAACCGTTACAAGCAGAAAAATAATTATTTTTTTCATTTAAAGAATTCCTTTGTCGTTTCAACGTCAAAAGCTATCTGTCGGGACAGCTCCTCGTAGGTGGAAAACTTCTTCTCGGGGCGTATCATAAGGTGAAATTCAACTCTTATATCCTCACCGTAGAGATCCCCATCATAGTCAAGTATAAAGGTCTCAAAAAATGGCTCGTTTTTATCGGTGACCGTAGGTCTTACCCCAAAGTTGGTAATAGCGGGACGCCCCATACAGCTGCAGATATACACACCGTAGGGCAGCTTGACCGACACACCGTCGTAAGCCTGATTGATCGTAGGAAAACCAAGGGATCTGCCTATCTTGTTACCGTGGGTAACGTGATAGTCTACCGAATAAGGTCTGCCCAGCATTGCGTTTGCCGAGGGGATATCCCCTTCACTGAGACAGGCGCGTATACGGGATGAGCTTACTGTGTCACCCTCATAGACTACGGCATCGCATATAACCGCCTCTCTGCCCAAGGACTCCATATATGCCTTAAGCTTATGACAGTCACCCTCAGCGCCCTTGCCAAATCGGAAATTGAACCCACATACCGCCCTTACACAGCTCAGCGTTTCTATAAGAACCGTGTCGATAAAGCTCACGTAGGACATATCCTTAATTTCACGAAAGTCATAAACACAGGCGTAGTCAACACCCATAGCCTTTAAGAGCTCCAGCTTCTTTTCTATACCGATGATACGGGGAGAGCCAAAGGGATTTTCGCGGAAAGTAAAAACGCAGCATTTGGTATCGCTGCATTTTGCTTGCCGTATAAGTTCTTTGTGCCCTATATGCAATCCGTCAAAATTGCCGAGCACGACAGATACAGGAAGGTCTATCTTTTCGATTTCACTTCCTGCCCTTAAATCGTATACGGTCATATTTTACTTAAGTCCGAGATAGTTTTTAACCAGGTTGTTCATCAGCTCGTCTCTGTCGATACGGCAGATGAGAGAGCGTGCGTTCTTATGGTTGGTGATGTAGGTGGGGTCCTCGGACAGGATGTAGCCCACTATCTGATTGAGAGGATTATATCCCTTCTCCTGAAGTGCCTGATAAACGGTCAAGAGTATGCTCTTTGCCTCAAGCTCCTTAGTATCCTTAAGTGAAAAGGTTATGGTTTTTTCTTTTTCGTTATTCATCATCTATATCACCTCGTCCTAATTGTACACTACAAAAATAAATTTTGCAATAGTTTTAATAAAAAATTAAGGCGGTGTCCTTTGACACCGCCTTTAAAATGCTGAAATTACTTAACGATCTCACCCATAACTGCGCCAAATGCACAAGCTGCATTGGACTCATCGGTATCGATGTGCATTGCAAGAGCAAAGTTGGGGTTAACTCTTACAACAACGTCGCCGAAGATAACGGGTCTGTCGGTATCAAGCTTAACGCCTACGATCTCCTTGTCAGCTACGCCAAGCTTCTCTGCATCAGCAGGTGTCATATGGATGTGACGCTTAGCTGCGATAACGCCGCAGTCAAGCTCAACCTCGCCGCAGGGGCCAACCAGCTTGCAACCGGGAGTACCTGCGATATCGCCGCTCTCACGAACGGGAGGGTTAACACCAAGAGTTCTTGCATCGGTAAGGGAAACCTCTACCTGGCTTGCGGGTCTTGCGGGACCGAGAACGATAACGTTAGCGATCTCCTTCTTAGGGCCTACAACGGTAACTCTCTCCTCGCATGCAAACTGACCGGGCTGGCTAAGATCCTTCTTGTGAGTAAGCTCGTGACCCTTGCCGAAGAGGATCTCGATGTGCTCTGCAGCCAGATGTACGTGACGGGCAGATGTTTCAACAATAAACTTATTATCCATGATTTATCTCCTTTAGTATAAATATCAATTTATTTTATTATACTATGATTAAAATAAAAAGTAAAGGAAAAAGTGAATAAAATAATGAATAATTCTCAAAAAAACGAAAATACCGAAGATAACGGCAGTATTGTAACGAAAAAAGACGGAATTGCTATTGAAACGATAACGGTGATAGGTCAGGTGGAGGGACATTATTTTCTGCCCGAAAACCAGAAAGCCACCAAGTACGAGCATCTTATCCCCCTTATAGTAGAAGCAGAGCAAAGTGAAGAGACAAAAGGGGTACTGGTCATCCTTAACACCGTAGGCGGAGACGTGGAGGCAGGGCTTGCCCTTGCCGAAATGATAGCGGGAATGTCTAAACCCACCGTATCCATAGTCGTAGGCGGAGGACACTCTATAGGCGTGCCCCTTGCGGTATCGGCTAAGCGCTCATTTATCGTTCCCTCAGCTACCATGACGGTACACCCCGTCCGCATCACCGGACTGGTGATAGGAGCTCCCCAGACATATACCTACTTTGAAAAGATGCAGGAGCGCATCACAGATTTTATAACAGGACACTCAAACTGCTCAAAGGAAAGGTTTGACTCCCTCCTCAAGGGAAGCTCTGATATGGCAACAGACCAAGGGACCATCCTTGACGGAAACATGGCGGTAGATATCGGACTTATAGACGAGATCGGAGGTTTGAGCGATGCGCTGAAGTGCTTAAACGATATGATAGATAATAAAGACTTCGAAAAAGGAAGGTAGGTTTTCGTGAAAAGGGTTCGTAGATCTCGTTGACACCAACAACTCCTAC
>JBGUUX010000025.1:0-14201 GCA_045133915.1 Eubacteriales bacterium | reverse complement strand
AAGAGAAAAGATCACAGATTGCTTCGTAAATTATTGTATAAACCATCCCGAGGTAAAATATCTCCATTTCTGGCTTGCGGATGAAGCCAACAACCAGTGTGAGTGTGACGGCTGCCGCGACACCCTGCCCTCCGACTTCTACGTTATGATGCTCAACGATATCGACCGTAAGCTCACCGAGGCAGGCGTTGACACCAAGGTAGTTTGCCTTATCTACAACGAGCTGCTTTATACCCCCATTTACGGCAATCTTAACAACCCTGAGCGCTTTACCCTTATGTTTGCGCCTATAACCCGCTCCTACTCTCACTCCTACAGCGAGATAGACAGAGATAAGCCTGTAGAGATAAAGCCCTATGTCCGCAATAAGTTTAATGCTCCCACATCAGTTGAGGAGAACGTGGCTATGCTCGAGGGCTGGAAGGCGCAGAATTTCAGCGACAGCTTTATATTTGACTATCATCTTATGTGGGATCACCACACCGATCCCGGATATTACTACGTGGCAAAGACCCTCCACAGCGATATGGCAAATCTCGACAAGCTCGGTCTTGACGGTATGGTAAGCTGTCAGCTCCAGCGTGTGGGTCTGCCTACCGGACTTCCCCAGTACGCTATGGCATCTGCCCTCTGGGACAAGACCTGCAGCTTTGAGGACGTGGCGGACGAATACTTTACCGCCGCTTTTGGTATCTACGGTAAGGAAGTGGAAAAATATCTCTCCAAGCTCTCCGACCTCTATGATCCCGAGTTTGTAAGAGCAGAAAAGAAAAAGGATGCCCAGGTGGTTATCCGTGACTACACCGAGGCAAAAGAGGTAGTAAACTCCTTTAAAGAAGAGTTCATCGACAAGAACGTATGCCTTTCTCCCGACTGGCAGTACCTTAAGATCCACGCAGAGCTCTGCACCTATCTTGCTGATGTATATATCAAAATCTACGAGGGTAAGGTTGAGGAAGCCGAGGCGATATTTGAAGAGCTTAAAAAGTACGTACACGAGGTAAAGCAGGACTGCTACAACGTTCTTGACGAGAAGTTCATCATAGACGACCTGTGGAAGTACTACAGACTTCACATAAAGTGATAAAAACATTGACATTTATCATAATAACTGATAAAATATAATCAATAAATATTTTCGTTCGGAGGAAATAATAATGTCAGAAAATCAGAACATACTTGATCAGTTTAAGTTTGATCAGGAAAAGACCGAGATCGATGTAACCAAGAAGGTTAGAGTTGGTATTATCGGTACCGGTTGGATCGCAGAGGCTCACGCAGGCGTTCTTAAGAGATGCCCCGACGTTGAGATCGTTGCTCTTGCAGATATCATCCCCGGTAAGGCACAGGCTTTTGCTGAAAGAAAGAAGCTTCCCGAGGGTATCCGTTTCTATAATAGCGGCAATGAGCTTGTTGACAACGAGCCTGACCTTGATGCAGTTTGCGTATGTACATATAACCGTCAGCACGCTCCTTGTACCATCTATGCTCTTGACCACGGTCTGAACGTTCTTCTTGAGAAGCCTATGTGCGTTACTCTTGAAGAGGCAGTTGAGATCTGCCGTGCAGAGAAGAGAAGCGGCAAGATCCTCTCCATCGGCTTCCAGCCCCGTTGCGACGAGAACATGAAGATGGTTAAGAAGATCGTACAGTCCGGCGAGCTCGGTCAGATCTACTACATCCAGACAGGCGGCGGCAGACGTAAGGGTATTCCTACTCCCTTCGGCACCTCCTTCATCGAGGACGAGACCGCAGGTATCGGCGCACTTGCAGATATCGGTTGCTACTCTCTCGATATGGTTCTTAACGCTATTGGCTATCCCAAGCCTCTTACCGTTTCCGGTTACACCTCCAACTTCTTCGGTACCAACCCTGCAACCTACCCCAAGCATCCCGAGTATGCAGAGAAGTTCGGCGTTGACGACTTCGGCGCAGGCTTTATCCGTCTTGACAACGGCGTGATCCTCGACTTCCGTATTGCATGGGATATGCACCTCGACACCCCCGGTGATACCATCATCATGGGTACCAAGGGTAGTATGAGAATCCCCTCCACCGAGTGCTGGAACGGTTCTATCGGCGGTCCCCTTAAGATCTATCACGACGTTGCAGGTGAGCCCGTTGTTACCGAGATCCCCATGAAGCACAACGAGGTGGACAACTTCGAGAACAAGATGAGATCCTTCATCGACGCTGTTAAGAACGGCGGCGAGGCTCCCGTTCCTTCTTCCGAGATCCTCTACAACCAGGCTATCATCGACGGTATCGTTCGTTCCGCTAAGGAAGGCAGAGAAGTCGTTATCGAGATCCCCGAGATATAATGCAAATAAAAGCTGTCACGACTGTGACAGCTTTTTTCATTATACGCGTTCCGCCTTAGCGGAACATATCGCGCCTGCCGAAGCAGGCATATCGCTCCCGTAGGGAATATCGCATTTGCGAAGCAAATATATCGCTTTGCCGTAGGCAAACCCCTATCTCTGCGGATACTCATACCCCTTTTTGATTCCTAACAGATAGTCGGCAGATATCTTAAAGTAATTGCATATCGCTTTAATATCATCAATGTTCGGTTCGCATTTATTACACTCTATATAGGACAGCTTTCTCTGTGTCATACCAAGAGCCTTACCCAGCTCGGTTTGATTAAGATTAGCATCCTCACGGAGATTTTTTATTTTCTCGCCAATCGAAAGTTCCATTTTCATCACCCATAAAAAGTATATCTTAGACAGAAACTTTCTATTGACAAATAGACAAAAAATGTCTATACTGTAATCAATATCTATTTAAGGAGAATGAAAATGAACGAAATAATTGCAAAAGTGAAAAAACTAACCACTCTTTTTTTAATCGTTGTGTTATGTTTTTCAGTTGTTTCCTGTAGCAGTAAAAAAACGACCAATAATAACAACGATACCCAGCCGGTTGAGACCGAAGAAGTAATTGAAGAGGAAACACTGCAATTTTATAAATTAGGTGACACTGTATCTACCGATATTTTTGAATTTACATTGAATGCGGCAGAATTTACAATTGCACTTAACAATGTAAATGACGATGATTATTACACCCCCAAGGAATACGATCCGCAGACAGATGCTGACAATCCTTACGTTGCTCCCGTAGGCCATACCTATGCGGCATTTTCTTATACCGTTTCTAATTTAAATCGGGCAAGTTGTGAATTTCATAACGGACACAGTGGCTTTGTTAGTGTGCAGTATGATGGAAAGAACTATAGTTCTTTCGACGATGGTGCGTATTTTATTTATACCGATAATACCTATATAGATACAAGCGGTACTATGCATACCGAAAAGCCAGGTCAGTGGCGTAGCAATCCCTTGAGTAATTTGCGAATGGAGGTAGGCGAAAAAGTAACCCGCCGCGCATATGTTGATATTGCCGCAGACATAAAGGATTTGAACTCGGATGTACAGATTGTTTTTTCTATACCTAACTCGGATGGAACAAAAACTGAATTTACATATTTAGTAACCGAAACAGATAGAAATGAGAAACAGTCACCGGAAATCGAGATGTCCCTTGAACTGGCTCTTTGTACCTTTACAAAACAGGAAAGTCGGGATTATTTTGCTAATCATATAGATGAATATGCTGCTGTAAGTGGAGATCAAATTGCTAACATTGTACCCGGAAGATGGAGTGTAGATTATATTATTGCCGGGGTCGGATATTGGAGCGGAACTTTTTGGTTTGAATCAGACGGAAGAATTAAAGATGACTACGGTTACGTAAATGAAAGAACCTGGACGTTAAATGGTGATATTCTCATTATAGACGGAGAGTTTAACTGTGAAATGAGAAAGGTTGCAGACGGCATTTATCTTTTGTTAAGTGACGGAAAACCGTATATGTTGATGCAGTAATTTAATAGTACAGAGCGGGCATATGCTCGCTCTGTTTTTGCATATATTAAAAAAATATGCATATAATATCGACTGTAATATGCAGAAAACCTTGACTTTCTGCATATGAAATCATATAATATATGCAGAAAGAGGTGTGATGTATGAGAAAATTCGATTATTCTTTTTTGAGTGATACTTTGCTTCCTTCCAAGCTTATCAATCTTACGTCGGGTATTGCTTCACTCAAAACTATGTCCAGGATAAGAAAACAGGAGTATATTAATATCTATACCGAGTTGGAAGCGGTAGCAAGAATACAGTCGGTAAAAAGCTCCAATGCTATTGAGGGTATAGTTACAAGCGACGAGAGAATCGCCGATATCGTGAATAAGGACAGTGCTCCCTTGAACCACACCGAGAGCGAGATAGCAGGGTACCGTGATGCACTTAATGCTATTCATCTGTATTACGACAATATTGATTTTAAGGTTAGTGATATTCTGAGGTTGCACGAAACTATGATGCAACTTGCAGGCTATGAACACGGCGGAAAATATAAAACCTCGGATAATTATATTATAGAAGAAGATAAGGAAGGTAATCGAAGAATAAGATTCAAGCCTACACCTGCTTCCGAGGTACAAGCGGCTATGGAGCAGCTCGAGCTTGCATATATGGAGGCTTCAAACGATGCAGGAATTAATCAGCTTTTATTGATTCCCTGCGTTATATTGGATTTTTTGTGCATTCATCCGTTCAGGGACGGTAACGGAAGGATGTCAAGGCTTCTTACTCTTTTGCTTCTTTATAAAAACGGTTATGATGTAGGAAAATACGTATCCTTTGAGGAACAGATAAATAATTATAAGGGCTTTTATTATCATTCTTTACAACAGTCTTCGGACGGCTGGGAGGATAACAAAAACACCTATGTTCCTTTTATTGAAAACTTTTTATCTACTTTATATATGTGCTACAAAGAGCTTGATAAGCGATTTGCTGTGATCAACACAAATAAGATAAGTAAAAAGGCAAGAATTGAAGCAGCGGTACTTAACAGTCTTATTCCGGTATCAAAAATGGACATATGCACTTTACTTCCGGATGTGAGCCCTACTACCGTTGAAGCGGTTCTTGGAGCAATGGTAAAAGACGGACGTATATTGAAATTGGGACAAGCGAGATCAACAAGGTATATCAAGGCTTGATGAATTGTTGCCACTCGTTTCCCGGAATGCTATAACCACTTAATTTAATAAGGAGAACGATTATGAAAAAGAGATTTTTTGCATTGTTACTCGCAGCGCTTTTAGGAGTTCAGGGTATAGGCGGATTTACCGTAAATGCCGAAGCGCTCCCCGAGGACTGCGAGAGGATCGAGTTTGACCGAAAATACTGGGCAGAGCCGGGTGAGACCTATTGGTACAAGTTTACCGCTCCCGCACCCAAATGCGTTTTCACCGATATGCAGATAGACGAGGTGGGTGACTGGCTCTACGGCTGGGACGTTACCGCTCACCGCTACTATGACGAAAACGGTAATGAGCTTGGCACGATATCCTCCACCAACGATCCCGACGTTTCCGACTGGACCGAGTTTGAGGTAGGTAAGACCTATTATATCAAGGTCATGGCTGATAAAAAGGAAGGCGCCTTCTATACTCTTTCTTCCATCAGAGAGACCGAAACCTCAGTTGACAGCACAAACGAGGGCTACAAGGGTGGAAAGTACATTGACCTTACCGAAGAAAATATTGAAAAATTTATTCCCGGTAACACCAATACCAAGTGGGATGTTTATACCGTTACCGAAGAATTTAAGGCAGGCGCTGAAAATGAGATCGTCACAACCGACTTCTTTGTTCTGCCTTACAAGGTATGCTTTGGCAATTCCGAGCTTACCGTAAATATGAGACATACCACCTATACCGCTATAGATTATACCGCACAGACAAGCTGGGACGTGCTTTCTGCTTTTGTTAAAAAGCCTTACAGCGGCAAGGAAAATATGGCGGAGGGTGACTACGTTCAGGCGGCAAATCACTATGCTTACGTGGTTGACGGCGGAGATGCAGTTGCTATCCGCAGCTATAAGGTATACGTGCCCGCAGGCAAGCGTATCAAGTTAGCCGAGGACGGCTGCTTCTACGATATGCCGATAAACGAGCGTTTCACCGACGTTGCGGCTTCTGCTTGGTATACCGAGGCTATAAGCTGGGCAAGTGAGAGCAAGGTAATGAACGGCATGGGCGAGGATAAATTCTCCCCCGCAACACCTCTTACAAGAGCTCAGTTCGTTATGATACTTGCCAACATCGAGGGAGCAGATCTCTCTGCTTATGCAGACAAGCAGAGCTTTAGTGACGTACCCAAGGGCAGATGGTATTCCACGGCTGTTGAATGGGCAAAGGACAAGGGTGTTACAAGCGGTGTTTCGGATGATCGTTTTGCTCCTAATGACAAGGTCACCCGTCAGCAGCTTGCAAGATTCCTTTGTACATATGCAGGGCTTCGGGGTATAGAAATGCCCGCGGGTGCTGAGCTTGGTGCATTTGAAGATGAAAATAAAATTGCAGATTGGGCAAAGGACTCTATGGCTACCGCCGTTGCGGCAGGTCTTGTTACAGGCATGACCGAGACCACCCTTGCACCCCGTGATAACGCTACAAGAGCGCAGATATCACTTATCGTTAAGCGTTTTTACGAGGGTTACCTTCGTGCGGTTACTCCTTCTGTAGATATGGGTAACTATCTCCTTGAGGGAGGCTCAAGCGGTTACACCTTCAACGAGGAACTGCTTAATCTGGCAGGCAAGGAGGACGCTCACCTTCTCTATATCGGTATGGCGGCTGTGGACCCCACCGAGGGCTACGGCAGCATACAGTCTCTTATGGCAAACTGGACCGATAAGTGTACCTTTGATCTGTTGCTCCTTGAGGATCTGCCTACAGATGTTGCAAGACAGAAGATAGAAGCGGCTGACATAATCTACGTAACGGGCGGCAGCTCCAGAATGCTCCTTGAGCGACTCCGCCGTTACGGTACAGACGCTATTATCCGTGAGGCGGCGGCAAAGGGAACTGTAATGTCGGGCTCTAGTGCCGGTGCAATATGCTTTGGTACCTACGGTACCTCAGGTATCCGTGACGATCGTTTTGAAAACCTCTACGGTACGGGATGCGCTAACGTTATCATCTGTCCCCACGGAAGTGAAACTAAGCGAGTGGATGAAATGAAGCGCCTTATCCTTGAGGATGCTACCCTTGTTGGTGTAGCGGTAGACTACGCTTCGCTTGAGATAAGCGGAGGTATGTACCGTATCTTTACCGAGGAGGGGTATCATAAGCTCCCCGTTGCAATAAGATATTACAACGAGGACGGAGAGATAAAGAGCGAGGACATTAACTCTATGGAGTGGAGACCTATAGACGAATTATACAATCCGTGATTGTATAATTCGTAATGCAAAATGCAGAATTAATGAGAAAAAGCTGTCACTTTTGTGACAGCTTTTTTATGTTCCGATTATAACAATACCTCTTTGCCTGTCTCGGCAGACTGGTAGATAGCGTTGAGGATCTTTATCATATCAACGCCCTGCTGAGGAACAAAGATAGGATCTGCGCCGTTAAGCACAACGTCGGCAAAGTGACGGATAGCAACACAGTGACCGTATTCACCGCGGGGCTTGGGATACTCGTTGTAGGGTGTGCCGTACTTTTCACCGCAGATGCTGAGTACGTCATCCTCTATCTTGATACCCGCCTTGGTACCGCGAAGCTCAACGAATCTTGATTCTTTTTCTATATTGGTAGCCCAGCTGAAGTCGATGTGCAGGCATGCGCCGTTATCAAACTTGATAAAGCCCATTGCCAGATCCTCTACGTTAAAGAGACCGCCCTTTTCCTTCTGATTTGCGATCTCACAGAAGGTGGAGCCGGATACCGATACAGGCTTAGGACTGCCCATAAGGAAGATAGCCAGGTCGATCATATGTACGCCAAGGTCGATAAGGGGACCGCCGCCCGACTTAGACTTGTCTGCAAACCAGCTTCCGTCACCGGGGATACCGCGTCTGCGTATCCATCCGCAGCGTCCTGCATAGAATCTGCCGTATTCACCGTCAGCGATAGCCTTTTTTGCATAAAGTGCCGCAGGAGTAAAGCGGTTGTTACGCATAGCCATAAGCACCTTGCCGCTCTTTTCGGAGGCTTCCTTCATTGCCTCAACCTCTGCTACGGTCATAGCGTCAGGCTTTTCGGTAAGAACGTGCTTGCCTGCATTAAGAGCCGCAATAGCAATAGGTGCGTGGAGGTAGTTGGGGGTACAGATATCCACAGCCTCAACGTCAGGACTGTTTACGATATCCATATAGTCTGTACATTCCCAAGCGTTTGCACAGCACTTGAACTTTGCCTTCATTGCCGCTGTTCTCTCGGGGATAATATCACAGAGTGCGACGATCTCGATGTTGTCAATTACCTCGTAGTTTGATGCATGAGCGCCGTTGGCGATACCTCCGCATCCGATAATGGCCATTTTAAGCTTTTTTGACATGTTATTCACCCTTTTCTGTCATTAATTTATTTATCGTTTTAAGTCTTTCTATAACACCCTCGACGGTTGCTGTACCTGTAGTGCCTAACTGCTGTATCGTTATAGAGGACACACAGCAGGCAACCATTGCCGCCTCCGTGGGAGTAAGTCCGAGAGCAAGAGAAAGTGCGATGCCCGCGTTTGAAGCGTCACCTGCGCCGGTAACGTCTATCTCTCCTTCGACGGGATAGGTGGGAACGTGGCTTATCTCATCCTCAAAGACCTTTATGCCGTCCTTGTTGCAGGTGATGAAGATAGAGTGTTCCACCTCTTGTTTCATCTTCATACCGCCGCGAAGTACGTCCTCCATACATTCGGGATCGCCTTCTGCGCCGCAGTATTTCATAAGCTCGTAGTTATTGCACTTGATAAACATACCCTTATACTCACGGGCAAATGCACGGGAGTCTACAAGGAAGGGTTTTTTATACTTTTTGGCAAATTCATTTATCTTTGTTCTCAGAATATCGCCTACCACACCCGAGTTTCTTTCAAAGAACTGGTCGGAGACGATGATACCGTCAGCCTCCTTTACCGCTTCTTCAAAATTGCGTCCCAGCTCCTCAAACATAGCTTCGCTTGTGATAGAGCGGTTACGGAAATCAAGTCGGGTGTCCTCACGGTACTGGCCGTCGCTCTGCTTACGCATATTCTTAAGGTACGTAGCGGTGGTGATCTCCTCGCTTACCATGATATAACGGGTATCAGCGCCGATCTGCTTTAAGCATTTAAGCAGATCATAGCCCTCACCGTCGTCACCTACGATGCCGACGCATATGACCTCGGCACCAAGGGCGCGAAGATTGTTGGTGATAGTGCCTGCCGCACCTGCCGCCATCTTTTTGCCGTATATCTGCCATGCCGCAACCCCCGTTTCAAGAGAAACGTCGTCCTCTGCGGGGTCCGAATATACGTACTTGTCAAGGCAATAGTCGCCTAACACAAGGATCTTTTTTTCTTTTATGTGACCGAGACGGTCGATGATCTTGTTAATATCCATATCAGTTATCCATATCCAGTACCAATTTTGCAAGAGCGGGAACTGTCTTCTGATGCTCACCCTTTATATAAAAGCTCTGTCCGCCGTCAGCGACGGTTCTTGCAAGTATGGTCTTCCAGGGTCTGAAATAGTAACGGGGGTCGCTCTTGGGAGGAGCGGAACTGTGATCTGCATCCTCGTCTATTTCAAGAAGGTCAAATACCGCTGTTGTAAAGTCGGTGATCCTCTCGCCCTTCTGATGAGCAACGTTACGAGCCATAGCTAAAGCCTTCAAATACACCTCGGGGCCTGCCACCGCAGAGCCGAAGTTAAGGAACGCGCCCTTTTCAAGCTTGGTTATACTCTGGGTATAGATAAGAAAATCGTTATAGGAGCAGATACCCATAGCCGCTCCGTCGCAGTTGGGGTGCTCGTGGATGATATCGTTACCGATACCGATATGTACGGTACAGGGAACGCCTAAGTGATAACCCATTGCAAGAACGCTCTGCTCACGGTAGGGGAAGTTGTTTTCCCAGATGTATCTGCCGATAGCCTCACCCCAACCAAGGTTATCCTTTGCACCCTCTTTGATGATATCGTTGATGATGCCTGTCTCCTGCCAGAGACCGAACTGACCCTCGGAGATGTACTTGGCAACGCTCTCGCAGGTGTGACCTATCATAGCGAACTCGAAATCGTGGATAGAGCCTGCGCCGTTAGTGGCAAAGTGGGTAACGAGCCCCTTTTTCATCAGCTCTATCATATAGCCTGCGTTACCTGTACGGATAACGTGAGCGCCGTACATCATAAGCACGGTGGCATCGTATTTTCTTCTTGCCTCCCATACAGCCTTGGCTATGGTAGGGAGATTTTTGTTTTCAAAATCAGGGGTGTGGGTTGCGGGATCCTTGTATACCTTGCTCAGATCCACGTCGTGTATTCTTTCGTTTAAGGGAAGTATATTTAACTTACTTCTGTCAAATTTCTCAAATGGCATATTATACCTCACGGGTTATATAGTCGATAAGTCTCTTATGATCTGCAAAGTCGGGGATTATCATAGAAGCACCTGCAGAGAGCAGTCTGTTGCGCTTCCAGTCATTGATACCGCACTTTTTGTCCTCGTCGGTAGCAACGCCGACGGTGTAGCCGCCGATATCGTGAACCAGCTCTATCTCAACGTATCCGTCACCAAAGGAGATCAGTTCCTCTGGCTTAATACCGCCGTCCTTGATAAGAGACTTTATAACAAGCTCCTTTGAGCAGTCTGTCATATAATCGTGGGCGCCGTAGATATGTCCGTCAAACACCTTGTCAAGACCAAGCAGTTCTGCCTCGTAAAGCACGTCCTTTTCGTCGGTTCCGCTTGCAAGATAGCAGGAGATACCCTTTTCCTTAAGAGCGTAAACGAAATCGGTACAGCCGGGAACGATAAGCTCCTCGGGCTTGATAGTTCCGTTTACAAGACCCTCTTTACGCTCCTTGATATGTATCTCAAGTCTTCTCAGGTATTCGTGCTTATATTCAACGGGGTCAACGTGCGCGCCGCCTCGCTTTACTACCTCTTCGTCAAGGCGCATACACTGGAATATGGTCTGCTTACCTGTCAGGGTGTCAACGAAGTCACGTACTATCTCTGTGATCTCTTCCTCTGTCTCGTCCTTTGCAACAGCCATAAGAACTTCGATAAAGTAGGGGATCATAATATCCTGCCAGCCGCTTCTGATAAGGCTTACAGTACCGTCAAAGTCAAAGAGTGCTGTCTTAAATGCAGGGGACTTAAGAGGCTTTTTGATCTCCATATCCCACATATCCTTTAATTCATTACGGATAGCAACCACCAGCGCATGAACGTAGAGCATATGCATATCCTCAAGCATCTCCATAGAGTCGGTGGGAGCTATAACGTAGTGGTCGCAGAAGGCCTTAAGCTTACCGCCGTCACGGCCGAGGAAGCCGATGGTGGTAATGCCCATCTGCTGAGCCTTCTCTGCAGCTCTTACTACGTTAGGTGAGTTACCGCTGCCCGAGAACATAAGGAGTACGTCACCTTCCTTAGCCTTGGTCTCTATCATTATTTCAAAAATTTCGTCATAGCAAAAGTCGTTTGCAAGACAGGTCACAACGGCGGTAGAGTCGGCAAGACACTCCGCTTTAAATCCTACGCGGTCATACACTCTGCAGCCCTTGGCAAGATCGTTACAGATATGGGATGCGGTAGCAGCCGAGCCGCCGTTACCTGCGGTAAAGATCTTAGCCCCGGTTTTCTTTGTATCGATTATTACTTTGGCTATTTCGGAAAGCGCCGCAAAATCTGTTTTTAACACAGATTCGGTGCATTCTTTGGTATAACTTTCCAGAGTGTTTTTCATTCTTTCTGTCATCATTGTTTTTCCTCTCACAAAGGGTAAAATGTTCAAAGTAATTATATAAAATACCGAAATGAATGTCAAGCATAATACTAATTTATATTAAATTAATGTATTATTGTTGACTTTTGTCGACGAAATAGAATATACTATATTTATACTATTTTAAGAGGTGCAAAGTGAAGCGTTCTGTTGCTTTTTTATGTATATTTTCTTTACTGCTGACCCTTGTCGGCTGTAATACGGTAACCAAAGAGGAGATCCCCTGCGAGCATGCCTACGGACAGTGGCAGGTGACTGTCAAAAGTCCTGACGGACTGATATATAACGAGGAAAGAGTCTGCATATATTGCGGTGACAAGGAGGTCAAGACCACCAATCTTCTTGACAGCGTTCCCCCTCAGTGGATAGAGGTCTTTGACAAGCTTATCACTGTCAAGGATAACCCCGTAGCGGATATATTCTATATGGATTATGCCACCGCCGAGGACAGAGCCGCACGCAACGGAACCCCCGTAGTGTACAAGGGCAAGCTTATATACGATGACAGAAGCTATTGGAGCAGCATTGATACCGTACCCCCGCTTGTGACCGAGCTTTTTACCGCTTACGTCACACCCGAAAGTCCTATAGCCCTTGAGCTTATAAAGACCCATATAGGCGAGGGTGACGTAGACTCACGTCAGATCACCGCTCTTGAAGAAAAGTACGGCAAGGAGACACTTACCGAGATCTATCTCAATACTATCCGTTTTTCTGATAAGATATTCGGCATCAACGCCGCATCTATGGGCTATTTTGGCAAGAGCCTCGGTCAGCTTGACCTTTCGGATATCGCAATGCTCTGCGCTATACTTAACGCAGACGATCCCCGTATCGACCCCGAGGGCAACAAGGCAGCCTATGAAGCTATCCTTACCTCTCTCAAAGATAAGGGTAGGATAACCGAGGAAGAATATAACACTTATCTTGTAAAACAGTTTACCTTTAATCCCGAATTTACTCCGGTATACGATTGGTATACCGAGGTGGTTATAGCCGATGCAATAAAGCTGCTCTCGCAGAAATACGAGATAGATGCGGCTGCAGCAGAGAAAAAGCTCTATTCGGATAACCTTAAGATATATACCGTGGTGGACCCCGACGTACAGACCTTGCTTGAAGGTTTTTATGCCGACGGCAGTAACTTCATGCGTATAGATAACGGCACTCAGCCCCAGTCGGCAATGGTAATAACCGACCCCGCAACCAACGATATCCTTGCTCTTGTAGGTTCAAGATGGGAAAAGACAAGCAATAACTTCCCTAACTACGCTACCGTCAAGACCAGATCCCCCGGTTCATCCATAAAGCCTGTAGCGGTTTACGGCCCCTGTCTTGAGTCGGGTATCATCCACTATAGTACTCTTGTGGAGGATAACTATTATACCAAGCTTAACGACAAGCCCTGGCCCTCCAACTGGCCCGAAGGATATAGAGGTCTTACCCCCGTTTATGACGGAGTACGCCGCTCGGTCAATACCATTGCGGTGAGACTTCTTATGAAATACGGAGCAACAGAGTCCTACGAGTTCGTTCACGACAAGTTAGGTATGCATAGCGTTGTAGGCAGCGAGACCGACTCCAGAGGATATATCGTCAGCGACAAAAATGCTTCCGCCCTTGCCCTTGGCGGAATGCTCCACGGTATCACCGTCCGTGAGCTTATCGGAGCGTATCAGATATTCAATAATAAGGGTGTTTTCACAGGCAACCGCACTATCCTTAAGATAGAGGACGCCTACGGCAACGTTATAGTCGATAATGAGGGCATACCCTCTCAGGTAATATCCGCTCCCAACGCATCTATTATGACAAAGATGCTCCAGAACGTTGTAGACAGCGGAACGGCAGACTGTATCACCCTTGACGACCGTGTACAGTGCGCGGGTAAGACCGGAACCACATCTTACGACAAGGACAGATGGTTTATGGGCTATACTCCCTACTTTATGGCAGGCGTATGGTTTGCGTACGAAAACTCAAGAAGCCTTGCAGG
This sequence comes from Eubacteriales bacterium, assembly GCA_045133915.1. GTDB lineage: Bacteria > Bacillota > Clostridia > Oscillospirales > CAG-272 > RGIG7300. The sequence goes on along the minus strand of JBGUUX010000025.1, from coordinate 341 downwards.
CTTTTCCGAGATCAAGAGTCCTGCAGTTGACGTTTGGGATAAGTTTATGACCAAGCTCCACGAGCAAGAGATCTTCTCTAAAGGTATAACCCCTAAGGATTTTGAGCTCAACGAAGGAACTATAGTTAAGGATATCTGCTCGGGTACGGGTAAGCTTGCAAACTCCTCCTGCGGCAGCCGTATAACCAAGGGCTACTATACCGAAGATAATATGCCTACAGAATATTGTAATTGGCACTAAAAAAGACTGTCCTTAGAGGCACCCTCCGTAAGGAAGGTGCCTCAGTTATATTCGCCAAAGGCGAGTTATATTGCTTCGCAGTTATATGATGCTACGCATC
>JBGUUX010000024.1:0-4684 GCA_045133915.1 Eubacteriales bacterium | reverse complement strand
AGAGCGCTTAAGGATTGCACCTCTGTTGTAGAGGTAGTACTCCCCGAGAGCCTTAAGAAAATAGATATACGTGCCTTCTTTAACTGCGATGGTATTATAGAGATAACCTTACCCGAGGGTCTTGCTACCATCAATAATGAGGCTTTTGAAAACTGTAGTAATATCATTGATATAACTCTGCCCGACACTGTTATAACTGTGGGAGAATATGCGTTTTCAAACTGTGCTTCTATGACAACTTGTAAGTTGTCCGATGGCATGACTAATATCAGTAATTATCTTTTCACAAACTGTGCCTCTCTCAATGACGTACAGCTTCCTAAGGGACTTTTGTCGATTTCTAATTATGCGTTTGAAAATTGCAGGGCTCTTGTTGGCATTGATCTTCCCGAAGGATTGCAGACAATATATAACAATGCATTTAGCGGAAGCGGTATCGTTGAGATAACAGTGCCTTCAACCGTAACCAGACTTTCAAGTGACAGTAATTACGAGAACTATAGAACATCTGCGTTTTATGGAGCCAATAATCTGAAAAAGGTTATTTTTGCCGACGGTATGGCAGCTATACCTATAAGAGCACTCAAGGATTGTACATCTGTCAGGGAGGTTGTTATTCCCGACAGCGTGACCTCTATTTCACTCCGTGCGTTCCAAAACTGTACAGGTCTTGCATACATCGATCTTCCTAAAGAGCTTGTTACTATAGGTAACGATGCATTTAACGGCTGTACCACCTTTGCAGACGTGGTACTTCCCGATACCCTTACTATTATCGGAGAATATGCTTTTGCTAACTGTACAGGTCTTAGACTGGTAAACTTTAACGAAGGACTTGAAAACATTGGTAACTATGCATACTATAACTGTAACGGTCTTATCAGTGTGCTTTTACCTGTGGGTCTTGCAAACATCGGTCAGCAGGCGTTTGCGGAATGCGATAACCTCGAAAGCATAAAGATCCCTGCAGGAGCCAACGTAGGCAAGAATCTTCTCAATAACAGCAAGAAGGTTAGGATATACTGTTATTCAAATACTCTTGCGCATACATACGCTTTGGCAAATTCCCATACCTACTACCTGCTTGATGAGGATGTACATACCCATAGCTACGGTGTTGAGGTGATCACCTCTCCTACAGTTTACCGTCCGGGTATTATCATCAATACCTGTACCGACTGCGGATATATCTATACAGAGTTTAACCGCGGATGCGTTCATACTCCCCAGCATAATATACTCATTGCTCCTACCTGTACTGCCGAGGGTATGGCGGAGATATACTGTGAAAAGTGCGGACACGACCTGGGAGTTGAGATACTTCCTGTAACGGAGCACCTCTGGGGCGAATGGGTTCAGACAGTTGCTCCTACCACACTTTCCGACGGTGAGGAGGTAGGTGTATGTACCGTTTGCGGTCATACCGAGACACGTGTGATACCCAGACTTGTGCCCTCTGTTGTAGGAACAGAAAACTACGTTATTATAATGGACAACATAGTTTCTGTCAAAGAGATACGCTTTGCCATAGGTACCTATACTACAGGTGATGAGGTCAGAAATGCTGAAAAGAGCATAACTCTTTCGGCAACGCTGATAGACTCCAAGACCGTTGACGGTATATTAAGATACGAGCTTCCCTGGATGGGCAGTTATACCGCCTGGGTAAGAATGACCGACGGTACGGGATACTTTATCCATACCGATGTGGATGACATTACACCCTACCTCGAGTCGGACGGTGTCAAGCTGACGGTCAAGGACTTCAAGGACGGATATAAGGATCTTTGGATAGCTAAGGGCATATTCAACAGCTACTCCGAGATCAAAGCAAGCACTGCCTTTAAGTATCAGGCTTCAGCCAACAAGCTTTCCGCTTACTTTGCGACCCACGATTATACCTATACGGTAATAGATCCCGGTGAATATACTGTGCTTATCAGGTATACTGACGGCAGCGCGGACGTATGTCATACAACCTTGACTGTAGACGTTCCCGTATTTATTGAGAATGGTCTTCAGGTTACCGTGACTAATATTCCCGGTATCAAGAATATAAGAACCGCATACGGAAAGCATAATTCTGTAGCTGAGATCAAGGCGGCAGCCGGAGTCCGTAACTTCAATAACAAAACTGTTATCAAGGATGCCGAAAGCTACACGATCCAGTACAGCGATGAGGGTGTAGTAACTATTATCGTAGAGTACAATAACGGATATAGGCATATACATCATTACAACGTACAGAAAAAGACTCCTACCTTTGTTCATAACGGTGATACCGTTACCCTTGGTAATCTTGACGGACTTTATATCGTAAGATATGCTCCCGGCAAATATACCACGGCAGGTAATATCAAGAGGGCCCCCGGGTCTAAGTTCTTCAAGAGCGCCGATATAGACGAAAACGGACAGATCGTTCTTTCCGGACTTACTCCCGGACGCTGGAGCTTTATGGTACAGTATGATGATGGATCTTATAACTTCTACCTTATAACCGTTCAATAATAAAAAAGGACTTGCTTTGCAGGTCCTTTTTTGGTGTAATAAATTCACGCTACAGGGAGGAATTTATATAACCAGATGAAATATTTTATAGATAATACTTCAACCAAAAGCGCATACCTGCAGCTATATATGCAGATACGCACAGATATAGTTGAGGGTGTATACAAGTACCAAAGCAAGCTCCCCTCCAAGAGACTTCTTGCCGAAGAAACAGGGGTGAGCGTCATAACCGTGGAGCACGCTTATGCCATACTCTGCGACGAGGGTTATGCCGAGGCAAGACAGAGAAGCGGTTATTATGTTATCTACCGTGAGGGCAATCTCACAAGTGTAGTAGAACGGACAAGGGAACAGAACTTGCGATCAATGCAGGAACACAAAAATGAATTCCCATTCAGCGTTCTTGCCAAGACTATGCGTAAGGTCCTTTCCGACTACGGTGAGCGTATACTTATCAAATCTCCTAACCACGGGTGTATGGAGTTAAGACAGGCTATAGCCGACTACCTTTCACGAAGTAACGGTATTCAGGTAGACCCGGGTCAGATAATTATCGGTTCCGGTGCAGAGTATCTGTATACACTTATCGTACAGCTTTTGGGCAAAGAACGTATCTTCGCTTTAGAGGATCCCTCATACGATAAGATACGCCGAGTATACTCTGCTTTGGGAGTAGAGTGTGATATGCTTAAGTTGGGTGGTGACGGGATCAAAAGTTCTGAGCTTGAGAGAACTTCTGCCACGGTACTTCATATAACTCCCTTTAACAGTTATCCCAGCAATGTTACCGCCGATGCTTCAAAGCGAAGCGAGTATATCGCTTGGGCAAGGAATAAAGACGGATATATAGTAGAGGACAATTTTGATTCCGAGCTTACTGTCTCCCGTAAGCACGAGGACACCGTTTTTTCCCTTGACCGTGAGGGAAGGGTAATATATTTGAACACCTTTTCAAGAACGGTGGCGCCCTCTATCCGTGTAGGATATATGATCCTTCCAAAAGAGCTCGCCGACAATTTTTCAAAAGAACTGGGATTCTACTCCTGTACCGTTCCCGTATTTGAGCAGTACGTTCTTGCCGAGCTTATCGAGAGCGGAGATTTTGAACGGCATATCAACCGCATTCGCCGTAATCGACGCAAACTGGTATTATAAAAATATATTATTCTGAATATATACATATCACCAAATCAAGTCTATAATACATAGCATGAAATGAGGTGTTAAAATATGGCATATAAAAGATTATTAACTATTCAGGACATTTCCTGTGTGGGACAGTGTTCTCTTACAGTAGCACTTCCCGTTGTTTCCGCTTGCGGAGTTGAGCGTGCGGTTCTTCCTTCCGCAGTTCTTTCTACCCATACCGCAGGCTTTTCCGGTTATACCTTCCGTGATCTTACCGAGGATATGCCCGGTATCAAGGACCACTGGATCAAGGAGAACATCAAATTTGACGCCATCTATACAGGCTATCTCGGCAGTACCAAGCAGATAGATTACGTTGCGGATATCTTTGATTCGGTAGGAACAGAAAACTGCATCAAGGTGGTTGACCCCGCCATGGCAGACAACGGCAAGCTTTATCCCGGCTTTGACAACGAGTTTGTTGATGCAATGAAGGGGCTGTGCGCAAAGGCAGACTATCTTGTTCCCAACATCACCGAGGCAGCTTTTCTCTGTGATATGGAATATCGCACCGATTATGACAGAGCTTATATCGACTCTCTTATCGAAAAGATGATCGCCCTCGGCGCAAAGAACGTTATTCTTACAGGTATCTCTTACGAGGCAGGCAAGACAGGCGTAGTTGTGTTTGAAAATGGCGAGTACGCTTACTACGAGCACGATTTTCTCCCCAACAGCTGTCACGGTACGGGTGATATCTATGCTTCCGCTTTTGTAGGAGCACTTGTAAGAGGCAAGAGCGCATACGATGCGGCAAAGATCGCGGCTGACTACGTTCTCTGCTGCATTAAGGCTACCGCTGAAGAGGAAAACCACTGGTACGGTGCAAAGTTTGAGCCCGTTCTCGGTGAGCTTATCAGAATGATCAACGAATAAACAAGCATAAAACCGACTGCATCAGTTAATGTGCCCCCTGTCAAGTAGACAGACTAAAAAAACAAAAAAGAATGTGTTAATTGAATAGATTCTTTCATCTTCCCCTGCTGCG
>JBGUUX010000023.1:0-37439 GCA_045133915.1 Eubacteriales bacterium | reverse complement strand
AGATTTTCCTTCACACACAGTAATTTTTACATCACTTTTTCGTGCTTGTACTCATCTTTGTTGTTCAATTTTCAAGGATCGCTGCTGCCCTCTCTCGTGGACAGCTTGACTATTATAACACAACGAGTTTTATTTGTCAACCCCTTTTTCAAAAGTTTTTTGAAGTTTTTTTGAGGTTGTTTTCTCGTGTGTGCTTTGCCTTGTGCGGCGCAGCTTCTATATAATAACAGATTGATGTCAGAATGTCAAGCGTTTTTTTGCTATTTTTGTCGTTTTGTACACTATGAACATATGAATCCGCCAAACATAACACGCTCTCCGTCATAAAATACAGCACTCTGCCCCGGAGTCACCGCTCTCTGCGGTTCTGCAAAGGTAACTTCTGCCATATTATTACTATACCTGACAATCGCCTTTGCCGGCTTAGCTGCATATCTTATCTTGACAAGATACTCTTTTTCTCTTATTTCACCCTCTTCAGGCTCTGTTTCAAGCTGGAAATTAAGAGAATCGGCACAAAATCCTTCTTTATATTCCTTACCCGCAGGCTCTACCTTTACCGTGTTTGTTATAGGATCTATCTCTGTTACAAACACAGGAACCTTCATTGCAAGGCCCAGACCCTTACGCTGACCTATTGTATAATGAATAAGCCCCTTATGTCTACCTACAACCCTACCGTCAGAATCCACAAAATCACCCTCAGGGAATTTTCCTATACGGTTTTCAATAAAGGCGGCGTAATCGTTATCCGGGATAAAGCATATTTCCTGGCTTTCCTTGGCATCAGCCGAGGAATAACCCTTTTCTTTCGCAAGGGCATACGCATCCTCCTTGCTCTTGAAGGACAAGGGGGTATAAAGCATAGAAAGTTCCTCCTGAGTCAGCTGCCAAAGCATATAGGTCTGATCCTTACGAAGGTCCGCAGCCATAGACACGCAGTAACGGTTATCTTCCTTATATATATTACAGTAATGTCCAGTTGCCACTTTATCAAATCCGTTTGCCTTTGCGTAGTCGCAAAGAAGCTTGATCTTGACGTATCTGTTACACATGACACAAGGGTTAGGAGTTCTTGCCTTTGAATACTGTTCTACAAAATCGTCAACTACGTATTTTTCAAAAGCTTCTTTTGCATCTATAACGTGTAATTTTATCCCAAGTTCCTCGCAGGAGCGAAAAGCGGCGCCGGTGTCGGTATGTTCCGACATTACCAGCACCGCTGCTTCTACATCGTAGCCCTCCTGCGAAAGCAAGGCGCCGGCATAAGTGCTGTCAACGCCTCCGCTCATCCCAAGCAGTATACGCATAATTAGTCCTCGTTATGATGGTGATGACAGTGATCGCAACAACCGTCGCAACCTTTCATGATATCATGCTCGATACCCATCTTGTCATAGTAGTTGGCAATAGCCTTCTTAACAGCTTCCTCTGCAAGAACGCTGCAGTGGATCTTCTGGGGAGGAAGTCCGTCAAGAGCTTCAACTACCGCTTTGTTGGTAAGTTCAAGAGCCTCTTCGATGCTCTTGCCCTTGATAAGCTCGGTAGCCATAGAGGATGTTGCGATAGCCGCACCGCATCCAAAGGTCTTAAAGGATACGTCTGTAATAATATTGTTGTCTATCTTAAGATATATTCTCATAATATCGCCGCAGGTTGCGTTACCTACCTCGCCGATAGCATCTGCGTTTTCTAACTCTCCAACGTTACGGGGATTGGAGAAATGATCCATTACCTTTTCGCTGTACATTTTATTTCCTTTCTGCCGCGTCATAAAGCGGGCTCATCATACGAAGTCTCTCAACTACCTTGGGTACGACCTCAAGGATATAGTCAACGTCTTCGTCGGTATTGTCGTGTGAAAGTGAAAATCTCAAAGAGCCGTGAGCTACCTCAACGGGAACGCCGATAGAGAGAAGCACGTGGGAAGGCTCAAGAGAGGTGGAAGAGCATGCCGAGCCTGTGGAAGCACAAATGCCGTTAGCATCCAAAAGAAGGAGAAGGCTCTCACCCTCAACAAACTCAAACGCTACGTTTATATTGCCGGGGAGTCTGTGCTCAAGTGAACCGTTTACTCTGGAATAAGGGATCTTAGAAAGACCCTGGGCCAGTCTGTTACGGAGGGCGGTAAGTTTGTCGTTTTCAGAGAAACGCTCGGTTGCCATTTCAAGTGCTTTTGCCATACCCATAATATAAGGAAGGTTTTCGGTACCGCCACGCTTGTTGCGCTCCTGTCCGCCGCCGTCCATAAAGGGATCAACTCTGAGACCTCTTCTGATATAGAGAGCTCCCACACCCTTGGGTGCGTTGAACTTATGTCCGGAAAGCGAGAGCATATCAACTCCCAGTTCCTTAACGTTTACGGGAATATGACCTACCGCCTGAACACCGTCGGAGAAGAAGGTTATCTTTTTCTCTTTGGTTATCTCGGCTATTTCCTTGATAGGATTGATAGTACCTATCTCGTTGTTTGCATACATTACACATACAAGGATAGTGTCCTCACGGATGGCATCCTTAACCGCCTCGGGAGTTATGATACCCTCGGGAGTAGGCTTAACGTAAGTTATCTCAAAACCGTCCTTCTTAAGTGTCTTCATTGTATGAGTAACTGCGTGATGCTCGTAAGCTGAACAAACAATATGTTTGCCCTTGGATTGTTTTGCATGAGCAGTGCCCTTGATAGCCCAGTTGTCAGCCTCGGTGCCGCAGGATGTGAAGTAAATCTCATTAGCCTCACAGCCAAGCTGTGCCGCAATACGGGCTCTGGCATCATTAAGAGACGCCTTTGCTCTGTTACCTACAGAATAAAGGCTACTGGGATTGCCCCAGTTATCTGTAAAATAAGGAAGCATTGCATCTACGACCGCAGGTGATACCGGAGTTGTAGCTGCATTGTCCGCATATATCTTTCTATTCATTGTCTTTGCCTCGTATAATAATTATATAGGTAAACAATTATAAATACCTATTAGAGTATTATACACTAAATGAAATATTTTTTCAACAGATTTAAAAAAGTATTTGTTAACTTTTTGAGTACCTCTCGCTCTGGGCAACCGCCAAGGCATCGCAGCGTTCGTTGTAGGGGTGCCCTGCGTGACCCTTGACCCAGTTGAATTCTACTTTATGAACTTCAAGGAGATCAAGCAGTTCTCCCCAGAGATCAGGATTAAGGGCAGGCTTTTTGTCTGCTTTTTTCCAGCCGTTCTTTCTCCAGCCTATAGCCCATCCCTTGGTTATACCGTCAACAAGATACTTAGAATCGCTGGTAAGTGTAACCTGACAAGGCTCCTTTAAAGCCTTGAGTCCCGCTATGGCGCCACTCAGTTCCATACGGTTATTGGTGGTATGCGCTTCCCCTCCGGAAAGCTCTTTTTCTACATTATTATATACGATTATCGTTCCCCAACCGCCGGGACCGGGATTTCCCTTACAGGCTCCGTCAGAGTACATATATACGTGTTTCATATTATCACTTCCTTACCGATACATCATATCATACTTGTTATTGTTTTTCAAGGTGTTTGGTTATATCGTCCCATAAATACACAAAAAGAAGAGTTCGACAACCTTTTTGTGTTGCATTTGAATTATATTTATGTTATAATAGAAAAAACATTTTTATAAGAGGTATCTAATGGATAAGATAAACATCAGAGGAGTCAACTTTGACAACGTAACGATGGACGAAGCAGTTGAGATCTGCAAAGGATTTCTCAAGGGCGAAGGCGCAAAGATCATACATACCCCCAATGCCGAAATAACTCAGCTCTGCGTAGAGGATAAATCGGTAAACGAGACGGTAAATTCCGCCGACCTTATCATTCCCGACGGCGCAGGCGTAGTACTCGCTTCAAAGATATTAAAAAAGCCTCTTAAATGCAAGGTGGCAGGCATAGAGCTCTGCGAAAGCCTCTGCCGTATCTCGGGAGAGATGAACGCAAGTATTTTCTTCCTCGGCGGCAAACCCGGTATTGCCGAAAAGGCTGCTGAAAGACTTAAGGAAAAATATCCCGATATGCTTGTAGCGGGTATAAACGACGGATACTTTAAAAATGACTGTGAGATCGTTGAAAAGATAAATGCAAGCGGCGCTTCCATACTGTTTGTATGCCTTGGCGTACCCAAGCAGGAGCAGTGGATGGTGTCCCACCGTGACGAGCTGAACATCAAGGTGATGGGAGGATTCGGCGGAAGCCTGGACGTGCTCTCAGGTACTATCGAGCGTGCGCCCAAGTTCTTTATCAAGTGCAACCTTGAGTGGTTCTACCGTCTGTGCAAGGAGCCCAAGCGTATAGGCAGAATGATGAAACTGCCTAAATTTGTGTTTGGCTCAATAAAGGACAGAATCTTACGTAAATATTGAATACAATGACCGTTATCCTACGGTCATTTTTCTTTTGGTAAAGAATATTATTGACATTACTTTTCTTATGTGATATAATCAGTCTATAAATATAGACCTCGGAGGTAGTTATGAAAAAATGTTTATTCATTTCGTTATGTATGCTTTGTATATTAATGCTGCTGGGTGTTTCGGTTGTTGCAGCTCCCCAAAAGCAGGGTAACTGCGGAGACAGCATAACATGGTCATTGGACAACGGTACTCTTAATATAAACGGTACGGGGGAGATGTATGATTACAGTTTCAACAACCGTCCCGATTGGATGTCCTTCTTCACAGACGTTAACAAGGTTATCATATCCGAGGGGGTAACATCTATCGGTAACTTCGCCTTTAACAACTGCGAAATGGTAACCGAGATATCCATCCCTTCTACCGTTATATCTATAGGCGAGTCAGCCCTTGACGGTTGCCTGAGATTAAAGGAACTTACCCTTCCAGAAAATCTTACTTACATTGGAGACTCTGCGTTCGGGTCCTGCTTCACATTAAAAGAACTGACTATACCCGCAGGTGTAAAGGAGATCAGATCGGCAACATTTATCGCCTGTCAGAATCTTGAGGAATTATATATCTCCAACGGAACAGAATCTATCGCAGCAAATGCGTTCTACGACTGTTTTAAGCTAAAGATCACTCTTCCCCAATCTATAAGCTATATTGCACCCTCTGCTTTTGACCCGGCACCAAAGCTGGTAAGATGCGTATACGGATCATATGCAGAAAGCTTTGCAAGATCAAAGAACTGGAATATAGAATACTCAGCAGATTTCACCGCCTCGGGAATGCTCGGAGATAACCTTACGTGGAAATATAACAACGGTACCCTTACCGTTTCCGGCTCCGGAGATATGAACTACACAGGCATAGCACCCTACTATAATCTGAAAGATCTTATCACCGAAATAATAATAGGTGACGAGGTAACATCTGTATGTAATTTTGCATTTAATATGTATGAAAAATTGGAGAGTGTGCATATCGGCAAAGATGTAACCCATATCGGAACTCAGGCATTCTATGAATGCTACAGAATGAAAAATATAACCTTCACTTCCGATGCTCTGGAGAGCCTGGGCGACGGTGCACTTTCCTTTTGTGTTGCTCTTACCGATATAACTCTGCCCTATGGACTCAAGCATATAGGTAATGATACATTCAGCTACAGCTACAAACTCTCAACACTGGAAATACCCGATACGGTTACACATATCGGAGAAAATGCTTTTGCAGCATGTGAAAAGCTTACCCTTATATGCTCAAACGGAAGCGTAGCTCATGACTATGCTATGAAGCACGGTGTCCTTCTTGAAGGCGAATACACAGACGTTTCAAGAAACGCGTGGTATTATGAAAGTATCCGCGACGTATCTCTGAAGGGATATATGAGCGGCATGGGTGACAAGAAGTTCTCGCCTCAGACCAACCTTACAAGAGCACAGTTCGTTCAGCTTCTCTTTGCCATGGAAGGACTTGATAAGACAGCCTATGATGGCGAAACCGGCTTTAGCGACGTTCCCGAGGGTAAGTGGTTCTCCCCTGCTGTAAAATGGGCAAAGGATACGGGTATCACCTCTGGTACGGGAGAAGGTATCTTTAATGTAAACGGCATGGTAACCCGTGAACAACTCGCACAGTTTATGATGAAATATGCCGAGTACAAAAATCATGATGTTTCTGGCAAAGTGGATATATCACCGTACGAGGATGCAAGCTTGGTATCTAAATGGGCTTATCCCGCGGTTGAATGGGCTGTACACGAGCGTATATTTACAAGTATGTCCGATACAAGCCTCATTTTAGCTCCCAAAAGCTACAGCACAAGAGCAATAGCTGCAAGAGTTGTATCGGTATTTGATACAGTAATCAATTAGCTGATATTTTAGCCTGTAGAACATCTACAGGCTATCTTTTTCGATAACTATTTATCGTTTTTCGATAATTTTATATTGACAAACAGACATTTATTATGTATTATGTAATTACAGAATGACCCAAAGGAGGTATTTTAGTGAAATTCGGTTTAAGGCTGATAGCGCTTTTGATCTGTTTATATACTGCCATTTTATCGCTTAGTTCCTGCTCACTTATTACAAGGATGATATTTGAACCATCCGATTATGTGGACGAAGAAATGAGGGAGATGTACGAGGAATCTCTCAAAGAATATGAAGCCAACCTACCCGACAAGGTATACTCTGACGAGGTACAAGGTAAGGTATCGGTATATATAGAAAACAGCAGACCTATCATCACGCTGTTCGATCACCCCGAAGCAGCTGACACTATTTTAAACAACGCTGAAATGAATGCATATTACGACAGATTGGATTCGGCAGAAGGTGAGCTTTCCTCCTATATAAGCGACGTATATTCGTCGGGGATGGCATTAACATTTTGTTACACCGAAGAAAGTAAAAATGTCAACGTGACTTCAAATGTCTTTACCTTTGATATGACGACGGGCAATCTTCTTTCTTTAACGGATATCTTACTTCCCGACACAGAAGAAAAGCTCATATCTATATTCTGTGACAAAATGTCACAAAGTCCGTACAGTTATTTCGTTTCTCCCGAGGATGCCGTAAAGGATGTATTCATATCTAACCGCAGAATATGGGGCTACTGTAGCGGCGGTCTCTATATACGCTTTGCGCCATATGACGTTGCATCCTACGGCTTAGGCTATATAAACGTGGTGCTGCCCTTTGATTTGCTTGAGGGTATAGTGAAACCCGAGTACCTTCCCGATGCAAAACAGTATAACGGAGAAGCCATACCGTCCGACGTGTATTACATAAAGGATCACAACATCACATATGGCAAAAAAAGCAGCTACGGTGTCAGAACCAGATCTGTCTGCCGTGACGTAAGAGTTTACCAAAATAAAGGAAAGGGCTCGGAGGACAGCGAAAAAGGAGAAATCCTTTTCTACTCCAATATATTTACCGCTGATGAATACGTAAACCTGCCGGATGACGGCGGTAAATATATCTTAGACCAGCCTGCAGGTAGGTATATGACCGGAATAGAGATAGAAGACGGTTCTCTTTTAACCTATGGAATTGATAAATAAAGGAGTAAAACAATGTTTAAGATCTCAACCAAGCTTTCAACCCGTATTTCAATCATCCTTGCGGTGATATTTCTTATAGGTTGTGTTGTGGGACTGTTCATCCTTCCCTTCCTTACCAATATGCTTATAAACGTAGATGACAACATCGGCAACCGTGATGCCACCACACAGGCGGGCAGAATATTTGTACACGTTCTGGCGTATGCTGCGCTGCTTGATGCAATACTTGCCGACGTGATGCTTCTCTTACTGCTTATGAGGGTAAAGAACTCTTTAGTATTTACCGAGATAAGCGTTGCTCTTATACGAGGTGTTTCATGGTGCTGTATGTTCCTTGGTCTTATATTTGGACTTATAGGAATTTATTTTCAGCTTGCGTTTATAGTAGCCTTTGCAGGTATATTCCTTGGAATATGCTTAAGGGTGACCAAGAACGTTATTGAGCAGGCTACCATCATCAAGTCTGAAAACGATCTTACGGTGTGAGGTGGCGTATGATAGTAATTAACCTTGACGTAATGATGGCAAAGCGAAAGATGTCCTTAAACGAGCTTTCGGATAAGGTGGGTATCACCCTTGCCAATCTCTCGATACTAAAAAACAACCGAGCAAAAGCAATACGCTTCTCTACCCTCGATGCAATATGCAAAGCCCTTGACTGCAAGGTGGAGGATATATTGGAATACAAAGAGGATAAGTGATATGAAAATTCCTACCCTAATTGCCGTTATAATCTGCATATCACTGATGTTTTCATCTTGTGGTTCCTTCGGTGAAGTATATATTGATGATATAGATAAATACGGAAAATCCTACTATGGTGTTGAACTGCAAAATTACTTTCCCGCGGATGTGAAGGATTATACTGTAAATTCCTATTCCTTCAGAGTTTATTCTTATCTTGACATCTGCTACGAAGCGGTGCTTGACATAACGGTGTCAGAGGATCAATTCGATGATATCATAGAAGACGTTAAGAAAAAACGTCCCGGTTATACCGAGGTAGAGTCCTACTATGCAGACGGATATAAGGAGCTGGTCTTCAGTGACGAATACAGTATCGACCGTTCGGACAGAGCAAAAAGTGAAATAGCAACCGTGGAGCGCGCACTGATAGAAAAGGTTGTTTACAATGCAGAAGAGCTTAGAATAATATTTATAGATTTCAACCCCTTTGATTCCTATGTCTATCCTCTTGATGAGGTAGAATATTTCAATATGTTCGGCATTGACGAGGAAGAATACCTGCATTGGCTGAACGTCAGAGCGTTTGAAATGACTAATACGAGAATCGGATCGTAACAACCGAAAGGATATACAATGAAAACACTATTGAAATGTATTACCGTCATATTGTTACTGCTATCCATAACTTCTTGCAGTAATCCATACAATGAAGAAATATACAAGCAAAATAATCTTAAATCAGTATCGGAAAGTATCGGTATTGATATTACCGGATGCAGCATCGGTCAATATATAGAAAACCACGCTGCTTTCGGAGACGGAACGACCTTTGTCAAAGCTCTTATAACCGACACCGAAAGTGTTGAAATAATAAGCGGGTTCTGGAAACCACTCCCCTTAAGCGAGTCCCTGTCTGAGTTCGCATACGGCACAGAGGAAAGAGCAGCTTTTTCCTGCGACGGTAAACAGCTATTCAGCTTTGTAGAAAACGGTTACTACTATTTTTATGATAACCATTCCGAGTCTACAGACCCGTATGACGATACCGATCTTCTTAACCGATATTCGGTAAACTTTGAAATGGCGATTTTTGATTCGGATACTAACATTCTTTATTATTGCAAATTCGATACTTGACGAATACAAAAATCTTAATTAAAGGAGTAAAGCTATGAACGAACCTGTTTTAATTATCGAAACTCCCACGGAAGAAAAGAAGAATATAAGCCTTACAGATACTCTGTTTGCCTGGATATCTCTCATATGCGCTTATCTGTTCTGCAGAGTCTCTCCCATACACGACAGTCCTTTCGGAGGCTTTCTGCTTATAATTTCTCTGTACGTTATAACCACAGTTTTCCTTGGTATAAAGGGCGCAAAGTTCACCACTATGCCAGTAACTGCCGCTATATCATCGGTAGTACTGTCTTTGGGTCTTATACTGAGCGATAACCCGGTGATACACTTCTTTGCCTACACTTATGCTTTGGTAACCTGGCTGTACTACGTATATGCTGCATTTGGTAACAGTCTGAAAAAAGGTTTTTGCGATCTCGTTACGATAGATTATTTTAAGGCGTTATTCGTACTTCCTTTTGTGCGCTTGGGTGCTCTGTTTACCGCAATATTCACCGGACGTAAGGGCGGTAAGACCTTAAGACGCCTGTTAGTAGGTATTGGTATTGCCGTAATACCCACCGCAATAATCTTCTCTCTCCTCTCCTACGACCAAAGCTTTAACAAGCTTATAGAGAAGATGTTTGATTTTGAGTTTTCCGACGTATGGTCTCACTTGGTAAGCATAGGCCTTGCCTTCCCCTTATCGTCGTTCGGCTACGGGCTCTTTATATCCGCTTCCGAAAACAGTATGAAGGACAAGATAACCGCCGAGGGGTGTACGGAGGCTTCCGAAAAGGTACGCTTTGCCCCCGTTCTCACCATGGCATCGGCTACTCTGCCTATACTTGCGGTATACGTAATATTCTTCATCTCACAATGGAAATATTATATGTCAGGCTTTACCGGAGTTCTGCCCGAGGGGTTTGTATATTCCGAATATGCACGTGAGGGATTCTTTCAGCTTTGCGCCGTCTCGGTGATCAACCTTATAATAATAGCTCTTGTAAGCTCCTTCTCTAAGAGAAACACTAAAGCAAAGTCGGTTGTAACAAAGGTCATATGCATACTCTATTCAGCCTCTTCCCTTGTGCTTATCGCAACCGCTATAGCAAAGCTGTCAATGTATATAGGCATCTACGGTCTTACTCCCAAGAGAATTTATGCGGCATGGTTTGAGTGTGTACTGGCCGTGATATTCTTACTTATTATATTGAAGCAGTTTATACCTAAGTTTAACGTTGTCATTTCCTCTGTTGCGGTATTGGTGGTATGCTTCTCTATTCTCTGTATCGGAAACGTGGACGGCTTTATCGCAGATTATAACGTTGACAGATATCTTGACGGAAGTCTTAAAACCGTGGACATGGACGTATTGATAGATCTGGGAGACTCGGCTGTTCCCGCCCTTGTAAGGCTGGAAAAGGCAACAAAGGACAAGGATCACCATATTCGCGTCAGTGCAAATACTATCCTGAATAATACGGCACAGGAGTTATATGAGCAGGAGGTAGAAGAAAACATCTTCTCCTATACCCTGCCGACGTACAAAGCTAAGGTTTTATTGAAGGACAAAATAGACTTAAAAAGAGGGAAATAATAACTTTATAAACAAAAAATGCTTTGGTAAATCCAAAGCATTTTTCGTTCTGCAACCTTATCACGGCAAAGCCGTGTATATCATCAATTTCGCAAGGCAAGCCTTGCTCCCTCCCTGTTCGAATCCCTATACGAAATATAACAAAAAAACCACCCTTTTGGGTGGTTTTCGTTTGGCTGCCGAATAGGGATTCGAACCCCAACAAACAGAGTCAGAGTCTGTCGTGCTACCGTTACACAATTCGGCAATATCATCGGAACGAGTGTTATTATAGCACCATGAGTTTGATTTGTCAATACTTTTTTTCACATTTTTTTGCTTTTTTCATAAGTTATTACAAAGAGGTGAAAATATGCTCCTGAATTTCTTATACGGAGTATTATTGTTGGGGACACTTATGCTTATAATAACTTATAAATGAAATTTTCATTTCCCCCTTGACAAGTGGAATGAAATGTGTTATTATTTATGAGCATTGAATCTGCGGGTGTAGTTCAATGGTAGAATTTCAGCCTTCCAAGCTGATTACGTGGGTTCGATTCCCATCACCCGCTCCACAAAGGTCACACGTCTGTGTGACTTTTTTTGTTTTGCAATATTGCATTTTATTTCCGTGCATGATATAATGAACCGAATTTATACTAAGGAGATTTTTATGTTAGACTCTATCATCGCATCTGTAAATGATGCCCTCTACACGTACATACTCGTTATAGTGCTGGTACTGGGTGGTCTTTACTTCACTATAAGAACAAAGTTCGTTCAGTTCCGTCTTATCCCTGATATGTTCCGCGCGGTTATGGAAAAGCCCAAGGACGGCAAAGGTGTTTCATCCTTCCAGGCTCTTATGGTATCCACTGCTTCCCGTGTTGGTACAGGTAACATCGTAGGTGTATCCACCGCTATCTGTATGGGTGGCTACGGTGCCGTGTTCTGGATGTGGGTCATTGCCCTCGTAGGCTCTGCCTCCGCTTTTGTGGAGAGTACCCTTGCCCAGATATATAAGAAGAAGGGGCCCGACGGAAGCTACGGCGGTCCCGCATACTATATCGAGACTGCTCTTAAATGTAAACCTCTTGCTATCATCTTCTCCGTGCTTCTTATCCTCACTTACGGCATAGGCTTTAATATGCTTGCATCCTATAACCTCCAGTCTACCTTCTCGGGTTATAGCTTCTACAATACCAACACCACTCCCTGGATCATCGGTATAGTTCTTGCTCTTATCGTTGGTTTCTGTCTCTTTGGCGGCGGTAAACGTATAATATCCGCTACATCATTTATCGTTCCTTTTATGGGTGCGGGATATATCCTTATTGCACTCGTTATATCCATCATCAACGCTCCTTTGCTCCCCGGTATCTTTAAGGAGATTTTCTCCTCCGCCTTTGATTTCAAGGCTATATTCGGCGGCTTTGCAGGCTCCTGCGTAATGTACGGTATCAAGAGAGGTCTCTTCTCAAACGAGGCAGGTGTAGGCTCTGCTCCCAACGCATCCGCATCCGCTGAAGTAGAACATCCCGTAAAGCAGGGTCTTGTACAGGTTCTTTCTGTATTTATCGATACACTTCTCGTATGCTCCGCTACAGCATTTATGTGTCTTGCATCCGGCGTTGCACCCACAGCCGATCTCTCGGGCGCTCCCTACGTTCAGGCAGCGGTAAAGGCTACTCTCGGTGGTTTTGGTCCTATATTCATAACCGTTGCAATGATACTCTTTGCATTTACAACACTTTTAGGCAATCTTTTCTACGTTGAAAAAGCGTTCTGTCACATCTTTGGCAAAAAGCCCGGACGCGTGTTCTACACCGTATACTATATCATAGCTTCTCTTATCATATTCCTCGGCGCAGGTCTTTCTGCAGATCTTCTCTGGAATATCGCAGACGTTACCATGGGCGGTATGACACTTATCAATATGCCGGTTATCGTTATCCTTGGCAGATACGCATACCGTGCTCTTAGCGACTACACCAAGCAGCGTAAGGAAGGCAAGGAGCCTGTATTCAAAGCAGAAAACATAGCTCTGCCCCACGAGACAGATTACTGGAGATAAAAGATGAAAAGAACAGGTTATTTTAACGGCGAGATCGGCGATCTTGATACTATGACCATACCCCTCTGTGACCGCTCGGTCTTCTATGGAGATGCAGTATACGATGCTATTATGGTCCTTTGTGGTAAGCCCTTTACGCTGGAAATGCATCTTGACCGACTCTACCGCAGCTGTGAGTTGGTAGATATCGAATTTGATATGTCAAGAGAAGCCCTTAACGTAGAGATAGACCGACTTCTTGAACATTCGGTCGAGAAAGAGGAGATGCTCTATATACAGGTAACAAGAGGTAACGCTCCCCGTAAGCACGAGTTCCCAGTGGGCGCAAAGCCTAACCTTATAATGTACCTCTCCCCTATCTCTCTTCCTAAAAAGGACAAAAAAGCAACTCTTGCAAGCATAGAGGATATGCGTTTTGAGTTCTGTAATATCAAGACCACAAACCTGATGCCCAACGTATTTGCGGCACAGAGAGCCACCTCTCTTGGTGCTACCGAGGCTCTTATGCACCGCGGTGAGCGTGTTACCGAGGCGGCGCACAGCTCTATCCTTATGATAAAGGACGGAGTCGTGGTTATGCCTCCCCTTGACCGTTTTATCCTCCCGGGTATTACGAGAGCGATCATAGCCGAGCTTTGCAAGGATGCAGGTATCCCCACAGAGGAACGCATATTTACAGTATCCGAGCTTTACGATGCCGACGAGATCATACTCTGCTCTACCACAAAGAACGTTATCTTTGTTTATGAGATAGACGGTAAAGCTGTAGGCGGTAAGGATCAGGTTCTTGCGAAAAAGATACAGGATATGTTTTTTGATAAAATATACGACGAAACAGGAGTAAGGTTATGAAGGTAGAAAGATCAAGAAAAGTTATCGAAAAACGTTTCGGCGGCAAGGGTCACCTTATAGCTGACTCGATCCTTGGTGCAAATGAAATGTCGGGCGGCTGCCGTATGTATTCCGAGATCACTCTTGAGGTTGGTTGTTCCCTTGGCGAGCATACTCATACAGGCGAGACCGAAACATACTTTATCTTAAGCGGTAAGGGACTTTATAATGACAACGGCAAGGAATACGATGTGTTCCCCGGGGACGTCCTCTTCTGCGACGACGGTGAGAGCCACGCTCTTGAAAACACAGGCGACACCGACCTTAAATTTGTGGCACTTATACTTGAAAAGTAAAAGACAATTCGGAATTCGGAATGCGTAATTCGGAATTAAAGGTTTAAAACAGTTGCTTTATAGCAACTGTTTTTTCCTTAACTATTCACTATTCATTATTCATCATTCATTATTCATTGCAATTATACATCTTGACAAATTCTTTGTCATGATGTATAATTGCTTTGTACAAAGGGGAGCTGAGTTACCTCGGCTGAGATCGAACGTTGAGTTCGGGACCCATAACCTGATCCGGATAATGCCGGCGGAGGGAAATAGTGACACTATTTCAAGGTCTTCCGACGGGGAGACCTTATTTTTATTATCGGACTCAAAAAGGTCCGAAATAATGTAGGTGTAAACCGAAAAGAAAGGAATATACTGCTATGAATCTTACAAGCGCGGCAATTCAGATATTGCCTATGAACGCAGATAACCGTGAGGTTATACGTGTAGTTGACGAAGCCATTGCTTTTATAAAGAGTTTTGGTCTTCATACCGTGGTCGGTCCCTTCGAGACTACGGTAGAAGGAGACTACGATACCATAATGAAGATCGTATCCGAGGTTACAAGAATATCCCTTAAGGCCGGTGCCGAGGAGATAATGACCTACGTTAAGATCTGCGCAAAGAACGACGGAGACGTGCTGACTATCAATGAAAAAACAGAAAAGCATAATTGATAAGCTTCTGCCTGTAGGAGTGTTTGCAACACTCATCCTCATATGGCAGGTCTTGTCGGTAACGGAGGTAGTCCCTGCGTTTATGCTTCCCTCACCCGTAAAGGTGGTCAAAGCGTTTATCACCGATTTCGGTGTGCTTATGGGACACGCAGGATATACCCTTGCCGAGTCTGCTATAGGCATGGCTGTAAGTATAGTAACAGGCTTTTTTGCCGCAGTTCTGATGGATAGATTTGTATATATAAAAAAAGCTCTCTATCCTCTCTTGGTGGTAACGCAGACCGTTCCCGCCATTGCCATAGCGCCGCTTCTGGTGCTTTGGTTCGGCTTTGGACTGTCGCCTAAGATCATACTTATAGTTATAGTTTGCTTCTTCCCTATTGCCGTAGGTTTTCTTGACGGATTTGCATCCGCTGATCCCGACGAAGTTAAGTTACTTCGCAGTATGGGAGCAAGAAACACGCAGATATTCAGACATATAAAGCTGCATCGCAGTTTGCCTCATTTCTTCCAAGGCCTTAAGGTCTCCTCGTCTTACTGTATCGTCTCTGCTGTTATAAGCGAATGGCTTGGCGGAACGAACGGATTGGGAGTGTACATGACCAGAGTGAGAAAATCATATGCCTTTGATAAGATGTTTGCCGTGATAATACTGGTCTCGGCATTGAGTCTTTTGCTTATGGCTTTGATAGCTCTTCTGGAGAGGAAATTAATGCCATACCGTGACAAATAATCCACGGTTCACAAAAAACGGAGACAATAACATGAAAAGAATACTCACACTCATTTTAGCATTAACAATGCTTTTATGCCTTGTATCCTGTGGAAGATCAAGTTCCGAAAAGGATATAACCCTCGTCCTTGACTGGACACCCAACACCAACCACACAGGCTTCTACGTTGCTCTTGAAAAGGGCTATTATGCAGAGCTTGGTCTTAACGTGACCATACAGCAGCCCCCCGAGGACGGAGCTACCTCCCTTGTGGCAAGCGGAAAAGCTCAGTTTGGTATAGATTTTCAGGACTATCTTGCTCCTGCCTACTCTACCGACTCCCCTCTGCCCGTAACCGCCGTTGCGGCTATTATCCAGCACAACACTTCGGGTATAATCTCTATGGCAGACAAGGGTATCACCTCTCCCAAGGGTATGGAGGGTCACAGCTACGCAACCTGGGATATGCCCACCGAGAAGGCGATCATAAAGTCCTGTATGGAGCGCGAGGATGCTGATTTTGACAAGGTTGAGCTTATTCCCTCCACCGTTACAGACACCCTTACCGCTATACAGACCAACGTTGACAGCGTATGGATCTACTATGCCTGGGACGGTATTGCGGCAGAGGTCAAGGACCTTGACACCAACTATTTTGCCTTTGGTGATATAGACCCCGCATTTGACTTCTACACACCTGTTATCGTGGCAAACAACGCTTTCCTCGAAAGCGACCCCGATACCGCAAAGGCATTTCTTGAAGCTACCGAAAAGGGCTATAAGGATGCAATATCCAATCCCGAGGAAGCGGCTGATATCCTCTGCAAGTACGCACCTGAGCTTGACCGCGACATCGTAGTTGCAAGTCAGGAGTGGCTTGCCGAAAAGTATATCGACGATGCAACTTCTTGGGGAGTGTTTGGCGCAGAGCGTTGGAACAGCTTCTTTGATTATCTCTGGGAAAACAAGCTTATAGAAAAGGAAATAGCAGATAACTACGGCTTTACAAACGAGTATCTGCCAAGCTGACATGAACTACATTCTCGAAGCTCAGGGGATAACTAAATCCTTTGACTCTAAAACCATATTCGACAACCTTGACATAAGGTTACCTCAAGGACAGACCGTGGCTCTGCTTGGCCCCAGCGGTATAGGCAAGACGACGCTTATGAATATACTCTCGGGAGTTATGACCCCCGACGAGGGCAGAGTCACCCTCTGCGGTGAGGATATCACGGGCAAGCCCGGGCATATAAGCTATATGCAGCAGAAGGATCTGCTCCTGCCCTACTATACCGTGCTTCATAACACCGCCCTGCCCCTTATAATAAAGGGCGAAAAGAAAAAGGCAGCTATGGATAAGGTTAAAGGGTACTTCGCCTTCTTTGGTCTCTCGGGCTATGAGGACAAATACCCCCACGAGCTCTCGGGCGGTATGCGCCAGCGTGCGGCTCTGCTTCGTACCTATATTCAGTCTGACAAGGTGGTTTTGCTTGACGAGCCCTTCGGTGCCCTTGATGCGGTTACACGCACAAAGATGCAAAAATGGTATCTCGGTATTGCAAAAGAGCTTGGATTTTCAACGGTCATCATTACCCACGATACCGACGAAGCGCTGATACTTGCCGACCGAATATACGTTATGGGTGAGGGACTTGAAAGAATAGATATCCCCCATAAATCCGCTGATTTTGAGCTGACAGAGGAGTTTATAAAACTAAAAAAACAAATAGTTTCTATGCTTTAAGATGGTTGCCAAAAACAACCATCTTTTTCTTGTTTATTGTTAACAATTTGTTGTTGATTTTATTGTGCAACAGTGCTACAATCATCAGTTGGAATTTATATATAATAAATAAGAAGGTTTAAAAATGACAACAACACTTTTAATGATCTCTGTAGCAATGCTTGCGGGACTTCTGCTCTCCCGTGTGGCAAAGCTCCTTAAGCTCCCTGCAGTTACCGCTTATCTTGTAGCGGGTATCCTTATCGGTCCTTTTGTTCTCGGCAGACTGGGAATCCCCGGTTTTGGCTTTGAATCTATCGAGGCGGTAAAGGGATTATCGGTATTCTGCGAGGTAGCTCTCGGCTTTATCGCTTTCACCATCGGTAACGAGTTCCGTATTTCTCAGCTCAAGGCTATAGGTAAGCAGGCGACTGTTATAGCATTTGTTCAGGCTTTACTTGCAACGATATGTGTAGACGCGGCGCTTATAGGACTTCACTTCCTTATGCCCGACAAGCTCACCCTTCCCGTGGCTATCGTTCTCGGTGCAGTTGCAACCGCTACCGCTCCTGCAGCAACCCTGATGGTTATCCGTCAGTACAAGGCAAAGGGTAAGCTCACCGACATACTTCTGCCCGTAGTTGCTCTTGACGACGCTATAGGTCTTATAGTTTTTGCAATTTCTTTTGGTATTGCAAAGGCTATGGAAAGCGGTCATTTTGACCTTATTTCCATCATCCTCAATCCTATACTTGAGATCATATGCTCTCTTGTACTTGGTGCGGTTATGGGTATACTCTTTACTATCGTTGAGAGATTCTTCTCCTCTAACTCTAAGCGTCTGACTATTGCTATCACCTTTGTTATGGCAACAGTAGCCCTTTCTCAGCTCAAGTTCCACTTTGGTGCGGTTGAGATAGGCTTCTCTTCTCTGCTTGTATGTATGATGCTTGGTACCGTGTTCTGCAATATGTGTGACTTCTCTGAGGATATGATGGGCCGTACAGACAAGTGGACTGCTCCTCTCTTCGTTCTTTTCTTCGTACTCAGCGGTGCAGAGCTTGAGCTTGCGGTATTTGCAGATCTGGCTATCGTTGGTATCGGTATAGTATACATAATCTTCCGTTGTCTCGGTAAGTACTTTGGCGCATATATCAGCGCAAAGTGGACTAAGTGCGACGACAACATCTCTAAGTATCTCGGTATTACTCTCTTTCCTCAGGCAGGCGTTGCTATAGGTATGTCTATCATTGCGGCACAGCAGCTGGGCGAGACCGGTATGGTAATACGTAATATCTGTCTCTTTGCGGTTCTTATATACGAGCTCTTTGGTCCTATGCTTACCAAGATCGCTCTTATCAAGGCAGGCGAAATTGACCTTAAGCCTGTTAAGCTCAAGCACGATCATATCGTATCTAACGACCAGAGACCCAAGGAACGTCACGAAAGAAGAAAGCAGATACAGAATTAAAGTTTAAAAGGTTTTCCAAAATGGAAAACCTTTTTCTTTTACCCTCTTTTGACATATTTCACCCGATATATCGTTTATACTTAAACAAAAACGAAAGGACCGAATAAAATGCAAGGAGCAAAATGTAATATAGAATACGACGAGGGTATCCTCATCATAAAGATATCGGGGGATATAGACCACCACAGCGCTAAATCTTTGCGGGAGGAGATAGATACAGATCTTTATCTCTACCGCTCAAAAACGGTTATTATGGATCTGTGCGGAGTTGACTTTATGGACTCCTCGGGGTTAGGGCTGATCCTCGGTAGATATACCAAGATAAACGATCTGGGGGGACGGCTGATAATAGCCAATCCCGACGACAGCGTGTCAAAGATATTGGCTCTTGCCGGTACGGACAAGCTTATCACAATTAAAAGAGAGGAGAAGATAAAATGAAAAAAGAGCTCATAAACGAAACAGATCTGCGTATCCCTGCCTTATCTCTAAACGAGGGATACGCAAGATACGCCGTATCCTCCTTTGTTGCCCAACTTGACCCTACCCTTGAGGAGATAGCAGATATACGTACCGTGGTGTCCGAGGCGGTTACAAACTCCATAATCCACGGCTACCGTGACAAAAAGGGCGACGTGTTTATATCGGTAAAATACTATAGCGACCGTACCGTAAAAATAACTGTACGTGATAAAGGATGCGGTATTGCAGACATAGAAAAAGCAACCGAGCCCTTCTATACGGGTGATCCTCAAGGCGAGCGGGGCGGAATGGGCTTTACCATAATGTCAAGTTTCACCGATAAAATGAAAATAAGGTCTACCTTAGGAAAAGGAACCACCGTTACGTTGGAAAAAAGATTACATAAAAACGTGACGAGGGGTTAAAATGCGAAATAACATGACTCTGCTCAGGCAGATAAAGGACGGAGATGAATCGGCATTAGAAGAACTTATAACAGAAAACATGGGACTTATAAAGTCGGTGGCTCTGCGCTTTACGGGCAGAGGAGCCGAGGGGGAGGATCTGTTACAGATAGGCGCTATCGGTATGATAAAAGCGGCAAGGAGCTTTGACTTTAGCTACAATACTGAGTTCTCCACCTATGCCGTTCCCCTTATCATAGGTGAGATACGGCGCTTTCTGCGTGACGACGGCCAGATAAAGGTCAGCCGCAACATAAAGCGTCAGGGTGTTACGGTCATGCGAAAAAGCGAGGAGCTGACACGAAAGCTCGGACGTGAGCCGACAGTGTCAGAACTTGCAGGGGCGTGTGAGATGTCCCCGGAGGAGGTGACCTACGTTCTTGAAGCCGTCTCTCCCATTCATTCGCTACACGAAGCGGTAGGCGGCGACAGCACCCTGACCCTCGAGAGCGTAATTTCGGACAAGGAAAATGCCATAGAGAGGCTCACCGATCGTATAGCGCTCTCGGAGGCTATCTCTACACTTGACGACACCTCTAAAAAAATACTGCACCTACGTTATATAAAGGAACTCTCCCAACAGCAGACGGGAGATATGCTTGGCTTAAGTCAGGTCAAGATCTCCCGTGAGGAAAAGAAGATAATGCAAAGGCTTAAAGCTGCGCTTTAAAATGCAAAATGCAAAATTATGGAGATTATTGACACCCGAGGGTGTCAATAATTTCTTTATTATTTATTAGTTTGCAAAAAATTCTAATTAAGAGCAACAAATATTAATAACTGAAATTTATAATAGATGAAGATTTTCGACGTCAGGAGAAAATCGACATCAATTCTGCATTCTGCACTCTGCATTCTGCATTTGACTAAACCTATTGGTCGCAGAAAGTTTACATTTAAAATTCTGCATTTTTTGTCGTTTTTATCTTGACATATTATATCAGTTTGTATATAATATTTTGTGCCTGCGTCATCGGGCTAATATTCATATTCAGGAGAATTTAGTATGAGTATGCAAATCGATATGGCGCCTATCCTAGCGGGCGAAGTTAAGTCAATTGATTTTGATTTTTCCTTCGGGTTCGAGGATAAGGATATTCTGACAAACGTTGTGTTCCCCGAGCTCTTCAATGTAAAAGGAGCTGTTACAAACAACGCAGGGTATATGAAGCTTACCGCTTCTGCCACCGTGCCGTACAGAACTGTATGTGCAAGATGTATGAAAGACATCGACGGTGTCTTGCCTATTGATTTTGAAAAGAACGTCGCTGTGATTTCCACTCTTCAAAATGAAGACACGGACGACTATCTCTTCATCGAAGATGCAAAGTTAGATCTGTACGAGCCCTTGTGTGAGCAGATCATCCTTGAGTTCCCTACCAAGCTTCTTTGTAAGGAGGACTGCAAGGGTCTGTGCCCCAAGTGCGGCAAGGATCTTAACGAAGGGGACTGCACTTGTCCCACAAAAGAAATTGATCCGAGACTTGCGATAATTCAAAAGTACATCGATCAGTTGGAAGACTAAGTTAACAAATTCAATTAATATAACGGAGGTGTAGGTAACATGGCAGTACCGAAGAGAAAAGTATCAAAGGCAAGACGTGATAAGAGACGCTCTAACAATTCCAAGCTCACCCTTCCCGGCATGACTAAGTGCCCTAAGTGCGGTGAGTACAATCTCTCTCACAGAGTTTGTAAGGCATGCGGCACATACGCAGGCAAGGAAATCATCACCATCAAGGAAGAAGCGTAATTATTTATTATGTTTTGAGAGGGCGTGCTACAGGTACGCCCTTATTTAATTAATTCGGAGTAACTATGGTTCTTATAACAGGTGTAGAAAAGGCGTCCATTGCCGATAAGGCGGGTGTTCGCGGCGGTGATTATCTTATAAAGATAAACGGCTGTGAGATAAACGACGTGCTGGACTACAGATTTTATATTACCGAAAATAAAATAACACTTACCATCCACCGTGGAGAGGAGCTTTTTGACATTGATATCAAAAAACCTCAGTACGAGGATATCGGCTTGGAGTTTGAGTCCTTTCTTATGGACAAGCAGCACTCCTGCCGTAACAAGTGTATCTTCTGCTTTATAGATCAGCTTCCCCGCGGTATGCGTGATACCATGTACTTTAAGGACGACGACAGCCGTATGTCCTTTCTTAAGGGTAGCTATATCACCTTGACCAACTTAAGTGACAAGGATATCGACCGTATATGTAAGATGAGGATATCCCCCATCAACATCTCGGTGCATACCACCAACCCCGAGCTTCGTTGCTCCATGATGGGTAACCGCTTTGCGGGTAAGAGCCTTGAGGCGCTGAAGCGTTTTAGTGATGCGGGTATCACCATGAATACACAGATAGTTCTGTGTAAGGGTGTAAACGACGGCGAGGAGCTTGCAAGGTCTATGCGCGAACTTGAGGCATTTTACCCTCAGGTACAGAGCGTATCCGTAGTTCCCTCGGGACTGACAAAGTTCCGCGAGGGACTGTATCCCCTTGAGCCCTTCTCCCCTGAGGAATGTAAGGCGGTCATAGAGCAGGTTGACTCTTTTGCAGAAGAGTGCCGCAGTAAGCATGATTGCAGTATCTTCTATCTCGGTGATGAGTTCTATATCAAGGCTGGTTTGCCCCTTCCCGAGGCTGACCGCTACGACGGTTATCCCCAGATAGAAAACGGTGTGGGTCTTGTGACATCTATGAAGGACGAGTTCTACGACGAGCTTGATTTTCTTGACACATACGATACGGCAAAGAAAAGAAGACTGTCTATAGCTACAGGCGAGGCGGCGTATGAGTTTATCTCTTCGATTGCCCATGAGCTTGAAAACAGACTAAGCGACACCAAAATAAACGTATATAAAATAGAAAACAAATTCTTCGGCGAGAATATCACCGTAGCAGGTCTTATAGTAGGACAGGATCTACGTGAGCAGCTTAAGGACAAAGACCTTGGAACAAAGCTCTTTATCCCCTCGGTGATGTTAAGGTACGAAAACGACCTTTTCCTCGACGACGTATCAATAGATTCTCTCTCCCAAGAGCTTGGTGTAGAGATAGAAACAGTAAACAACTCAGGTTTTGAGTTCGTAGAAGCATTATTAAAGGAGTAAGTATGGCAAAACCGATTATCGCTATAGTAGGACGCCCCAACGTAGGTAAAAGCACCCTGTTCAATAAGCTGACAGGTAAGATGATCGCTATCGTTGAGGATACCCCCGGTGTTACCCGTGACAGAATATACCACGAGATCGAGTGGAACGGTAAGGAAATGCTGCTTGTTGATACAGGCGGTATCGAGCCCAAGACCGACGACATGATGCTTAAGCATATGCGTCTTCAGGCACAGATAGCTATCGAGTCTGCCGACGTTATCATATTCATGACCGACGTTACCACAGGTCTTACCGCTAACGACAGAGATATCTGTACCATGCTCTTAAAGAGCCGTAAGCCCCTTGTGCTTGCGGTAAACAAGTGTGACCGTGTAGGCGATCTGCCTTATGAGTTCTACGAGTTCTACGAGCTTGGCGTTGAAGGCGAGCCTATAGCTCTTTCCTCTACCCACGGTTCGGGTACCGGTGACCTTCTTGACCGTGTGGTTGAGCTCTGTCCCGAGTTCACAGAGGAAGATGAGTTTGACGACGATGCTATCAAGGTAGCGTTCATCGGTAAGCCTAATGCAGGTAAGAGCTCTATCATCAACCGTTATCTCGGCGAGGACCGTCTTATCGTGTCCGACGTGGCAGGTACCACCCGTGACGCCATCGACACCGAGATCGAAAACGAGCACGGCAAGTTTGTATTTATAGATACTGCAGGTATCAGACGTAACGCAAAGATTGACTCTAAGATCGAGCATTACTCTGTTCTCCGTGCCAAGGCTGCGGTTGAGCGCGCAGACGTGTGCGTTCTTATGGTTGACGCAACCCAGGGTGTGACCGAGCAGGATGAGCGTATCGCAGGTATTGCTCACGAGTCGGGTAAGCCCTCTATCATAGTTATAAACAAGTGGGACCTTGTAGAAAAGGATTCCAAGACCGTGGACAACTTTACAAAGGAAGTTTACGAGCATCTTTCTTATATGACTTATGCTCCCGTGATCTTTGTTTCTGCACTTACCGGTCAGCGTACAGGCAAGCTCTTTGAGTTTATCAAGTACGTTCACGAGCAGTCGCTGCTCAGAGTAAGCACAGGTATGCTCAACGACGTTCTTAACGATGCAACCGCACGTGTTCAGCCTCCCTCTGACAAGGGCAGACGTCTTAAGATCTACTATATGACTCAGTCCAGTGTAGCTCCGCCTACCTTTGTTATCTTCTGTAACTCGGTGGAGCTCTTCCACTTCTCATATCAGAGATATATCGAGAATCAGATCAGAGGTGTATTTGGATTTAAGGGTACTCCTATCAAGATAGTTATCAGACAGAAGGGAGATCAGAGCGTATGACACTTGCCAGTCTCAGAGCATACGGTATCCTCGGTCTTAAGTTTATGGGCGAGGACGGTTCTCTTCCCCTCAACTTCCTTATTATAGGTACGCTTATCTGCGCCGCCATAGCTTATCTTATGGGCGGACTGAACTTTGCGATAATTATCTCAAAGATCAAATATCATGACGATATCAGAAAATACGGCAGCGGTAACGCAGGTATGACCAATATGATGCGTACATACGGCAGAGCTGCAGGTGTATTTACCCTTTTGGGTGACCTTTTAAAGGCTGTGGTTGCTGTGCTTCTCACCGAGTTTCTTATGGGTGAGGTTGCGGCTCACATCGCAGGCTTTGCCTGCATGCTGGGTCATTGCTTCCCCTGTTGGTACGACTTTAAGGGCGGTAAGGGCGTTGCGGTTGCGGCTGCGATGATACTCAGTCTTGAGCCTATAGTATTCCTTGTGGTTCTTATAGTATTTATACTTATCGTTGCCATAACGAGATATATATCCCTTGGATCTATTATGGGCGGACTTATGTATCCCATAGTTCTTAAGGCATTTTATCCTCATACCCATATGCCCCAGTATTACAGCTCTCTCTATTTTGTAATACTCATTTTCTCGATCTTGACTACCCTTCTCATTCTGTTTATGCACCGTGAAAACATGAAGAGACTGCTGGCGGGTAAGGAAAACAAGTTCTCTTTCAAAAAGAAAGGAACTCAAAATAACGAAAATATTAACAAAGATTAAAAATGTCAAAAAACTATTGCATTTTATCTTTCTTTGTGATATAATCTTTCTCACGTGAGTAATTTTAGAAAAAACCTATGGAGGTGTAGATATGGCTAAGTGTTCAGTATGCGGCAAGGGCGTTACATTCGGTCAGAACGTTTCCCACTCTAATCGTAAGACCAACAGAATGTGGAAGCCCAACATCAGAAAAGTTAAGGCTAACGTTGACGGCACAGTTAAGACTGTAGCAGTTTGCTCCCGTTGTCTTCGTTCCGGCAAGGTAAACAGAGCCGTTTAATTAACTTAATTAATACGATTTGTTAGCGGACAGCTTATGCTGTCCGTTTTGCCTTTGCAGGGATACATCCCTGCACCCATTAATCGCATGAAGTCATTTGTACCCGTTTACGATCACACGATGGGTAGTTTTTTTATTATTTGCCTTATAAGGCGTAGCCCATGAAAACTCTAAACTTTAAACTCATCACTCTAAACTAACAAACGGTTTAATATCGTATAATTTATATAATAAAATATGAAAACACTATTTATCTCAAACCAAATACCTGACATCCTTTGCTCCATATTCACAGATATGGGGCTTAATGTTGTTTTATTGCCACCCGACCCTTCTCTGCCCGAGCCGGTGTCATGTCATGCAGATATGCTGATGTTCGGTAATATACTGCAGAAGGATTATTATAAGCGAAATAAAGAACTGTTCGAGGGATATGACATTGTCTTAGCCGAGGAGAAATTTGGAAAAGAATACCCCAAGGACGTGCTGCTTAACGCCTTTGCCGTCGGAGATACCCTTTTTGGACGTTTGGAGAGTGTTTCGGTTAAAATAAAGGAACAATACCCCAAGGCAGTAAACCTCCGTCAGGGCTACGCAAAATGCTCCACATTGCTATTTGGCAACAATGCTATAACTGCAGACAAGGGTATAGGTTCTGTATTGACAGAACACGGTCTAAACGTGCTTATAATCACATCGGGACATATTGCTCTTCCCGGCTATGATTACGGCTTTATAGGCGGTGCGAGCTTTGTTTATAAAAACATTGTTTACTTTTTCGGTGATCTTGAAAAACACCCCGACTGTGTTAAGATCTGTAATTTCATCGAAGACGCGGGTTACGTTCCCGCATATGATATTGATTATCCGCTTACCGATTTTGGAGGAGCAATAATACTTGACAAAAAGCACTAAAATATGGTACTATAAGTTGATAGAAGCAGCAAGTGCTGCACCCAAACTCCGCCATGCAGAATCCACTTATTCTTGCCTAATCACACGGAGTTGTGTAAATTAGTATACGAAAATATTTGATTATATTATGAGGAGATAACGCTATGACCCCGAGAGAAAATTTACTTGCGGCTCTTCGCCGTCAGAATCCCGAGAGAGTTCCCTTTTACTTTGAGCTCTGCCCTTCTCTGAAGGAAGAATTCAAGGCTAAGACAGGCGCGGAAAACTACGAGGAATATTATGACTTCGACGCCCGTACCTTTACATACACACCTACCCAGCATCAGAACGACTACAGCGAATATTACTCCCGTCTCAAGCCCGGTACCACCGTTGACGAGTGGGGCGTTGCTTTTGAGCCCGGCTCTGTAGCTCACTTCACCAAGTTCCTTCACGCAATGGAAGACTTTATGGATCCCTCAGAGGTTTGGGACTTCCCCATGCCCGACATCCTTGCCGACTACCGTTGGGAAGGTATGAAGGAAAGAGTTGACGAGTGTCACGCTAAGGGTTATGCTGCGGTTTTCAACGCTATCCAGATCTTTGAGCCCGCTTGGTACCTCCGCGGTCTTGACAACCTTCTCTGCGATATGATCTCTGACGAAGAGATGGCAGAAGCTTGTCTTAAGCGTATGGCAGATCATCAGGTAGAGGTTGCAAAGAGAGTTGCTGCTTGCGGCTTTGACCTTATTATGTTCGGCGACGACGTAGGAAGCCAGAAGGACCTTATGCTCAGCCGTGAGCTCTGGTGCAAGTGGCTTAAGCCCGACATGGGCAGAGCTATCGCTGCTGCAAAGTCTGTTAAGCCTGACATCCTTGCTTTCTATCACTCTGACGGTGTTATCTACGATATCATCGAGGATCTTATCGAGATCGGCGTTGACGTACTCAACCCCGTTCAGCCCGAGTGTATCGATCCCGCAAAGGTTAAGGAAATGTACGGCGACCGTCTCTCCTTCTGGGGTACTATCGGTACCCAGACAACAATGCCCTTCGGCACACCCGACGAGGTTGACGCTAAGGTCAAGGAGATCATCGAGGTTGTCGGCAAGGACGGCGGTCTTTGTATCGCTCCTACCCATATGCTTGAGCCCGACGTTCCCTACGAGAACATCGACGCATTTATCAACGCAGTTAAGAAATACGGTAAGTATTAAAAAAGTGCTCGAAAGAGCACTTTTTTATATTTGAAGCAAGGGCTTCCGTTATGACGGAAGCCCTCTTTTAATTATTTTACGTCAACAAGCGCCTTAACCTTGATGCCGTTGTTATACTCGATTACAACAGTCCATACACCTGCAGACTTCATAGTGAAGGTATAGGGATCAGCACCGTTAATAACGGAGGACGAAATGGTTCTGTAACCTTCGGCATTTCTTACAGCGTTTACCTCAACGTCACCCTTACCCATACGGATAACCTTGATATCGGTAAGACCTTCAACGGTTACGTTAAGACCGTCGGTTTTAACGCTTACCTCGGGCGTGGGAAGATCAACGGTAACGTGATAGTAGAAGGGCGCTCTTCCGTCGTTATATCTGATATAAACGGTGTAGATGCCCGGCTCGGTAACGGTATAGCTGGTATACCAATCCTTAGTCTCAAGCTTAAGAGCGTACTCGCCGTAGATCTTGTTGTTGGCAACCTGACGGTAGAACATATGCGCTCCCTTGGCGATAAACATATCCTTAACGCCCTCGTCAAGCTCGGTTACCTCAATTGTAAGGCTCTGTATAACCTTGTCAACAAGTCTGCCGATGATCTCGGACTCCATGATAGCGCCGCAGTAGATACACTGCTTTACCTTAAAGCCGCTTGTTATCTCGGTGGGCTCGATCACGGTAAACCATTCGCCTGCAACACATGCGGTAACACCTTCGTTTGTTTTCTGCTCATTACCGCATCTTGTACAGTTACGCCACTTATAACCGCCTTTGCAGAAGTCAACGCCGTTATAGTACCAAGTATCGGGATAAGCGTGGTTATCGGGATCTTTATAAGAGGTAGAGCTTATTCTTGTAGAGCATACCGTACAGTATACGTTCTTGGTACCGTTAACGGTACAGGTAGCAACCGTTGTAATGGTAGTCTCACCGGGTGTATGGGGGAGCTTAGATATAGTGCCTGTCTTGAGCTGAAGACCGCAGACTGCACAGCTCATCTTCTGCTGACCGTAAGCGGAACAAGTTGCAGCGGTAATTACCTCCCACTCACCCTCGGTATGCTCGTCGCAGGAGAGAACGTGTGTGGTCTTGAAATACTGCTTTGCATAGGTATGAGCGGCCGAGCCCTCTACTACGTAAAGCTTGGCACCGAGACAACCGAAGAATGCGTTCTTCTCAAGTGTCTGAACCGTGGAAGGAACGTAAATATTGATCTTTGCAAGGGACTGGAATGCCTTAGCGGAGATATAAGTAACGGTCTTGCCGTCAATAGACTTTGGGATAACGAGAGGATCCACCTTTGCTCCGTCGTAGCTTATGATCTTTGCCTCTGTGTCGTTATTTGTGGAGATGTAGGTATAATTACCTGAGGTATATCTCTTACCCTCGGACATATGCAGGTATATACCGTAGACCTGAGCATCCTTACCGTTACCGTGGGTAGCAGGTGTTACACCGTCTGCAAGGAATCCGTCGGAGGTGGTGATGTTACAGCTGATGGTAAAGCGTGCGCCCTCGTCAAGATAACCAACGTGGTAGCCACTGTAGGGGTCTTTGCTGGAATAAGCCCAACGGTCCATATATCTGATCATAGCGTTATGAACTGCGTCCTGCTTTGCAAAGTCGGCTACGGTATAGCCAAGCTCTTCAACAGTCTTATCAACGCAAGCAGCGGTGTCCTCGAGAATCATATCCCAGGTAAACTTGACCTCAACAGACCAAGTACCGTCGCCATTCCAGATAAGTGCGGCATCAACCTGATCGGTGATATCACCCTCGTTGTACTGGGTTCTGTATACTACAAAGCTGCCGTCCTCCATAGGAACGATGGAGTACCAAGCGGTAGGTGCAGAGGACTCCCAGTAGAGTATGCCTGTGGTCTTACGGATAGCAAGAGGATCGATAGAGAATACGATAACGTCACCGTTACCGCCGTACTGTGTACTTCCCTCTCCGTCCTCGTCGTTATCTGGAGAGAAGGTGGAGGGATAGGGTGTGGGGTCAACGATCTCGGCACCGAAATAGTAGCCTGTTTCGTCCCACGCGGAATAGAAGTCAATGGTGTTGAGC
This sequence comes from Eubacteriales bacterium, assembly GCA_045133915.1. GTDB lineage: Bacteria > Bacillota > Clostridia > Oscillospirales > CAG-272 > RGIG7300. The sequence goes on along the minus strand of JBGUUX010000023.1, from coordinate 8,144 downwards.
ACACGGCTTCTGTAGGTCCATGCGGTAGATGCGTTGTGAGCATCGATGCGGACGGGATCGGTGTAACCCTCAGCGTCACCTATGACACCGTCGATCACCGGTGTGTTGTCTTCATTGGTTACCGGAACGTAGATATCGCCTACGTCCTCGGAGAAGGTCACCTCGTCAGCGGCGCTGATACCTATAGCACAAAGAGATGCAAGCATCATGGCGCAGAGCACGAGAATAAGTAATTTTTTCATATAGTCCTCCTATGTAATAAAGTTCTACTGTAATTATCGCATACTTTTCCATTTTTTGCAACACTTTGTTAATAAAAATATCATATTTTTATTAATGTAAAAACCACGAATCCAAATATCACTGAAGTGGTGACAGTAGTAACAAAGAAATAATATTGTAACCTTAGGTTACAATCTGCAATATTTTTTGCCTTTGGCAAAAGCGATATTTTTATCGTAGATAAAAGCGATATGTCTGCTAAAGCAGATGCGATATGTTAGCTACCGTAACGGCAGATAACGTGAGAGCCGTCCCGAGTACAACTCAACCCTAAGTTGAAACTCCTTCGATAAATAAGTTATTGTATTCAACTTGGTAAACCGCTATAATATAGACAGGGCACGAGAATAACAAGAGGTGAATACAATGACTATTGGTGAACGAATAAAAGCATTACGAAAAAAGAATGATATGACACAGGAAAAGTTAGCTGACTTTCTGCATGTTTCCTATCAGGCGGTGTCAAAATGGGAGTGTGGCATTGCCAACCCCGATCTCTCCCTCATTGTGCCTTTGACGAGGTTATTTAACGTAAGCGCAGACGAGCTGTTAGGATTAACAAATGAAGAAGTTGACTAAAGAAAAGCATACTTTGATGCTGAATACTTTGATTTTTGGATGAAGGATCACGAATCAGATCTTGAAATAGCACGGCAGGCTGTAGCCGAATATCCATCCGATTACAAATACCTTCATTGGCTTGCAAGTGATGAATGGTACGTAGGTTACAGTCTTGAATACTATGGAACAAACAAAGGAAAAGAGTTGATAGAAAGTTCCGCAAAGCATAATCTGATGATACTTGAAAACTGTGATGATCCCGAAATGAAAAAAGAAGCCATATCCGGCTTGGTGTTTGCATACAGCTGTATGGATGATTTTGACGAGGCTAAAAAATATGCAGAAATGTATCCAGATGAAGGCGAAAGAGATAGGGATGATCTGTTACTACACTGCCTGCGAGGAGAGGAACAGTACACTTTACGAAAAAAGATATTCAGAAAAAAGCTGCTTCAATTATCCTTTTCTCTTGAGTCCCTTTGGCGAAATTCTGTCCCTCCCTTTTACGAAGCATTGGATGCCCATGAAACGATAATTAAAGCTATTATAACCGACGGCAATTATCAGCGTTTGCACGGTGATCTTAGTGATATATATCTTGAACATGCAAAGATCTCTATGCAAAACAACGACCCCGACGAAGCGATAAAAAATCTCACCATCTGCTTGGGTCATGCAAATGAATATGACAAAATGGATGAAACAGGTATAGAAGAATATACCTGTCCAATCTTAAAGGGTTACCGTGAGGATTACAGAAACCGCAGATCCGTAGGATTCACACACACAGAATATATACGGGAGTGTATTATTGATGACAAGCTGTTTGCACCTCTTCACGACAGAGAGGATTTTAAAACAATATTTGATTAACAAATGAAAGAACACGGAATTGACCGTGTTCTTTCGTTATTTATTCTCTTGATTTATAACTGTTCGTATATTGCAACAAATCTTTCGTTTTCACGAACCGAATCAAACCAAGAGCCATTCATGTAATCCTTCATTTCAAACCTTCCGTAATATTCATCATCCGAGCAGGAAAGCTCCTTGCCACGAAATATAGGATTATCAATCTGCTGTGCCTTGCAATAGTACTCTTCAATATGACATACGTATTCGAATCCCATTTCTAAATATGAAAGTGCCGCTTCTCTGTCACCGATATGCAAATAACACCTTGCCAACGCCATATAGACCGAGCCTATCCTATGCAACGGCGGAGTATATTTTCCTGTTCTAAATAACGCATCCTTTATTCTCAAAATCGTTTCGAAGATATATATCGCATCCTTATACCTATCAGTTGTTACATAAGCCTCACCTAAACACAAAAGTTGTTCTCTTGTGGTGTCGATAAGTCCATAAATGTTATTACAATATTCTTTAATCTCATTTTCACGGTTACCTTCACAATAATATATCATCGCATATTGAATGCCACTATTATCGTTAAAATCAGTTGGAAACTGACTTGCAATATTTCTCGCAAGGTCGTATTTATGTAAATTACAATATATCAATGAAAGCATTGCTTTTGCATTCATAACCTGAGAGATATCCTTACTGTAATTTATAACTACGTTTGCACGGCGTATTGCTTCATCATACAATTGGTTTTTTTCGTCGGTATCTGTATTCTCACATATCATATTTACAATATGACTTACAGTATAAGAAAGCAACTTTGTGTTATTGGGGTATTTGTCTAGCATATCATTACACCTATTGTGTACTTCAAGCATCTTGTACTTAAAATGTCCGTCATTTATATAATCCTTACATTCCTTAATCAAAGCATCAACTGCTTCGTTTTCGCTCTCGTCCGATATTCCAAGCAGTTCATCGCTCGTTATACCGAAAATTTTGACCAAGGGTATTATCTGGGATATATCCGGCAGACAAACACCGTTTTCCCATTTAGATACAGCCTGTGAAGAAATATTAAGCTGCTCTGCTAATTCTTCTTGGGTAAGGTCCTGCTTTTTTCTTAAATCTTTTATTCTGTTTCCAATAGAGTTCATAATATTCTCCTTTTTTCGGTACCGTGTCTATATTATAACACAACATAAACAAAATTGAAGATACTATTTTTCTACACAGATTAAACCGACAGTTAAGACGTATATATAAATTTGTATCTTTAGGATACAAATTGCGATATTTTTGCCTGCAGGCAAAAGCGATATTTTTGTCAAAGACAGAAGCGATATGTTATCTGCCTGACGGCAGATAACGCGAGAGCCGTCCCGAGGGACGGCTTTTTTAACCGGTTGCATTAATGCAACATCGTATAATGAATTTGTTTGTTAAATTTGTAACCTTAGGTTACAAATTTAACATTCAACTTTTATTGGATAAGTACGGCAACAAACGTCCGACTATAGCTTTCAACCGTTCTTCTCCCTGTATCGAAGCAAAACACCCCTTCGGATCGGTCAAAGACCTATATGCCCAATAACAAACGTATTCACCCTTATCCTTCAGATCGCTTTCGGGACCGCACTCTTTATTCTCCTTCAGCATATTAAAAAGCACACAGTTATATGAGAGCTCTGTTTCAAACGGCAGCTCTGCGTATTTCTCATACAGATCTACAGCTTTTTCAAGCTCTGAATATCCCTGTTCTCTATTTCCTTCGTTAAAATAAACAGAGGACAGATGAAGCGTAATCTCCGCCCGCATAGGCATCCAGGCATCGTATTCTTTTGCCGTATCTCTCATAACATCAATAAGTTTAAGAACCGTTATATAACCTTCTATAGCATCCTTCGGGGTGCTTTCATTGACACAATTATAAAAAATATATCCCAAAAACGTTTGGAAATTCTTTTGCTTCTGCATATATTTCAAAGGATCGTTACGATGCTCGTAGCGGCTATCTAAAAGAACTTCCCTGCAGGTTTTCCACGAAGGAGCTTTGTCGAGCCACGTATCAATACGTTCCTCGTCTTCCGCAATGATGATCGAGTGTATCGCCTCAATGCGGTAATCTTCTACAGTACAGTTTTCTAAAATATTTTTACATATTTCTCTGATCTCATCAAGATGATCTTTATACGGAAGAATACCAAGGCTGACATAGCAACGGCAGAGCCACAGGCCGAAGCTGAATTGTTCGGGAAATTCTTCGTAAGCTTCCTTACACGCAGAATAAAACTCCTTCAGGTTACCCTGCACTTGCCTTATTTTTTCATAATGCTTTTCAATGCACTTCTCCTTGCTTTGACGGTCGGTTCCGAAAAGCAGATCGGTCGAAATATCAAAAAACTCGGCTATCTTCGGGATAAGCTCCATATCAGGGTAAGCCTGTCCGTTTTCCCAACGGCTGACAGACTGATAGGTAACACCCATTTCACGAGCAAGTTCTTCTTGTGTAATATTCTTTTCTCTACGCAAACGGCGGATATTCTCCGCAATCGGTAATTTCATAATACGCCTCCTGTTATAAAAACGTGTTAGCTAACCTTGGCTATATTATACGTCATCTGTTGACCGATTTCAATAAATCATTCGGTGCATTGTACTCACGCGATAAGTGAGTTTTTCACTATGGTGATGATATATGAAAATCAACACTTATAGTTTATTGTATATCTCAATGAACCTTTTATTGCTTCTGACAAAATCAAAATTCGGGTCATTATCTACATCGCTCTTATATCTTTTTGTGTCGCTGTACGGAGAAACACCCTCTCTTAAATAGGGTCGGTGATTAATTAAAATATTCTTATATGCGTATTCATCGGGCAGATCATTATACCGTTGCCAACCGAGTACCGCTTTTTCAAAATGCTCCAAGGTCTTTTCCTTATCCGACAAAGCGGCGTATTCTCTTGCCAAAAACTCGTTATACTGTCCTAAGTAAAATGTATATTCACCAATGTCGTTTTCATCAAAAAACGCATTGAATATCTTTTGACATTTTTCTATAAGCTTTATTTTATCACCATGGCTGATATCCCGCTCCGTGTTTTCGTTATACAGATCCCCGTAATCGTATATCAGCTGATTGAGATGCCACCAGCTGTCGGCTATATCGTGCTGGAATATTATCTTCCCTTCCTTTGATTCCAAACCGTATATTTTATGCCAATCCACGTTCTGTCCGTATTTGATATAGCTTTTCAAAAAGTATAATTCATCCGACACGTCCCTAAGTCCGTACAGATAAAAGGACGCTTCTTTTCTGATATCGTTATCCTTGCAGTTTTCAAGGATATTTTCGCACAGTTCCTTGATCTTTTTCGCAGAATCATCATAAGAATATATCCTTAGTGCCGTCACGTATAGCATTATAACTCTAAAATCATACGAAAATTCATTATATGCCTTTCGTGCTATACGTAAGACTTCTTCTTTATCATCGCCGAAGGACGTATTAACAAACGATTCTATATAATTGTTTATCTTGTCTTCGACTATCTGTTTGTCATTTCCTAAAAGTGCGTCTACACTAACCCCGAGACAGTTGGCAAGTGACGGCAGTATGAGTATATCGGGAAGTCCCTCCTCCCTTTCCCACTTTGATACCGACTGTGAGGTTATATTGAGCATTGAAGCAAGAGCTTCCTGCGTTAATCCTTTATCTTTTCTTAACAAGCGGATGTTTTCGGCTATTTTTATCTTCATATCGTACGACCTCTCTTTTTCTGTTCGTTGATATAATTATAATATCAAAGCAACAGAAACACAATAACCGCTTGGTTTGAAAAAATCCAACCGTCGGTATGAATCAGTTAATCATTATCTCATTAAATTTCTTTGGGAAATTAATCTTATACCACATCAATATTAACGCATACCTCAGATATTCCGCACCGTGAGCCTTAGGAAAGAGATATTTCGCTTTACTGACGGAATCTATAAACCGATCCTCCGTACCTATCGAACGAAGAAGTGTTTTTATATCCTCCGGCACTCCGTTTTTCGCATAAAAACCTCGTCTGACATCCTCTGTTACCTTATACGCAAAGCCGGTATCGGTAAAAGACTTTTTCTGCATTTTGTCCCTGATATATTCGAACACATCCTCACGGTATGCCATCAGTTCACTCACCGAAGCGCCTTGTTCGATGAGCTTTTCCCCATTATCCCGCCACATACCGAGGCTGTGAGACAAGCCGAGTATCTGTAACAGATCGTAAAAACTCGATACCGAGACCTTATCCATCATATCCTTCATAAATTTCGACTTAAACTCGGAAATACCGTCGGTGTTTTTATTCTTAAATTCCCGCAAGATCCTCTCCGAGCAAAACGCAGCTCTTTCAAAAGAAGTGTTTGTTGCCTGCTCCAGCTCCTTATATCGGGTCAATTCTTCATCAGTATAAAACAGTACAGAACGGCTTGAAGCTCCGGTATTTACCGTAATACGTACAGGCTTTGCGCCCGATTCCTTACAGGTCAGCTTACAGTCCTTGAAATATTCTTTTGTAAACAAGAGCGCGCGGCTTAAAAACTCGGGAGACACGCTGACGTTCAAGCTTACTTTCCCGCAGATCTCGTTACGGCAGGACACAAAAGGAATATTATGTCCGTCGGACAACATTACCCTACCGCAGGAACAACTTTTTTCGGGAAGATCGTATCCATCCTTTACGCCGTTATCAAAAATCACTCTGCCGCATTGCGGACAATAATAATGAGGCGGCAGAGGATCTATCATTGTTACACCCGACAGGTATGCGACAAAGGAGGAAGCCGTTCCGCCCTTGACACGTATATGCTCGGAGATCCTTCCTGCCTCTGCCGATAGCTTAGCAAGAAAATCATAAAACACGATCATATCCGTGTATATAAGCTCGTCACGTTCCGACAAAAATCTGTTATATATCTCCATGGGAAGGTCTTCGCCGTATCTCCGGTGCATATCCGTTGATACCTCGTTCCATAATCTGTCTTTGGCTGCAAATATCCCATTTCCATTCTTTTCGGCAGAATCGTATTTATGACCGATAAGCTCTTCTATACCGATACCGAAAATCTCACTTATTTTATACAAAACGTCGATCTGAGGCATGGAAGTGCCGTTTTCCCACTTTGATACCGCCTTGTCGGAGACCCCAACAAGCTTGCCGAGCTGATACTGGGTAAGTCCCGCATCTGTGCGAAGTCCGCATAAAAAATCCCCGAAGCTATAGTCTCTCATAATTACCTCCGTCTTTTTGATGATTATATTTTATTTGTTTTACGATATTTTTTCAAGACGGTAAAGGTAAACCGACGGTAGAATATTCACTAAAGATTTATATACCAAATCTGCGATATTTTTGCCTTTGGCAAAAGCGATATGTTTGCATGCAAACGCGATATATCCCGCATTGCGGGATGCGATATGTTATCTGCCCTGACGGCAGATAACGCGAGAGCCGTCCCTCGGGACGGCTCTGTCAATATGAAAATATAATTATTTTAATGTGATCTTACAAGGCTCACCGTGAGCGGCATCCTCTGCTGCCCATACCATAAAGTCGCCGGGGTCGGCATAGCACTTCTTGTCTGTATGGTAGTATTCAAATGCAGATGCGGGAAGAGCTACACGTACGGTCTGCTTCTCTCCTGCCTTAAGCTCGATCTTACGTACAAGCTTAAGTTCCTTTACGGGGCGGCAGATCTCGGCTGCGACGTCTCTTACGTAAAGCTGGAGGGTCAGTCTTCCGTCACGGTCGCCTGTGTTGGCAACGTCAATGTCAAACTCTACCTCGTCACCTATATTCCACTCGGTCTTTGTGGGTACGGGAGTACCTATATCAAATGTGGTATATGTAAGACCGTGACCGAAGGTATAGAGAGGCTCGGTAGGCATATCGATATAGTGGCAGGTAAAGTCGGTAGCGTAGGAGCTTACCTTCTTGGACATCTCAACAACCTCGCCCTTGTAGGGTCTGCCTGTGTTTACTCTTGCATAGAACATGGGTATCTGACCCATATCATAGGGCATACAAGCGCAGAGCTTACCCTCGGGCATTACGTCACCGAACATAACGTCTGCAACACCCTGTCCCATGATACCGAACTGCCAAGGATATAAAACCGCATCACAGAGAGCGTTTTCCTTGGTGATAACAAGGGGTCTGCCTGCGATAACTGCCATAGCAAGGGGTTTGCCGAGAGTAGCAAGGAACTCGATAAAAGCGGTCTGTGTGCCGGGCAGAGTGATATCGCCTCTGGTGTGTGCTTCACCGCTGATATAGGAAGCCTCACCTACGATTGCAACTATCTTGTCGCAGTTCTTGGCTGCCTCTATGAGTGCCTCACGGTCAAAGTCCTCACCGTCAAGAAGCTTGCCGCCCTCAACG
>JBGUUX010000022.1:0-34985 GCA_045133915.1 Eubacteriales bacterium | reverse complement strand
AGATTTTCCTTCACACACAGTAATTTTTACATCACTTTTTCGTGCTTGTACTCATCTTTGTTGTTCAATTTTCAAGGATCGCTGCTGTCCTCTCTCGTGGACAGCTTATCTAGTATATCACAACCATTTGACTTTGTCAAGTACTTTTTAAAACTTTTTTCAAGTTTTTTCTTGACTTGCTTTTAATTGTGATGCCGTCTCGCTGACAGCTTGATGATTATATAACATTCAAGTGCGTTTGTCAACCCTATTTTTCTATATTTTTCTTATTTAAAGGTTTGTTCATTATTTGGTTATTTTGTCTTTTTATTTTCATCGTCAAAACCCTCATATTCATTATATATAAGCTGTTTTATCCTAAAACCGGCGTAGACACAAGTACACACGGTAAATATAATAATGTACGTTTCTATATCTTTCCCGCGTTTACGACACACCCACAGATTCTCTCCTACCCTCTCAGGGTTCGGCTCCCTTCAAATTACAAAACAAAAAAGCATCTCTTTTGAGATGCTTTTGTTTTGTGGGGTGAGCGATGGGAGACCTCCGCAAGGCGTTGCCTTGCGTCATGCATCCTCGCAGCAACGCTGCTCAGACTTCGAAGCTAAAAACAGTCCACCGGACTATTTTCTTAACGCTTCTCACCCTCTCAGGGTTCGACTCCCTTCAAATTACAAAACAAAAAAGCATCTCTTTTGAGATGCTTTTGTTTTGTGGGGTGAGCGATGGGAGTCGAACCCACGGCCTTCAGGGCCACAACCTGACGCTCTAACCAACTGAGCTACGCCCACCATGTGTATTATGTAATTTATATTAAGAATGTGGAGTAAGGTTCGGTAATCTATATCCGTTCCCTCTCCCCATTCGGTTTGTCAATGGCGTACCCTGGGGGATTCGAACCCTCGACCTACTGCTTAGAAGGCAGTTGCTCTATCCGGCTGAGCTAAGGGTACATCGCCGTCCCGTCTTGTGACAGGCAAGGTGTATTATAACACAAGGATATCTAATTGTCAAGGGGTATTTTTTATTTTTTTGCAGAAATTTATATTACCTTATTTATATAAGAAAAAACATTGATCGGTATCTAATAAAACCGCCTTTCGGCGGTTTTATTTATTAATCCGGAACTATAAGTCCGTATTTATCTGCGTGTCTTCTATATACAACGTTTACCGCGTGGGTCTCGTCGTTTTCAAAAACAAAGAACTCGTGTCCCAGAAGGTTCATCTGGAGTATTGCCTCCTCGGGGGACATAGGCTTGAAGGTAAAGGATTTTGTTCTTATATCGAACTCGCCCTCCTCCTCGATGGGTTCTTCGTACTCGATCTCTCTTACGAATGCGTTTTCACGGAGTCTCTTTTCAAGTCTGGTCTTGTTTTTACGGATCTGTCGCTCAATTGTGGACACTGCCTTGTCAAGAGCGTTCTGGAAAGTTTCCTCTTCGGTTTCCGCACGGAAAAGGGTACCTGCGGCGGTGATTGTTACTTCTAAGATCTTTCTACCGTTCTTTCTCTCGCGAAGAGTAACGTTGCAATCGGCATCGTCGTGGAAAAACTTGTCAAGCTTTCCTAATTTCTTGGCGAATAAGTCCTTCAGATCCTGGGTAACTTCTACCTGTCTTCCGAATGTGTTAATGTTCATTTTCAACGCCCCTTTATTGGTGGATTTGCAACCACTATTGTGATTACATCTTGATTATAACATAACTTTAGGGCAATTTCAATAGTTTTTTATAAAAATAATCGCATTCTTTATGCAATATTACAACAAAAGACAACAAAAATCACTCTTCCGGAGAAGAGTGATACTTGTATTTTAGTTAAGATAGCCCTCAGCAAAGAGAAGCTCTGCAATGAGAACCGCACCGCCTGCAGCACCGCGGAGAGTGTTGTGAGAAAGACCAACGAACTTGTAGTCGAACATAGTATCCTCACGAAGTCTGCCGCAGGTAACGCCCATACCGCCGTAGATCTCGCGGTCTGTGTTAGCCTGAGGACGGTTGTCCTCTTCAAAGTATGTGATAAACTTCTCGGGAGCGTGGGGAAGCTTAAGTGTCTGGGGCTTGCCCTCGTACTCAGCCCATGCCTTGAGGATCTGTTCCTTGGTGGGCTTGTTCTCGAAATCTACGAATACTGTAGCGGTGTGACCGTTGGTAACGGGAACACGGATACACTGACAGGTGATAAGAGGAGACGTAGCGTCAACGATCTCGTTGCCCTCTACCTTACCCCAGATCTTAAGGGGTTCCTTTTCGCTCTTCTCTTCCTCGCCGCCGATGTAGGGGATGATGTTATCAACCATTTCGGGCCACTCGGCAAAGGTCTTGCCTGCGCCGGAGATAGCCTGGTATGTAGAAACTACCACTCTTGTGGGCTTAAACTCCTTAAGTGCGGAGAGCATGGGAACGTAGCTCTGGATAGAACAGTTAGGCTTAACTGCGATAAAGCCGCGCTTTGTGCCGAGTCTTTCCTTCTGCTTTTCGATAATAGCAAGGTGCTCGTCGTTGATCTCGGGCACTACCATGGGAACGTCGGGAGTATGACGGTGTGCGGAGTTGTTGGAAACAACAGGAACCTCTGCCTTGGCATAAGCCTCCTCAAGAGCTCTGATCTCGTCCTTCTTCATATCAACTGCGCAGAAGATAAAGTCTACGTTAGCCGCAACCTCTTCTACCTTGGATGCGTCCATAACAACCATATCCTTTACATACTCGGGCATGGGAATGTCAAGCTTCCATCTTTCGCCTACAGCCTCGGTGTAGGTCTTGCCTGCACTTCTGGGGCTTGCAGCTAAAACTGTAACGTCAAAATAGGGGTGATTGTCAAGAAGAGTAATGAAGCGCTGACCTACCATACCGGTCGCACCTACGATACCTGCTCTGATCTTGTTTGCCATATCTATATCCTCCTGAATGATTGTTCATGTAATAATGATTGATTATATCAAATTTGTATACAATTTGTCAATAATAAAATATATAAAATTAACTGGCTCTTGAAAAATATTATTGTATATTGTATAATAACATAAGTATTACAGAAGGAATGGAAATATGAAACACGCTTGGTTAGAAAGAGAATATTCCCTTATCGGCGAGGAAGCGGTAGACAAACTGACAAAAGCATCTGTCATTGTCTTCGGCTGCGGAGGCGTAGGCGGATATACCATTGAAGCTCTGGCAAGAGCGGGTATAGGCAAACTTATAGTAGTAGACAACGACAGCGTAAACGAGTCTAACATCAACCGTCAGATCATAGCCACACGGAAAACTATAGGTCAGTTAAAGACCGAAGCTGTGGCCGACCGCATAGCCGACATTAATCCCGACTGCAAGGTAGAAAAAATTTCGGCCTTTGCGGATGAGAGCAATATTAAAGAAATAATAGATAGCGCAAGTCCCGATTTTATCGTTGACGCCATAGATTCGGTAACATCAAAGCTGTTAATTGCCGAATATGCAGCCGAAAAAAACATCCCTATAATAGCATCTATGGGAACAGGCAACAAATTAGACCCCGAGAGACTGAAGATAGCTGATATTTCAAAGACTCATACCTGTCCCCTTGCAAGGGTGATGCGCCGTGAGCTGGGAGTGAGAGGAATCAAACATCTCACCGTTCTTTTCAGCGACGAGCCTCCCGTAAAGGTAGGATCAAGGACTCCCGCATCCATATCCTTTGTTCCCTCTGCGGCGGGACTTATAATCGCAGGACACGTAATAAGAAGCATAATAGAAAGGTAACAAAAAAATGATAGATCTCCTTACACTTCACAAGCAGTTTATGACCCCCCACATCAAGCCCGGTGATACCGTAGCCGATTTTACCATGGGTAACGGACACGATACCCTTTGGCTGACACAGATGGTAGGCGCCGAGGGACACGTTTATGCCTTTGACATTCAGCAGCAGGCACTTGACTCCACAAGAGCGCTTCTTGAAAGCGAGGGTGCGCCGAACAACTACACTCTTATAAAGGACTCCCACGCCAATGCTCTTGAGCATATCCCCACAAAGATCAAGGCGGGTATGTTTAACCTCGGCTATCTCCCCGGCGGTGACAAGTCAATAACTACCCTGCGTGAGTCCACCTTAAAGGCGGTGGATGCGGCGATAGAACTGCTTGACGACGACGGAATAATCCTTATTGCCGTTTATCCCGGACACGACGAGGGTACCGTGGAAGGAAACCTCCTCCACGAAAAGCTCAGCCAGATATCCCGCTTCAAGCTGTGTATCTCTCAGTTTAAGATAATTAATTCTCCCACATCGCCTTTCTTCTTTATAATTGAAAGTAAGGCAAAGAAATAATATAAATTCAAAAAGCACCCTTTCGGGTGCTTTTTTATCCGCATTTTATTGTAAGCTCTGTTGTTTTATCCTCAAGCTTTATTGTAACCTTATGTTCTCCCGGCTTTTTGAGAGTTACGATTCCGTTTTCGTCTATCTCAAGGACGGAAGTGTCATATTCATAGCTAAGGCCGCTTCTTATAACCTCCCAGCTTCCGTCACCGTAGGTGGCAACGATCTTTATCTGAGGCTTGATGTCTCCCACAACTGTTATTGTGTCATACGCCATAGGCTCAATAGATTGAATATCCCTTGCGCCATCACGCTCGTATATGACGATAAGAAGCTGCGTTATATGACCGTCATATTCAAAGGTCACCATGGTCTCGCCCACGCCTACCACGTCAAAGGAAATAACACTTGCATCAGCAAGCTTAATGATGCTTTCGTCATAGCCGTAGACCTTGACCTGATTTTTATAGGCGTTCAGGTTTTTCCACGTGCTGTGAGTAACGTCGCAATAAACTATGGTAGGAATTATACGCGTCTGAGTTGAAGGAAAACGCATAACGCACTTGTTACCTGTGCTGATACCCACCGGCTTAAGAAGATTTTTGTCCCTTTCGTCCCTCTGTATAGGCTTACGGATATTGAGCCCGTTTATCTCGTCAAAGTCGGTCGTTTCACCTATGGTTATGCCGATCTCCTGAATACGGGCGTTCCATATTCCCCATCCCTTGCCGTAAGCGTAAGCAACGTAAGTCTTGGTGCCTGAGGTTATATGTCCTCTGCTGTCTCCGGAGATACCCGGGTTGTGACAGAAATAATACACGTTTTCCTTTACCGCATCAACCGGGGTAAAGGTGAGTCCGTCATTAGACTCATAGAACATAAGATAACTGTCCTCGCTGAGTCTTGCCTCGGAGGCGACGGCAATAAACTTTTTGTACTGATCAACGTACTTTACGTCAATTGCGTCGTTTGTTCCCGCGCCGAGAGCAATCCCCTTATATTCCATGGTAAGAGGCCAGTTTTCATCTGTTGCATCAGCTACGGCAACACGGGTAGTATGACCCTCAATGCCGCTCATAGTATAATAAATGTAGAGAGTTCCGTCAAGCTCAACAAAGCTTGCTTCACCTGCGCCCCAAAGTGAACCTTCCTCTGCAAAATAGACTATAGGCTTAGGATCGTTTCCGCCCCAGCCGCTACCGTTCCACTTTTCAAAGGGACCGTCGGGCTTCTTGCTCCTTGCTACAAAGAGGTTGTTTTCACACTGATTTTCGTTTGACGTAGAGGTATACCCGAGATAATAGTATCCGTTAAGATATATAACACCGGGGTCACAGCAGGAATAATGGTCAAGGGCGCCGGGGGTGGGCTGAAGAACGCACTTTTCCTCACTCCATTCTACGCCGTCCGCCGAGTGCATATAAACTATCCAGTCCCACTGCTCTATACCCGAACCTCCGCCCGCAAGCCACATATCGATACTGCCGTCCTCGTTTACGATCATCGAGGGACCGTAACGGTAGCCTGACGGCAATTCTTGGTGAACCTTATAAACGTCTGTTCCGGTATCGTTTCCGATAGAAACGTTCAGCTTCTTTGACATATCAGCCTGAGAAGCGTATTCGCTCTCGGTTATATAATAAAAATCCTTTTTAAGAGTCAGGTCGCTTATAACGTTCTCCACAAAATATCCGATAGCTGAGGAAAGCCCAGTATCGGTAACGGATGAGATATAATAATCATCCCCGTGGGTAAGTATAGCGAAACCGTTATGACCCATTGCCGAGTAGTCAAAGAGGTCGCGTACCTCTTCGGGCAAACTCTCTTTACCTATGAATATTTCGCACTCGGTACGCTTGTCCTCGCTTAATACTATCTTTAGCTCGTAGTCAAAAGCTTCTTTGACCCTGTCCTCCAGTTCATACGCCGCCTTACGTTCCCAAGCGGAAGCGTCAGGGTGAAGATATATAGTATATTCATCAAGTGACTTATCAGATGCACAACCAACCGAAATTAATATACATATTACGGCTAATACAGCAAGTATAACTTTTTTCATATAAAATATTTCTCCGTTCTGCGCAATTCTTCATTATAATAAGTTTACTATACAAACAACAAACGTGTGTTAACGAAGTATAAATTATACACTTAAACTTACTTTACGTTTTTTACTGCATATAAACGAAAAAGGCTCCCGAAGGAGCCTTTTGTTCTCTGTTTTTCGTAGTACCAAGCACAGAGCTCGGTAAAACTTTAACCTGTAATACCGGAACGCTCGATACCCTGTACCATATATCTCTGACAGAAGAGGTATATAATGATCAGGGGAGCAATGATAAGCATTGCGCAAGCGTTGTTTACCGCAGCTGCGTACATCGAAGGTGCGATAGTCGTATCAAGTGACTTGGGCAGTACAACGATGTTAGGCATCAGCTTGGTGGTAACGGTGGGGAAGAACAGTGTAGTATAGAAGTTGTCAGTCCACTGCCATGAGAATGAGAACAGGAATACTGTTATCAGCATGGGCACGGAAAGAGGAAGAATGATCTTGACGAAGGTCTCGAAGGGGCCGTAACCGTCGAGGTATGCGGATTCTTCAAGCTCATCGGGAACACCCTTGAAGTACTGACGGAGCATAAATACGTACAGACCGTTCTTGAAGCCTAAGCCTGTAAGAGACATGAGAGCCAACGGCCAGAAGGTGTTGGTCATGTTTGCTGTAGGCATAGGAATGAGATTGAAGATGTTGAGAAGTCCGAGGAAATCAAAATATCTGAATCTCATAAACAGTGAGAACTGCAGTGTCTGGTGAGGTACGACCATCGTAAGAATGATGATACCGAAGAGGAGGCTGTTACCCTTGAACTTAAACTTAGCAAAGCCGTAAGCTATAAGTGCACAGATAAAGGTCTGGATGACAGCACACATTACAGACAGCAGTACGGTGTTAAACAATGCTGCGAAATATCCGTTATCCTTGATGATCGCCTTATAGGTGTCAAGGGTAGGATACTTGGGAATAAGCTTGACGGTTACGTCAACGAAGTCCTCGCCGCTCATAAAAGATGATGAGATCTTTGTGAAGAACGGCATAAGTATTACGTACGCAATACCGAGAAGCAGAAGGAATCTTGCGATCTTAAAGAGAACGCTTACAAGATAGCCGGAGCGCAGGTACTTGAGCTTGAATCTGGTCCAAGCAGAGGTACGCTCAAAATCAACTCTGATTTTGTTCTTTGTTTCCTTCATAACCTTAGGAGCGGTATTGGGTGTGTTTTTTGCGTTATCCATTATATCCCCTCCTTAATCTCTTCTCTGATAGAATATGAACGCTGAGAGTACTGCTGCCACTACACCGATAAGGGCAAGTACTATGAGGAAGTACATCCAGGACATGGCAGAGGAAAGCTCCTGACCGCCTGCGCCGTTGTATACACCCGAAATGAAGGACATTACCGAGTTGTCGGCGGAGGTCAGCGCGTCGATTACGGTGTAGATCGCGTTAACCAAAATCATAGGGCTGACCATAGGAATGGTAACCTTCCAGAAGGTTTCCCAAGCGGAAGCACCGTCGATATCACAGGATTCGTAGATCGCGGGAGATACCGACTGGAGACCTGCAAGGAATATAAGCATCTGTACACCTGAACGGTTGATGATGTCGTAGATGTTGTTCATAATGTTAACAACATATGTTACGAGCTCTGTACCGACCTTCATGGAGCTGAACATCCACTGAATATCGGTTGCGTTAACGATAGCGTTAACGGTATCGGTTCCCGAACCTGTGTCTATCGACGAGGTGGTATTCTGCATGTACTCACTTAAGGAGTTGGATGCGTCGATCTTGTCGATAAGACCTGTACAAAGGATAACGGGAATGAAGAAGATTGCACGGAACACTGCACGTCCAAGCATCTTCTGGTTAAGAAGCACTGCCATAAACAGAGAGAAGATTACGATAGCAGGTACGTCAAAGAGAAGGTCCTTGATACCTGTTATCAGCTCTCTTGTAAAGTCGGGGTCGACAAACAGAGCCTCATTGTAGTTTGCCCAACCTACAGGGATAAGACGGAAGCCGCCGCCCTGAAGGGTCTTTACCTGTCCAAAGCTGAACTTGATGGAATCGATAACAACGGGGGCGTAGATGAAGAACAGACCGATAATGAAGGGGGCAAGGAAGAGCCAACCGCTTCTTGCTTTTCTGGCATCCAGGGAAGCACCGCTTACACGATGCTTCTTAGGCATACCGGGAGCCGGTTTATTACCGGGAGGAAGCATAGTAACCTGATTTTTAGCCATTATTCAATTCCTCCCTTCTTACATTTTTACGTAGCTTACAGCGTCGATAGTCTGACCGTCAACGCTTACAGCAAATCTGTTGTAGTTGAGTATGAATACGGTACCGTCCTCGTAGGTTACACGAACTACGGTGCCATCGTTTATTACGTACTTAACTGCGTTCTCAGCTTCAAGCTCCTCTGCAGTGAGTGTAGAGGTGATAAGACCTGCGTTAGACTGGTCGTCCTCGTCCTCGCTGATAGCTTCGATTGTTGTGCCGAGACGGTTAGCAAGTGCCTGAGCCTTTGCAAGCTTAGCTGCAAGATCGGCTGCTGCCTTAGCCTCTGCCGCCTTAGCCTCTTCTACTGCCGCAACGTCTGCTGCAATTTCGGAGTCCTCGGGTATACGGTTAGCCGCAATAAACTCGTGATTTACGATCTTCTTTGTCTGGAGAGAACCAAGGATCTCGTTAAGATCTCCGTAAGTCTCTACCAGGTCGTCAAACCAGATATCGTATGCTACGGAGTAGTACTTGGAGAGCTTGTCGTCCTCCTTGAGAAGAGGTGTGTTGTCATAGGAAAGTGTAAAGTAAGGAAGTGAGCCGTTCTCGATCATCTTGAGAGTCTCAAAGTCCATATCGCTTGCCATGTTTGTAGGCGAGCCTGCAAAGTTTACACATCCGTGGAGAACCATACCGATGAAGGGCACGCTTCTGGATGCCTTGGTATAGTTGCTGGAGTCAAGGGCTACGTTAAGGATAGTATCTGCATACTTCCATGTGTAAGCGTTACCCTCGTCTACCATTACGCTTGAATATTCGCCTGCTGCCTTTTCAAGAAGCTGAGCTACAAGCTGCTTGGAATCCTCACGGTTGTAGGAATCCTTCTTATCAAAGTCGGAGTTGAGGTCAGAACCGAGAGTGGAGAAGGAGATACCGCTCTTACCAAGCTCGTTCATATCCTCAGTGATTCCGGTGTAGAACTTATCAAAGGATGCGGGAGATACACAGATAAGGCCTGTAACTATTGTCTGCTGGAGAGATGCAAAGTACTGACGCTTCTGAGTATATCTGTTATCGATAGTCTTAACTGCGTCCTTAGAGGTCTTGTAACCGTCGAAGGACTCGTCCTTTGCGGAGTAAGAGAAGTCAAACTCGGGATAAAGGGTAATGCCCTTTTCCTCTGCATACTTAACAAACTCTGCGTAACCCTCGTTGCCGCCTACTGCCTTTTCAAACTGGGCGCCTGTGGGAACGCTGGGATCAGACATACCGCCGTTTGCAAAGCCTGCAAGACGGAAGTTGATGTTGTTAACTCCCTTAGCGGAAAGCTCCTCGTACATTGTCTTAAGGTTATCAAATGTGGTGAGAGCCTCGGTTACAACTGTGGGGAAGGAGAGGAAGGAAGAATCCTTATCAACTGCACCGAAGGACTCGATGTAGAGAGGAATATCCTTTTCTGCTTCTGTGATGGGCTTAAGGATCTCCTGCTTGATGAGGTAATCCTGATAAGCCTTAGCCATACCAACGTAGCTTACGGGATAGTACTGATCCTTTGTCATGCCCAGAGACTCTGCCTTAGCGTCGTCTGTAAGCATTACTATACGGATACGGTAGCTGCCTGTATACTTACGGTTGGAAACGATTGTCCAAACCTTATCGTCACCTACCGAGATAGAGTCGGAAAGGTTATAAGAGTCGGAAGGACGGGGATAGAACTCGGTGTAAACGGAGTTGTATCTGTGGAGGTTACCGCCGTGAGAGGTGGTGATGGACGCAAGAGCGTCACCCTCCTCGATGATAGCGAAGTAGCCTCTGTCCTCGGTAAGAGGAGTGTACTGATCTACTACCGATACCTCGTGCTCGGGGATGACCTCACCGGTCTCCTCGTCTGTTGTTTCGGGGATCACTTCGGTCTTGAAGGTAGCGGACTGGCCTACGTAGTTCTCAACGACACCGTATACGGGAAGTCTCATCGTCTCGGACTTAACGGTGGTGATCTCGTGGTAAGCGTAGTCTAAGCCGTATACCTTACCGGTAATGGTACCGCCCTCGGTCTTGAGCTGCTGGAAATCAAACAGAGCGCCGGAACCGTCGGGAATGAAGGTGTAGCCTGTGTAATCGCTGCTTCCTGCACCGAAGTAAGGAAGAATTCTTACGTAAACTAACTGATACTCGTCCTCGTCAAAACGGATACCGTTTGCGGGGAGTCGGATCTGAAGTCCGTCTTCATCAAGATAGTACTCAAGAGCCATCTTGAAGAGAGGGGGAGCTTTCTGTGTGGAGGTGTAGCGTGTAAGCTGGTGGTCCTCCTCCAGAGTAGCAAATGTGTACTCGGGACAGTAGCTCTTGATGTAGGTCTCCATCTCCTGGATCTCACGGGTGGAGGCCTCGGTATCAAATACGTAGATCGCCATTTCCTCGGTTACGGGGAAATCTTCCTGCATCTCTCTTACCTCACGGATGGAGAGGGAGGTGTCAAAGGGATCCTTCAGTACGTAATAACCTTCGGTACTGAACTTGTTCTTGATACGGTTGGAAAGGTCACTATTGTCGATATGAGTCTTGATAAGCTCTTCGTATCTTGACTTTTCGATCTGCATGGGAACAAGGAATCGAACCTCCTCGTCACCGAGAGAATACTCGACACGGAGACCGTTCTTTAAGTTCTTTACCTTGATCTGGTTCTTTTCGCAAGCCTCTGTGTAGCTGAACATAGAGGTCTTGGTACCGGTAGAGTCAGAGTAACGGATCTCAAGCTGAGACATAAGCTGACGCTTAACGTCTTCGGATGAGGGAGAACCTGCAAGGTCGTAAGGGTTGGTAAAGAGAGTCTGACCTGTTGTAAGGTTCTTAACTGCTACCTCACCTGTATACTCGTCACAGTAAAGAGCGTAACCGAAAGCCTCGGTCTTCTTTACCATGGAGTTAAGCTTTTCGTCTGCAGTGCCAAACACACTGCCTGCTGCGAGATAATTGAAGCCTTCTTCTTCAGCTTCCTCGCCTTCTTCGCCTTCTTCACCCTCAGCTGCGGTGTCGTCAGCGGCTTCACCTTCGGCTGCAGCGCCGTCGGTTACTTCACCCTCTGCTGTATCGGTGACTGCATCTGCAGGAACCTCTGCAGTATCCTCGGGCTCTGCCATTACAACAGTAGCCATTGTGGACAGAAGCATCATCACGCAAAGGAGCAGGGATAAAAACTTTTTGCCGATTGATCTGATATTCATTTTTATCTTTCCTCCTTTACATTCTGAATGAGAGCTCAGTAATAATACTGGAAACGAAACCTACGATCTTCTGGAGCAGACCTGTGAACAGAAGTCCAAGGAACATGATGAATGCTGCTCCGACGATTGTCATTACACATGTAAGAACGTTCTTGAAGATAGAGTAGCCGTGTGTGGTCTGGAGTCCGAAGAACACCAAGAGACCAACCCATACCCATGCGATGGATACGAGAAGGGATACGATACCTGCCTCGTTAAGAGAGAACACGTGTGTAAGAAGAACGGAAGGAATTACGAAGAAAGGCATAGGTGCAAGAGAATAACCGCACGCTATATAAATATCCTTGTAGCTGCCCTCACCGTCCATAAGAGTTGTAAGACACCAGTTGGAGGTTACAACGAGGAAGAGAGGCATCAGTATGGATATTGCCTGCATAAAGATCGAAGTGGTAGCGCCTGTGGGATTGAACAGGTAAGCCTGACCTACACCCTGGTAGGTGAAGGAAAGTACCGCAAGAACTACCCAGAAGGTAGCGCCGCGAACAGATCCGCGTTTTTCGTGCTTAAGATCCCAGAAGCCGTCGAAGGGATGTCCGAAGAGATGGAAGGCAAAGAGTACCTCCTCATGCATCTTACGCTTACCCTGCTTAAGGATACCTGCTTTGTTTACCTTAGCTGCCCAATCAAAGAGCTTGGACAGAGCAACGCAAAATACGATAACTACTACGGGAACTACCCAAACCCACTTGGATACCCATTCCTTACGGTATTCCTGGAATGCCGCGGAATACTGCTCGGTATCGTAAGCGTACTTGTAATACTCCATAGCATCTTCCCATCTACCGTCACGGTACATGGACTTACCGATACCTACGTAAGCGGCGTCAAAGTTACCGTTACGCTGGAGGATCTTTTCCCAGTCGCCTACTGCAGCTTCATAGTTTCTTTCATTGTCATTGTGGAGTGCCTCGATAAGGATATCACCGTACTCGGTTCTTACGTATACTGTAAGGTTGAGAGCGGTCTTGTCGAGACAGATAAGCTTGTCGCCCTGATAAGCGATAGCCTCTGCCATAACTACGTTACCAAGCATCTGACCCTTGTCACCGAATATGTGAAGGAGTCTGCCGTAGGAGTCGTAGGTATAGAACTTGGAACGCTTCTGGTCAGCAATTGTCCAGGTGCCTTCCGGACCGAGAGCAACGTCAACGATGATAGATGCACCGAGAATATCGCTCTCATCCTTGGAGCTGTTGATTACGTTAACTTCACCGAAGCCGAAGAAACCGCTTCGAGCCATTACGTCGTCACCGGAGGAGTTAAGCTTCTTAACGGGAGAGTAGTCGCTGGTGTTTGCCATAACGGCTGCCTGCTGTGAACCCTCGTCGATAGAGGAGCTGGTTACGTAAATGAAGCCCTCTTTGTCAATTGTGATATTGTTGTACTCTGTAGGAACAAAGCTCTGCTGCTGAGCTCTCTGCTCAGCTGTCATGAACTGACGCCAGATAAGTGTAGCTGCGTCAACGGCAACCTTCTGTGCACCGAGGTAACACTGGAAGATACCCTGAGCGTTCATAACGATAACACCCATGTTGGTGGTGGAGGATACAACGTACATGTTGCCAACGCCGTCAACGGAGATAGCGACCGGCTTATAGATAGCATCCTCGCTCATAACGTCGGAGGTGGGCTCCTCTACGATACGCTTGAACACACCCTCGCGGTCAAATACTACGATACGGCAGTTTTCTGTATCCGCTACGTAGATCTCATCTGCTGTGATGAACATACCGCTGGGCTGGTTGAGGGAGTCGGGTACACCCTGGTCGTTAATGAAGGATGTACCAAATTCCATTACAAACTTATAATACTTGTCAAGCATTATGATTCTGTTGGTGGCACGGTCAACGATGTATACGTTTTCAAACTCGTCCACAACGAGGTCTGCGGGATCCGCAAGGGTCGCAGAGCTTGACTTTGCAAGATTCATATCGGTTGCACTTACCTGTCTGTCAGGTGTAAATGCATCGGGAGAATCTACGGGATTACCGTCTATAGAATAGGTGTAAGACTTATAAGCCGCACCGAAGACAGACAGTCCGCCGAGCACTGTGCAAAGGCACATTACAAGGGCGATAAGTGATATAATTCTCTTCATCTCATCTACCCCCTTAGTCCTTCATACCCGAGGATGCCATGGTCTCAACGATCTGGCTCTGGTTTACTACGAATACTATGATAGGAACGCTCATCATAAGCACCGCACCTGCAGACGCCGCACCTACGTTGGTTGCAGCCGCACCGGTGATCTGCGCTATCGCCGCGTTAAAGGTCTTTAAGTCCTCACTCCATACGTATACGGAAGCACCTGCCGCCCATACAGACTGGAAGGTGGTAACGATACAGGTAAGCCATGCGGGCTTAACCAGAGGCATCGCTATCTTCCAATATATATAGAACTCGGGAGCACCGTCGATACGGGCAGCCTCAACCATCTCGTCCGAAATACCGTCGTCGATGAAGTTCTTCATCAGGTAAAGACCGAGGGTGGAAGCCCATACGGGAAGAATGGAGATCGCGTAGGTATTGAGCATACCGATCTTACAATAAATAATGAAGTTATATGTACCGGTAATTGTAGAACCGATCATAAGAGACCAGGTGATAAGGTTGTTCATTACCTTATAACCGGGCATACGGATCTTGGAGAGCGCATACGCTGTCATAGAACCGAGAAGCAATGCACCGAACGTGGATGCCACAGAGATATATATTGTATTGAAGATATATCTTGAGATCGGAACCCATGTCTGGTTCATGTTTGTGAACAGGTCAATAAAGTTCTTTAAGGTAGGCTTCATTACATAAAGCTTAGGAGGTGTGATAGCCAGCTCGCCGGCAGGCTTGAAGGCTGTGATCACGGAGTTATACATAGGAAGGAACATGAGAAGTCCAAGTATAACAAGCATTATTGTAATACCGGTGTCACCTGCTGCAGAACGGTTCAGTATGACTCTGTGCTTGGAGACTCTTAACTTTTTAACTTTCTGTGCCATACTACTGTCCCACCTTTGCTAACATCTTGTTGATCATCTTGTTTGCACCGAATACCAGGATGAACTGGATAAGCGCAAGAGCAGATGCATAACCGAACTCGAAACGTGTGGTCATATACTCACCCATGTGGTGTGAAAGTGTCCATGCGCAGTAGTTAACCGAGGGTGTACCGCAAAGCTGTGTAACGATAGCACCGAAACCGAATGCACCGGTGATAGCCATAACCGCACCGAACATCAGCATGGATTTCATATTGGGGAGAGTAATGTACCATACCTCCTGCCATCTGTTCTTGATACCGTCAACCGCGCCTGCCTCGAACTGAGCTCTGTCAATAGACTGAAGACCCGCGATAAAGGACAGGAAGGAGATACCAAGGGATGTCCAGATGGAGATGAATATCATAAGAGGCATAATGTATGTCTCGTTCTGGAAGAAGAGGATAGGCTCTGTGATGAGACCTAACTTCATCAGCCAGCCGTTTGCGTAGCCGTAGATATCGCCCTGGAATATCAGAAGGAAGATGCTTGCCGCACCGCCGGAGATACCGGGAGCATAGAAGATAAATACGACGAGTGTTCTCAGATTGTGGGGAAGCTCGTTAATGAACCACGCCAGAATAAAGCTGAGAATGAAGGATGCAGGACCTGTGGTCACCGCGAAGATAAGTGTGTTCTTGAGAGCTGTAATAAACAGGTCATCGTCAAGGAACATTCTGATAAAGTTATCAAAGCCGATCCACCTGGGCCACTCCAACATATTAAAGGAAGTAAAGCTAAGCAGAAGGGAGAGTATTACGGGGAACACTGTGAATATGAAGAACATGATCATGAAGGGTGCTACCATAAAGTAACCCGCCTTGGTGCGCTTCATCTCACTCCACGTATACTGTGCTCTGGTCATGTCTTTTTTGGAAACCGGTTCCTTCTGTTTCTTAGGCTTTCCCGGCTTGAGACCCTTTTTAACTGCAGTATCTTGCATGAGTTTTTCTCCTTATATTATTATTTGTAGGCAAAAACTACAGGAAATCAATCTTCGGCGGAGGAGGTCTCAACTGCCTCCTCATCTGCGCCGTAGGTGATCTCTTTGTACTTCAAACCGAATTCTTTACGCTTACGGGAAATTTCCTTATTAATATAAGTAACCTGTCCCAGCATTGCATCCGCGGGGTTTACACCTAAGTTGTATGCATCAAGGAATGCGAACTGTACATACTGTGCAAAGATGTAGTTACCGGGATATTCCGGTACTGCCTCAAGCTGCTCGATCGCAGCTGCTACAGCCTTACGCTCCTCGTCTGTCCACTTCTGAGCCAGAAGAGCAGTCTTGTTAGCTGTGGAGAATTTGTTTGTAGGTGCGGAAACCGCGATAGCCTCTCGTGTCTGTCTGGTCTGAGAATCGGTGCCGCAGTACCATCTTACGTACTTCCATACAACCTCGGGGTTATAACCGCCTCTGGGGATAACCATTGCCTGAGTATTGGTAACAGCGGTACGGTCGATTGTGCCGTCCTCATATGCTGTACCGATAACGGGAGACATTGCCCACAGACCACGGAGTTCGTAGAAGCTCATAAGCTGGTTGTAGATTGTGATACCGTCTTCCTGTATCATTACGGGGATCTCACCTGTTCTGAAACGTGTGATATCGTAAGCAACGGGGCAGCTGTACTTCTGGAACATCTCACAGAGAGTCTTAAATGCAGACAGTGCCACAGGATTGTCAAGGTCGGTCTCATAACCGTCGTTCTTGTAAAGGCTACCGCCCTCTGTCTGATAGAGGAAGAGGGTTGTACCTACAAGACCTGTAGGAAGACCTACGTCCATATTGTTGTTAAGAAGCGCAGGCATCTCGGAGAGAAGCTGATCCCAGGTTTCGGGGGGCTGGAGTCCGAGCTCGGAAAGAACGTCAAGACGGTAGAACGCCAGAGGAAGAATGATGGTGGTAGGTAAGCCGTATGTATGCATTACATCATCCTGACCGGTCATGGTCAGCTTGGTCATCATTGCCTCGGGATACTCCTTCATAACTTCGTCAAAGCCTTCGTAACCCTCGAGAGGCAGGAGCGCGTTACGCATACCGAATGTAACGGTGTTGATGGTGTCAAGGAATGCAAGGTCGGGACCGATACCTGCGAGGATCGCCTCGGTAAGACCTGCGGTGATAACCTTGATTCGTACGCTTATTCCTTCGCCCTCACAGCCGGGAGCTGAGAAGTAGTTGTCGATGATGTAACGTGTGATAAGCATCGACTCTCTGTCGGAGATAGACCACATCTCGATCTCGTGCTCTGTCTTTGTAGCTGCGTCCTCGGAGAAACCGATTGTGGTGTAGTCCATTGTAAAGGAAGCTACGAACGCACGGCACTCGAACCAGATGGTCTGCCATGTTGTTGCAATGTCTACGGGCTTTTCCTCGTCAGCTGAACCTATAACAAAGTAGTCAAGCTTAAGAGGCTGACCCAGCGCTGCGTACAACCAGTTACTGAGCGAAATTATATAGTTTTTGAACGTCAGGAAGTTAGGCGCTATTTCATATTCATCTGTAGCCATTTTTTCAAACAGCTCAGCGATCATCTCGAGGTTGTTTGTCTGGTCACCCTCTTGTCCTGTCATTTCGATGATCGATTCCTGGATATCATACAGCTCGTTAGCTGCATTTGCTATTGTCTTGATACAGTCAGGCACCAGTCTGTAGAAACCGTAGTCACGGTTGGAGTCGGGCACGGGGCCTGTGATCATCAGCATCTTCTGATATGTAGCGTTAAGCTCCTCGATGAGCTGCTCGATACGGTAAACGTAATCAACCATCTCGCCGAGAACGATTTCGATCTCAACCTCGTTCTCGCCTTCCTCAAAGTAGAACAGGAAGTTCTGATCACCGTCGGAAGCGTAGGTGGACTGGAATGCCGTCTCGTACATGAAGCGCAGGTAGCTTGCTTCACGGAACTGGATCTCGTCGTTGATCTTAACTCGTCTTGAGGTAAACATACCGATAAGGGAGTTCTGACGGAAACGGAAGGACATAGAGTACAGACCGCTTTCGGGAACTGTTACCTTGTACTTCATCCAGTTATTTGCAGTACCGTTGTCAAGTATGTTGTACTTGATGTATGCGGGATGCTGAGGCTCGGTGATAGAGGAGGTTCTGTCGTTACCGGGGATAACGTTCTGAACCGATACGCTTGAGGGGTTCTCTGCCTGAACCTTGATAGGCTCAATGCCTGTAACCTCTTTAACGCCGCTGTCTATCATAGACTTAAGCCAATCCTCGTAGAGAGGCTCTTCATCGTATCTGTAAAGCTCGATCTGCTTGATTACCATGCCCTCACGGTTGGAAACCAGAGTTACGGTATGCTCACCTTCGGTAAAGTAATACTGGAAGGGATCGATCTCATAACCCAGCCAGTCACGCAGATAGTAGGTCTGCCAGAGGGGCATCTCCCAACGACGGGGTCTGGTATCGTTACCGTTCTTATCCTTGGGGAAGGTAAGACAGTTATAATCTTCGTCAATGACAAGCTCACCGTTCTCAGAAAGATACTCATACTGCCAAGCACGGGGGAAGTAGAGGTATCTAGACTCGGAGAAGGGCATTGCGCCGTCGATATAGAGCATACGCTCGATGGTGGTAGAGATCTCGGTAGCATCTGCGTCGTCCTTAACGATAGATGCGTATGTGATCTGCATAGCGTACATCGCGGTCTTGGGGATGTTCACCTTGAAGGTGGTCTCACCCACGTCGCCTGTTACGAGTACGGGACCTGTTACGGAGCCGTCGCCGTAATCTGCACCCTCAGCCACGGTAGCCTCAGCAGTAGACTGCTCGGGCAGATAGGACTCAACAGCGTCGATGATAACGCTCTGCTCTGTCTTATCTACATCCTTGTACTTCTGGGTGTAGTCATAGTAGGACTCAACGCCGATAAGCTTATTAAGCTGCGCTTCGTCGTACTCAAGGTGATATTCTTCCGAACCGGTTGCTGCTAAGGTAGTGGCCGCGCCTTCGTCAGCTGCGCCTACGGTAACCTCGGGGGCTCCAAGAACGGATGAATCGGATGTCGCATCCGTGTCAGCTTCATCGGCAAATAACGCAGGCATTGACAGGGTGCCCAGAAGCGTTATAACTGCCATAAGAAACGACAGGATTTTGGTGATCCTTGCTTTCATCATAACTTTCCTCCTAACGGGTAGCTTGAATTGAAATTTCAAAGAAGAATAGGATAACTACCCAACGGGCGCAACTCCAACTTTTTAAGGAGCGGCTCGTCCGGCAGTCGCTATCGGTACAGATCGTCTCAAGACTTAGATATTCATAAGCTTCGCAATTAATGCCCATAAGGGAATTCAAGGCACCTCAAGGGTGCCGTTTCATTGACCTAAATGCTTATGATTACGTCCCGGAAAACCGGTACTTTTTTCTTTTGTTTTCATGTCTATTATAATACCACAGGTGCCGATAATTGTCAAGGCATCAGTTTTAATGTCTCCTTGTGTCATAAGGGTTTGTGGCTCGTTTTTGAAACTTTTTTAAATTCGGCGGCAATATTGAAACCCCAACTTTTTGACCCCTGTTTTTTATGATACCGGGCAGAAAAATTCCCAAGTTCAAAAAAATGACGATTTTTTCAATTATTTTGACGAAATTCGGAGCGATTTTTTATGCTTTTCGGAGAATTTTTTCTGTTTTTTGCACAAGTCAACGCAACCAACGGTCTATTTTAACTCAGCAAAAAAATTAATAATTTTTGTTAATAATAAACAAAATATACTTCTAATTTTTTACATATGTACATATTGCACAAAATTTAATTTTTTCCATTATTTGTGTGAATTTTTGCTGTTTTTAACACTTTTTACTTCAAAGTTGACTTTCGGTACGCTTATTGATATAATACATACATCAAAGATAAATGGAGAAGATAATGAAAAACGCTTTCTACCCTATGGTATTCAGACAAAAATACATCCGCCGCTGGGGGCTTATGAGAAACATGACCGAGGAGACCCTGTCCGAACACAGCTACGACGTAGCGGTACTGACCCACGCTCTCTGTTCCATCGGCAACTCGGTTTTTGATAAGAGCTATGACACCGGTAAGGCTGTGAGCTATGCCCTGTTCCACGACGTGCAGGAGGTATATACAGGCGATATGCCCACCCCTGCTAAATATTATAACGAAGAAATGCGCTCAAACTACGCGAAAATTGAAGAAAACGCATCAAAGCAGCTGCTTACCAAGCTCCCCGATGAGCTTTTGCCGGTCTATGACGACCTGCTTCATCCCGACCGTTCCGAATACGGCGCTATTGTAAAGGCTGCAGACAAGCTCAGCGCATACATTAAATGTATTGAGGAGCTCAAGTGTAATAACAACGAGTTCAAAAGCGCCGCAGAGTCTACCCTGGCATCGCTGAACTCCAATCCCCTTCCCGAGCTTAAATACTTTATGGAGCATTTTCTTCCCGCATTCGAAGCGGATCTGGATGAACTGCAAAAGTAAAAGAAGGTCTTCGCCACGGCGAAGACCTTTACTATTCTGTATACAGCGATCATTTAAACAAAAAAGACACCCTTGACGGGTGTCTTATTTTTGTTCAGCTTAGTGAAGAACGCATCTTTCGGTATCCTTATCGAAGATGTGTACTCTGTCCATATCAAATGCGAGCTTGATTGTGTCGCCTGCTCTGGACTTGGAGTGAGAAGATACCTTACATACGATAACCTGCTCATCAACGGTAGCGTAGAGGTGGATCTCAGCACCCATAAGCTCGGTGATGTCAACCTCGGTCTCAACGATAGCGTCGGGAGCTGCATCGAGGTATCTCTGCTCCTCGTGGATGCACTCGGGACGAACACCGATGATAACGTCCTTGCCGATGTAATCAGCAATAGCGGGGTTGGTAGCCTTTTCCTTAGGCATCTTGAGGCTGTGCTCACCAAAGGTGATGTATACGTCCTCGCCTCTCTTCTCGAGAGTGGAGTTGATGAAGTTCATCTGAGGTGTGCCGATAAAGCCTGCAACGAAGATGTTGGTGGGGAAATCGTAAAGGTTCTGAGGAGTGTCAACCTGCTGGATAAGACCGTCCTTCATAACAACGATACGGGTAGCCATGGTCATAGCCTCTACCTGGTCGTGTGTTACGTATACGAATGTAGTACCGATCTTCTTGTGAAGCTTGGTAAGCTCGGTTCTCATGGATGCACGGAGCTTAGCGTCGAGGTTGGAGAGAGGCTCGTCGAGAAGGAATACCTTAGGCTCACGAACGATAGCACGACCAAGCGCAACACGCTGCTTCTGACCACCGGAAAGCGCCTTAGGACGACGGTCAAGGAGGTGAGTGATGTCAAGGATACGAGCTGCTTCTTCAACTCTTCTCTTGATCTCTTCCTTGGGAGTCTTACGGAGCTTAAGACCGAATGCCATGTTATCAAATACTGTCATATGAGGATAGAGCGCGTAGTTCTGGAACACCATCGCGATATCTCTGTCCTTAGGAGCGATATCATTGATGAGTCTGTCACCGATGAAAAGCTCACCCTCGGTGATCTCCTCGAGACCTGCGATCATACGAAGAGTGGTGGTCTTACCGCAACCGGAAGGACCAACGAGGATAAGGAACTCCTTGTCCTTTACCTCAAGACAAAAGTCGGATACGGCTGTAACGCCGCCGGGATACTTCTTGTAAATGTGTCTGAAAGACAAGCCTGCCATTTCAAATTCCTCCTAAAACGAATATAATTCGTGTATTTACATTTTTGCTTTTATAGTATAACAGAAAAACCAAGGATTTTAAAGATGTTTATTCCCCAAAATCTCAGCTTCAGGGTTGTGCAGTCTGCACAAAAACATTGAACAAATTATGAAAGAGATAAAAGTGCTTCTTTTACTCTTTCTAATATATTAGTTTATATTTCCTTGTAATCACGGTCAAGAGTACGGAGCTTGATAGCCTCTGCAATATGTACCGCCTTGATATCCTCGCTTCTGTCAAGATCGGCTATAGTTCTTGCCACCTTGAGGATCCTTGCGTGTCCTCGGGCGGAAAGCCCCATAGTATCGTAAGCACGGCGCAACATTGTATCTCCCATGCTGTCAAGTCTGCAGTATCTTTCTATCTCTGCCGCCTCCATCTGAGCGTTGCAATAAAGCTTAAGTCCGTCGCGGGCAAAGCGCTCTCTTGCAAAATCACGGGCGCGGGTCACTCTCTTTCGTATCTCGGCGCTGGACTCACCGGGAGCGGATTCCTTTAACTCATCGTAATCAAGGCTGGATACCTCAACGTGGATGTCGATACGGTCGAGCAGAGGTCCGCTTATACGGGACAGATACTTCTGTCTGTCTCCTCTTTTACAGGTGCAGGGCTTGGTGGGGTGTCCCAGATAACCGCACTTGCAGGGGTTCATGGCACACACCAGCATAAAGGATGCGGGAAAGGTCATTCTGCCCGCAACACGGGTGACGGTTACCTGCTTATCCTCGATAGGCTGACGCAGTACCTCTGTAGCCGTCTTTGAAAACTCGGGAAGCTCGTCAAGGAACAAAACTCCGTTATGGGCAAGGGATATCTCGCCGGGAGTGGGATTCTTACCACCACCCGACAGAGCCACCGAGGAAACGGTATGATGAGGGGAACGGAAGGGTCTGTGGCAGAGAAGAGTATCGTTTTCCTTTAGCTCTCCCGCTACCGAATGTATTTTTGTGGTCTCTACCGCCTCCTCAAAGCTGAGGGGAGGCATAATGCCCGGAACACGCTTGGCTATCATGCTCTTACCCGTACCGGGAGGGCCGATCATAAGTATATTGTGTCCGCCTGCCACCGCTATCTCCATAGCGCGCTTGGCGGCAGCCTGTCCCTTGACGTCGCTGAAATCCAGATGAGAATTTATCTTATTATCCTCAAATACGCTGCGGTCAAAGAGAGTAGGCTCAAGATGCTTGTCACGGTTAAGCACGTCCACAAGCTGTCTGACGTTGGAAACGCCAAATACCTTTAATCCTTCCACCACGCTTGCTTCTCTTGCGTTCTTTTCGGGCAAAAAGAGTACGGTCTTTCCCGCTTTTGCCGCGGCGATAGCCATGGGCAGAGCTCCCCTTACGGGACGTATACCGCCTGAGAGTGAAAGCTCCCCGAGGAAGCATATCTTGGTAAAATCAACGCTGTTTTTTATCTTTCCTAAGTTTACAAGCAGGCTGACCAGCATTGCAAGGTCAAAGGCTGAGCCTTCCTTCTTTTTATCTGCCGGCGCCATGTTGATAACGACGCTTCTGCCTTCAAACTGATATCCGCTATTCTCGATAGCACTTTTGATACGCTGTTTTGCCTCTTTTACCGAGGTGTCGGGAAGTCCGATAACGTCAAAGTTTTCAAGCCCTCTGCGGGTATTGCATTCTACAGTTACCTCAAAGCCGTCAATACCCGACAGAGCTGCTGTATAAACGGTGGATAACATTTTATTCTCCTATTACAAAGTCACCAAAGAACTCGGGGCGGTGGAAATCCGGCTTTTCCCAATCGATGGGAGCCCACATTCCGTAATGGGGGGATGCGGTATGCTCGCCCACCTTATAGAGGTTGCCCACAAAGCCTTCTTCAAGAATATTCTTGCCGAAGACCTTTTCTATCATTTCGTAAGTGAAAAGTGTGGAAACAGACCACCAGCCGTCCTTCTTTTCAGCTGTGACCTTGGGGATATCGCAATATTCGTCGATGCGGCGGCGTCCGTCTCTGCCGTCACCTACACCGATAAGGCTGGTGCCGATAGAATTCATCTCGCAGTTGATATAGTCGCCGTCCTTAATGCCGAAGAAGAACTCCATGGTAGAATCAAGCCATACCTCGTCGTAAAACTCGGTATAAACCGCCTTGGGATTCTCCTCCTTGCAGGACATCTTTATATGTAAGCCCTCACCCTCAACGATGCAAAGCTGAGCGTATGCCTCGGGACGGTAGCTGCAGCCCCAAGGGTAGATGCTTATTTCTGCCTTTTCTATAGCAGACCAATCAAGAGTCTTTAACTTTTTAACGGTATACTTCATAATATACTCCTTTTATATCTTCATTGTCAGAGAAATTCTTCCCTTTTTCTTGTCAACGGCTAAAACCTTTACCTGTACGTTGTCACCTACAGACAGCACCTGACTTGGGTGCTTGATAAACTTGTTTGATATCTCGGAGATATGCACCAAACCGTCCTGATGAACACCGATATCAACAAATGCGCCAAAATCTATTACGTTACGTACTACACCCGACATAAGCATACCGGCTTCAAGGTCCTCAAGGCTGAGTACGTCCTCACGGAGCTGAGGCTGGGGAAGTGAGTCACGCACGTCGCGGCCCGGCTTTTCAAGCTCGCCCACGATATCCATAAGTGTGGGCTCACCGCATTCAAGCTCGTTTGCCACCTTTGCAATACCTTCGCCTCTTACCTGCTCACCAAGATTGCCGAGACGACTTGCCTTAACGTCCTCCTTTGTGTAACCAAATCTCTCGATAAGCTTCTTTGCAATATCATATGACTCGGGATGAACGCCTGTGTTGTCAAGTATTTCGCTTGAGCCCGAAACACGAAGGAAGCCTGCGCACTGCTGATAAGCCTTTGCGCCTATCTTGGGTACCTTAAGGATCTGGGAACGCTTGGTAAACTCGCCGTTCTCCTCACGGTATTTAACTATATTCTTTGCGGTAGTGGTATTGATACCCGCAATGTATGAAAGAAGAGAGTAGGACGCTGTGTTTACGTCAACTCCGACCGAGTTTACGCAGTCCTCTACAACACCGCCGAGAGCCTCGTCAAGTCTAGCCGGCTTCATATCATGCTGATACTGACCTACACCGATAGCCTTGGGGTCGATCTTAACAAGCTCGGCAAGGGGATTCTGCAATCTTCTTGCTATAGAAACAGCGCTACGCTGTGTTACGTCAAAGTCGGGGAACTCCTCGGCACCTTGCTTTGATGCGGAATAAACAGAAGCACCTGCCTCGCTTACCATAGCGTACTGAACACGGCCGGGCAGCTCACGCAGAAGTCCTGCGATAAAGATCTCACTTTCCTTTGAAGCGGTACCGTTACCGATGGCTATTATCTCAACGCCGTGAGCCTCAACAAGACGCTTAACTATACGCTTTGATTCTTCAATTCTCTCCTGAGGCTTTGTGGGGTAGATAACTGCAGTATCAAGAACCTTACCAGTCTTATCAACCACCGCAAGCTTACAGCCTGTACGGTATCCGGGGTCAAAGCCAAGAGCGGTCTTGCCCTTTACGGGAGGCTGCATAAGAAGGTTTTTGAGGTTTTCGGAGAAGAGCTTTATCGCACCCTCGCTTGCATCGTCAAAGAGGTCGCTTCTAATCTCACGCTCGATTGCGGGAGCGATAAGTCTTTCGTAGCTGTCGATGGTCGCCTTTGCCATATATGTGGTGGACTCACGGTCCATAAAGATGCCTATTTCCTTAAAGAGGTAGTTGAGAACGGCATCCTTTGCTATCTCTACCTTTACCTTAAGGATATCCTCCTTTTCGCCACGGTTGATGGCAAGTACACGGTGACCGGGGATCTTTTTAATAGGCTCGGTGTGGTCGTAGTACATATCGTAGACCGTGCTTTCTTCGGTGGAGGCAGAGGTTGTGATATGTCCGAACTCAAAGGTAATGGCTCTTATCTCCTTGCGGTATTCCGCGTTGTCGGAGATATCCTCGGCAATGATATCCATTGCACCCTGCAGAGCCTCGGTGTAGTCTGCTACACCCTTTTCTTCGTCAACAAAGGTAGCGGCGGTGTCAATAATAGGCTCGTCATAATGCTCACGCTGTTCAAAGATAAGACTTGCCAAAGGCTCAAGTCCCTTTTCACGGGCAACACTTGCTCTGGTCTTGCGCTTCTGCTTAAAGGGACGGTAGATATCCTCAATTTCGGTTAAGGTAACTGCCGCATCAAGAGCTGCGCTTATTTCATCGGTTAATTTACCCTGCTCGGCAATGGTCTCTCTTACCTTTTCGCGTCTTTCCTCAAGAGAACGAAGGTAATTAAGCCGGTCATAGAGGTCACGAAGCACGGTATCATCAAGAGATCCTGTAACCTCCTTACGGTATCTGGCAATAAAGGGGATGGTGTTTCCCTCGTCAATAAGAGCAACTGTTGCTTCCAGTCGCTTCATAGGAATCGATAATTCGGTTGATAATGTTTGTAAGATGTCCATTTATTTATCCTTTCATTCTTCCCGCAGATATCTTTTCAAAAGAAAGGTGCAATAATACGGGAATGTATAAATGTTATTTTCAAATCCGATATTTCCCGCACAAAGCTTGATGCCGTATGAAACATCGGAATATTTATCACTTTTAATAAGCTGAGCCAGGGATTTTGCTTTGCTGTTTTTTGCTTTTACCTCAATAGGGATAAGCTCGTTTGCCGTGCGGATAAAGAAATCCTGTTCAAGCATGGAATCCTCCCGTTTGAAATAATATAGTGCATATCCTGATTTGATAAGAGCCTCGCCTACGATACTTTCGTATAACGCACCCTTGTACACGGACAGATTTTTGTTTGCTCTCAGGTCCTCCTGTGCTTCATCGTCAAGAAGTGCGACAAAAAGTCCGGTATCGCAAAAATATATCTTGAATTTGTTAACGTCATAATTACCCTTGAGGGGAAGTTCTGCATTATTAAGACAGTAACAAAGATGGACCATACCCGCATCCTCGAGCCATTCTATGCACCCTCGGTAATCCTTGAACCGTGCGCCCTTTTCTACCTTGGATAATTGGAATTTTTTATTTTCCTTGGCAAGCTGTACGGGGATACTGTTGAAAACGTTTACTATTCTGCTCTGATCCAGACCTTGTGCATATTTTCGTATATCTTCCTTATAGTCTGCTATAAGCTGGCGCTGTATATCAAGCGTTCCTTCAAAGGTATTGTTTTTAATAAATTCGCGAACGACCGCAGGCATTCCCCCGAGAATACAAAAGTCTAAAAAATGGGATGAAAATACCGAATGTTCAAGTGTTGAAAAAGGTTTTAAGTTTTTCATATGATCAAGTATATCTATAATATGCTGATTGGTGTAACCCTTTGCCCAAAGGAATTCCTCAAAGTCCAGAGAGTACATATTATAATCAGTCTTATATCCGACACTGTTGCTTTCAATACGTTTGTAGTTGATTCCGAGAAGAGAACCCGAGCATATAACGTCAAAACGACCGTCAAGACTGAAAAATTTAAGTGCCGTTGCAATCTCAGGGTATTCCTGTATCTCGTCAAAGAACAATAGGGTCTCTCCCGGAATAAATCTGTGAGACGTATCTATCAGAGAAATATTTTTTATTATAGAGGAAGCATCATAGCCGTCGACAGTGATCTGCTTATATTTTTCCGATTCTACAAAATTAATTTCGATCACGCTGTTATAATTGTACTGAGCGAACCTTTTTATAGATTCGGTTTTGCCGACCTGTCTCGGGCCTTTTACTATAAGCGGTTTTCTGTTTGGATTGTTTTTCCACGATATCAGATAATCGTCGATCTTTCTTTTCAAATACATATAGATACCCTCCAAAATGTATTTTCTGAACATATTATACACAAAAACGAGTGAATATGCAAGGACTAATTACATTTTTTTGAGGGAATATATTGACCAAAGGCACACTTTTACGACAAATATTATGTCTGACTGATACATTTTGGACAATCCGTCTCACCCTATTGTCTGTTTACAACTATTTGACCTTGTGATAAACTATACTTGAGGTGATCGTATGTTAAATGAAAAATTAAGAGAGCTGAGACTATCAAACAATATAACACAAGCCGAAAAATACGGGATAATATAAAAACAAAGGCTTTTGCCCACGGGCAAAAGCCTTCATTAATTCTGCATTCTGCATTTTGCATTCTGCATTCTCAGTATGCTTACTTCCTCGGAAGTAAGCATACGCCACTCGCCTCGGGCGAGTGAGGGATCAAGAGGTATATCCGCAAACCTTATTCTTTCAAGGTATACCACTTTGTTGCCAACGGCACCGAGCATCTGCTTTATCTGGTGATATTTGCCCTCGGTGAGGGTTATTTCCGCCTCGTATTCTGAAATGACCTTGACCTTACAGGGCTTGGTGAGATATCCGCCCTCGATGTGTACTCCCGCTTCAAGCTCGTCGGTACGCTCGATGGGCTTTTCGCAGCGGAAGCGGTAGACCTTTTCGGCATGGTGCTTTGGGGAAAGAAGATCATGCGCTAACTTTCCGTCGTCGGTGAGGATCATAAGTCCCACGGTATATTTATCAAGTCTGCCAACGGGGAAAAGCTCAAACTTCTGCAATTCCTCACTGAGCAGCTGAGTCACGTAGGGCGCAGACTTATCGTCTGTTGCCGATACGTAGCCCTCGGGCTTATTGAGCATTATATATCTGAACTCGCTGTACTCTATGACCCTGCCTCGAACAGCTATTATATCGGTGGTCTCAACCGACATATTCGCTTTAGTTGCTACCACGCCATTGACGGTGATATCCCCTCGCTTTACGGCTTTGCCCGCCTCGCTTCGGCTTAGGGTCTTGGTCTCGGATAAGAATTTATCTAATCTCATAACTGTCCTTTCGGAAATGC
This sequence comes from Eubacteriales bacterium, assembly GCA_045133915.1. Lineage (GTDB taxonomy): Bacteria > Bacillota > Clostridia > Oscillospirales > CAG-272 > RGIG7300. The sequence continues at coordinate 6,507 of JBGUUX010000022.1, read as the reverse complement.
AAAATGCAGAATGCAAAATGCAAAATTCAGGTGGCTTTTCGCTTGTAGCGAAAAGCTCCATTTATTTTAGCATAAAAAATCAGAATTGTAAAGCGGATAAAGTATTGACTTTATACTTATTTTATGACATAATTAACATCGGAAATTAATTATTTCGGAGGAAATATAAAATGGATAAAATCAGAGTAACGGTGTGGCACGAGTTCCGCCACGAGAGAGAACCCGGCGGTGCGCAGGATATGTATCCTAACGGCATCCATGCTGTAATTAAGGAGTTCCTTGACAAGAACGACGATATGGACGTTCGTATCGTATGTCTTGACGATCCCGATCAGGGTCTTCCCGATGAAGTGCTCAACAACACAGACGTTCTTCTTTGGTGGGGTCACGGCTTCCACTGGGAAGTTAAGGACGAGCTTGTTGACAAGATCGTAAACCGTGTTAACGTTGACGGTATGGGCTTTATCGGGCTTCATTCCGCTCATCATTCCAAGCCCTTCCGCAAGCTGCTTGGCTGTACAGGTAACCTTGAGTGGGGTGAAAGCATCAAGGAGATCATCTGGAATCTCTGTCCTACACATCCTATTGCAGAGGGTATCCCGAAGGCATTTGAGCTTGAGGCTGACGAGCTCTATTCCGAGCCCTTCTTCGTTCCCAAGCCTGACGATCTCATCTTCGGCGGCTGGTACGAGCACGGCAACATCTTCCGTTCCGGCGCTACCTGGACCCGCGGTCTTGGTAAGATCTTCTACTTCCAGCCCGGTCACGAGGACTGCCCCTCTTACTACAACCCCTACGTTCAGAAGATCCTTACAAACGCTGTTCGTTGGGCTAAGCCTACCAAGGTAGAGGTTATCAACAAGTGTCCTTACTCCGGCGAAGGCTTCCTTAAGATGGCTGAGCCCAAGTATTTTGATTAAGTCCCTTAATCAAAATACTAATGCAGAATACAGAATGCAAATCCATGACACCCCGTATCTCTGATACGGTTGGTGGAATTATGCAAGGAGTTTGCGGAACGCAAACTGTCGCAATGCAGAATGAAGGAAGGATTTCTGCATTTGGTGCAGAAATCAACTGATTAATTTATAAAAGGCAGTTTTCAAACTGCCTTTTATTTGAATATGGAGATATAAAATGAAATTTTTTGCTGATTACCATAAGTCTCTTGACGTGCTTGAGATGAATCCGGTAAAGTCAAGAGCTTACTACATACCCTATCACACCGCAGAAGCGGCGCTTAAGGGTGAACGCACAGAATCTGCATACTACCGCGATATGTGCGGAGAGTGGGATTTTAAGTTCTTCCCCTCTATACTTGACATCTATGATTTCAGAGGCAAGAAGTTTACCACCGAGGGCTTTGATAAGATCGCCGTGCCCCGCTGCTGGCAGACCTATACCGAGCGTAACTACGACAAGCCTCAGTATACCAACTTTAACTACCCCTTCCCCGTAGATCCCCCTCACGTTCCCGATGATATCCCCTGCGGTCTCTACGTAAGAGATTTTGAGTTCACCCGTGAGGAAATTCTTGACAAGGATCTCTTTATCAACTTTGAGGGTGTGGATTCCTGCTTCTATATGTGGATAAACGACGATATTGCACTTTATTCTCAGGCGGCTCACACCACAACCGAGATGCGTATCAACGACTATCTGCTCCCCGGCAAGAATACCTTTAAAGTGCTTGTTCTCAAGTGGGGCGCTTGCAGCTACCTTGAGGATCAGGACAAGTGGCGTATGTCGGGTATCTTCCGTGACGTATACGTGCTTGTACGTGAAAAGGCTCATATCGTTGACTACTCTGTTAAGGCAGAGCCTGACAACAAGTTTAAGAACGGTAAGGTAGAGGTCAAGATCGAGACCTCCGAGCCCTGCACCGTAGAATATACCCTTGTTGATATGGCAGGCAACGTTGTTGCAAAGGGAACTACCGAGGACAATATCTCTGTTGATATCAAGAACGCCAATCTCTGGTCAAGTGAAGACCCCTATCTCTACACTCTTATCCTCAAATGCGGTGAGGAGTATATTAAGCAGAATATAGGTGTCCGCCGTATTGAGATCAAGAAGGGAATAATGCTTGTAAACGGCCAGCCTATTAAGCTTATGGGCGTTAACCGTCACGACAGCCACCCCGAGCTTGGTTATACCACTCCCCCCGAGCATATGCTGTGTGACCTCTATATAATGAAGGCTCACAATATGAATACCGTCCGCTTAAGTCACTACCCCTCCGATCCCCGTTTCTACGATATGTGCGACGAGGTTGGTATGTACGTGGTTGACGAGGCTGACATCGAGACCCACGGCTTTGACGCTGTAGGCAACCGTTCTCTTATCTCCGACGATCCCGCATGGGAAGGCATGTACATGATGCGTCTGACCAAGATGTATCAGCGTGACAAGAACCATCCTTCCATCATTATGTGGTCTCTTGGTAACGAAAGCGGCTTTGGCTGTAACCACAAGGCTATGTCAAAGTATCTCCGCGACAACGATCCCACCCGCCTTATTCACTACGAGGGCGCAAACACACCTCAGAACGAAGGCAGACAGGACGACTGTGTAGATATGGAGAGCCATATGTACACCGCTACCCCCGATCTTAAGAAGTATCTTGCAAACAAGAAATACAAGCAGCCCCTCTTCCTCTGCGAATACTGCCACGCTATGGGTAACGGCCCCGGTGACCTTAAGGAATACTGGGATATGATAGACGAGGAGCCTCGCTTTATGGGCGGCTGTATCTGGGAATACACCGACCACTCTGTAATGCACAAGGGCAATTTTACCTACGGCGGCGACTTTGGTGACTTCCCCAACGACGGCAACTTCTGTGTTGACGGTCTGGTTTATCCCGACCGCCGTGTAAGTACAGGTATGCTTGAAGCAAAAGAGGTCTACGCTCCCGTTAAGGTTACAAAGAACGAGGACGGCACCGTTAAGGTATTTAACAGAAGATACTTTACCAACGCAGACGATCTTACAATGAAGTACACCGTTGCCGTTAACGGCAAAAAGGCGTACAGCGGCAAGGTGGATCTTGACATTCCTGCAAGAAATTACGCTACATATAAGTTCAACATTCCCGAAGGCGAGTTCGTATACCTTGACCTTTGTTTTGTTTCTAACGTAGACGAGGCTTGGGCAGATTCCGGTTACGAGGTTTGCCACGCACAGGTTGAATACGCCCGTAACAGCTTCGCGGTTGAACATAAGGGCGAGGGTCTTAACACAAGCCTTGACGGTGACTGTATGGAAGTTACCGCAGGCGATGTAAAATTTGTATTCAACAAGAATAAAGGTGTTCTTGAAAACATAATCAAGAACGGCAAGGCTCAGCTTTCTGCACCCGTTGAGCTCAACATCTGGAGAGCTCCCATCGACAACGACAGAGTTGTTAAGCACTCCTGGTGGCATAGAGGTCTTCCTTACTGCGAAATGAAGTGCTACTCTGCAGAGATCGTAGCAGCTACCGAGGAAAAGACGGTATTTAAGGCAAAGGTATCTCTGGGTGCACCCATCATGGCTCCCGTTCTCAAGGCGGAGATGACCTACACCGTATATGCGGACGCTTCTGTTGAGGTTAGCGTGTCCGCTGACGTAGCAGAGGACGTTCCCTCACTTCCCAGATTCGGTCTTAAGCTTAAGACCGCCCAAGGCTTTGAGAAGATGAGCTACTTTGGTTACGGTCCCGTGGAGAGCTACTCTGACAAGCGTCTTGCAGCTCAGATGGGCTACTACAAGACCACCGTTAACAAGAACTTTGAGCATTATATCCGTCCTCAGGAAAACGGCAGCCACTACGGCACCGTTTACGCTACCCTTGCATCAAAGGATGATACACTCACCTTTATAGCACCTGAGGGAATGAGCTTCTCGGCAAAGCACTTTACCGACTGGCAGCTTACCGAAACCACCCACGACCATCTCCTTAAGCCTATGAAGGAGACCGTTGTAGGTCTGGACTACAAGATGTCTGGTATCGGCTCACACTCTTGCGGACCTGTTCTTGCAGAAGAATATCAGGTAGACGAAAAGCATATCGAGTTTAAGGTTATAATAAAGGCATAAAACAAATTTTGTAAAAACTCTTGATTTATTAATACAAAAATAGTAAAATGACTTTGTACGAATAAAAATAATTTTGATAGGAGATATAAACATGGCTTTAGTTACAACAAAAGAAATGTTCAAGAAGGCTTACGAAGGCGGCTACGCTATCGGTGCTTTCAACATCAATAACATGGAGATAGTTCAGGCTATCACCGAGGCAGCAGGCGAGCTCAAGTCTCCCGTTGTTCTTCAGGTTTCCGCAGGCGCAAGAAAGTACGCTAAGCAGGAATACCTCATTGCTCTTGCTAACGCAGCTATCAAGGATGCTGACATCGACCTCGCTCTTCACCTTGACCACGGTGCAGACTTTGAGATCTGTAAGGCTTGTATCGACGGCGGCTTTACCTCCGTTATGATCGACGGCTCTCACCACTCTTTTGAGGACAACATCGCTCTTACCAAGAAGGTAGTTGAGTACGCTCACGAGCGCGGCGTAGTTGTTGAGGGTGAGCTTGGTGTTCTTGCAGGCGTTGAAGACGACGTTGTTGCAGAGGATTCCACATATACACGTCCCGAAGAGGTTGAAGAGTTCGTTGCTAAGACCGGCGTTGACTCTCTCGCTATCTCTATCGGTACCTCCCACGGTGCATACAAGTTCACACCCGCACAGTGCACAAGAAACGAAGAGGGTATCCTTGTTCCCCCTCCGCTCCGTTTTGACATTCTCGAAGAGATCGAGAAGAAGATCCCCGGTTTCCCCATCGTTCTTCACGGTGCTTCCTCCGTTCCTCAGGAATACGTTCGCGAGATCAACTCTCTCGGCGGCGAGCTTCCTGACGCTGTAGGTATTCCCGAAGAGCAGCTCCGTCGTGCTGCATCCCTTGCAGTATGTAAGATCAATATCGACTCCGATATCCGTCTTGCAATGACCGCAGGTATCAGACGCGTATTCAATGAACAGCCCGGCGTATTTGACCCCCGTACCTACCTCACCGTAGCTCGTGCAGAGGTTAAGAAGATGGTTGCTCACAAGATCAAGAACGTTCTTGGTTCTGAGAATACTCTTTAATTTTATATAGCATAACTATGTGAAGCCGTCGCAATGCGACGGCTTCAGCGATATAAATCCACCTTGTGGATTTGCGATATTCCCCAAGGGGAGCGATATGTCCTTCGGACGCGATATTCTCCTACGGAGAGCGAAATATGAAACAAATAGATATCATATGTAACGACAAAATATATGCCGAGATGCTTTGTCTTGAGCTTAGTGACCGAGGCTATAAGACCTCAGACAAAAACACCGGCAAAGCAGACCTTCTGCTAATAGAAGCAGATCATAAGGGGAGTTATAACACCGTCACCTTTTCCCGTAAAGAGGGTGCCGACCTTGTACGCCCCTTCACTATAGAGGAGCTTATTTCTCTTATCGAATCAAAAAACACAGAGCAACAGAAATCCGACGATCTCTACGTTTCGCCTACTGCCGCCTATGCGGTATACAGAGGGGCAGAGATCTCTTTAAGCGAGCTTGAACACGGTATACTGTACTACCTTTATTCCAAAAAGGGCAGCTACGTAAGTGCCGACGAGCTGGCAAAGGAATTTTTTGACGGCGCAGACAAAAACACCCTCCGCGTTTATATCAGCTATCTCAGAAATAAGCTGGACGAGGCTTTTGGGGTCAAGCTTATCTACACCGCCAGAGGAAAAGGGTATATGATAAAGCTCTGATTTCCAAATATTTATCAATGAAATCCTCCCGTAAGTATGGTAACATAGTTACGGGAGGTTTTGTTTATGAAAGAAAGATATATACTCAACCCATTAAGTAAAAAAATATTACATACAGGTATGCTTGTATGTATCGCGGCATATTTCTTTGTAATGCTTGACATATACCGTACTGTAAATAACGGCGCCGTTATTATAGGCAACGTTTACACCATGATAGAGCATATTTCGGCTACCGTTATGCTGATAGTTGGCGGAGCACTGCTCCTCGACGTACACATAAAACAGGAAAAATAATATAATGTAAATGGTGGAAAAAATTGTCGTGCGTTTATAACTTCAATCTTTTCCGCCGATGATTAAAACACTTCCGTGTGTGGGAAATATAAGAATGTAAGGCAAGTCCTTAACAAGAAAACGGAGTGTGAAAAAAGTGAACGTTAAACGAGGAGACATCTTTTACGCGGATCTCAGTCCCGTGGTGGGCAGCGAGCAGGGAGGCTTGCGACCCGTACTTATCGTCCAGAACGACGTGGGAAACCGTCACAGCCCCACCGTCATCGCGGCTGCCATAACCAGCCGTATGACCAAGTCAAGACTGCCTACCCATATAGATGTCAGATGCTCTGTTACAAACACCGACGCCGGTCTTGCCTGCGACTCGGTGATATTGCTTGAACAGATACGAACTATAGATAAAACACGGCTGAA
>JBGUUX010000021.1:0-22454 GCA_045133915.1 Eubacteriales bacterium | reverse complement strand
CAGCGTGTCGATAAACTTATCGGCACGCTGGCAGACTTCGAAAAAGGAAGGTAGGTTCCCACGAAAAGGGTCCGTAGATCTCGTTGACACCAACAACTCCTACCTCGCTCCGTGAAGTCGCTCGTACTCGTCGGGTATCTGCCGTCCTTGAATGCTTATCTGACTATATTGGGTGATATAATCTATATTTAATCGATATCCGTTGGTAGGAATAGTGTCCTTGTTGTGGAGTGGCGTGTGATATACAAGAACTCGACCTTCACTATAGGGCGCATTTCGGTCGGAGCAACTTGCCCCACGTCCGACCGACTTTTTCGACAGTCTGAAAAGAGGAATTACTTCCTCTTTTTCTCCCCCTCCTGAAGGGTAAATACAAATTCGCAATATTCCTGATATACGCTCTTGACCCAGATATCCTGCTGATGGGCATTGATGATGGTCTTTGTGATATACATACCCATACCCACGCCGGTCTTATCCAGACCTCTGGACTTGTCACTCTTATAGAATCGGTCAAATACGTTGGGCAGATCTTCTTCGGTCATACCTACACCCTCGTTATATACCGATACGTAGACCTTGTGGTCAAGACGGTTTATACGGATGCGGTATTTACCGCCCTCGTATGAGAACTTAATTGCATTGTGACAGATATTATAGAATACCTGGTGTATAGCGTCCTTGTCACCGTAGACGAACATATTGTCGTCCTCTACGTCAAACTCTACGTCGAGCTTTTTCTCTTCCAGCTTAGACTCAAAGGAAATAAGTATCATACGTCCCATTTCGCAGATATCAAAATCAACGAAATTGAACTTGCGGTCCCCTGCCTCGATACGTGAAATATCAAGGAGCTGACTTACCAGTCGGGACAAACGCTTGACCTCGTCGCTGATAAGTGTAAGATAATAAGGTTGCTTTTCTTCGGGAATGCTGCCGTCACGGATGGCATCCACAAAACCGCCTATGGTGGTCATGGGGGTTCTGAGGTCATGGGCAACGTTAACAAGGAAGGTCTTACGGGTATCTTCAAACTTATCAAGCTGCTGAGCCATATTATTGAAGGAGTCGGCAAGCTGTGCTATCTCGTCCCTTCCCTTTACCTCAATACGCGTTGAAAAGTCTCCCTGAGCAAACTTTTTGGCAGCCTTACTCATATTGCGCAGAGGTGTAACACTACGCTCGGTAAGGAAGTATACGCAGACCATAGCAATGACCATGACCCAAAGGGAGGTCATAACGATGATGCGCACTACCATATCTACCATCTGGTCCATACCCTTGGAGGATGAACATACGAACACCGCACATAAAAAGGTTCCGTCTTCTCCGAAATAAGGTGTAGCGTAGGATGTGTTTATCTCGGCAAACACACCGGTAAGATCTACGGGTATGATACCGTCCGCTTCCTTTATCCGATCCATGATCTCAAGAGGAATAGTCTCCGCCTTGTAACCGTAAGGAACGTTGGAGTCATAAATAGGAATAGTTCCGTTAGGGAAAACTATCATATAAATAAGCTCGTCTGAAAAGGGGGATATCTGAGATATGAAGCTACGGATAGAATCATACTCCTTGTTTATGGCAGTTTCAAAGGAAGGTATGTCGGTTATGTCACAGTCGTTATGCATATAGTCCACCACCGCATTGGATGAACGGACTATGATCTCCTTCTTGGTGTCGACGGTATACTCCATAAACATGGCGGACACCACCGTAGACAAAGCAGTAAAGCTGACTATGATCATAACGAGAAACACCGTCATGTATCTGTAGAAAACGCTTTTAAACATACTGTTCTCCAAACAAGAATGAGGCGAAACAAGTTCGCCTCAAAATTTGATTAATTAAAAATTACTGAAGGATCTCGAACTTGTAGCCAACGCCCCAAACAGTCTTGAGTATCCACTTGTCGCTTACACCCTCAAGCTTTTCACGGAGTCTCTTAACGTGTACGTCAACCGTACGGCTGTCACCAAGATAGTCAAAGCCCCAAACCTTGTCAAGAAGCTGGTCACGGGTAAATACACGGTTATAGTTGGAAGCAAGGAAGTAAAGAAGCTCTAATTCCTTAGGAGGAATGTCAACGCTCTTACCGTTGAGCTTGAGCTCGTACTTTTCAAGGCTGATCTCGATATTATCAAACTTGATTACCTCGTCGTCGTTCTGGTTGTCATGCGCTGCGTAACGGCGCAGAACCGCCTTAACACGGGCAGAAAGCTCCTTAAGGTCAAAGGGCTTAACAACAAAGTCATCTGCACCCAGCTCAAGACCGAGAACCTTGTCAAAGGAATCGTCCTTAGCACTTACAAATATGATAGGCTTGTTAGCAGAGATCTCTCTGATCTCACGGCAAACCTGGAAGCCGTCCTTGTTAGGCATCATTATGTCAAGAAGCACAAGATCGGGCTCGTACATCTTGAAATAAGATACACCCTCGTTGCCGTCACATGCAGTCTTAACATCATAACCCTCGTTTTCGAAATAGGTTTTGAGAAGCTCGCATATATTCATCTCATCATCAATAACCAAAAGCTTTGTACCCATAGGTAACACCTCCGATGAATAGTCTTTTAAACACTTGTCCTGTTTATTAATTAATTATAACATATATATGACAGAAATGATGAACAAATTGTGAATTTTAAAGATTTGTTCATTATTTTTCTAGAATATATTAAGTAATTTGCTTGAAATAGGGTGATATATGTTGTATAATAACGTAGATAATTATGTTTTGAGGAGATATATTAATGAAACTTGGAATAGTAGGATTACCTAACGTAGGTAAAAGTACACTTTTCAACGCTATAACAAACGCAGGCGCAGATGCACAGAACTACCCTTTCTGCACCATCGACCCTAACGTAGGCGTGGTAACAGTACCGGATGCACGTCTTGACGTTCTTGCAGAGATGTATAACCCCGAGAAGTACACTCCCGCAATAGTTGAGTTCGTTGACATTGCAGGTCTTGTAAAGGGCGCATCCAAGGGTGAAGGTCTTGGTAACAAGTTCCTTGCAAACATCCGTGAGGTTGACGCTATCGTACACGTTGTACGCTGCTTTGAGAACACCAACATCATTCACGTTGACGGCTCTATAGATCCTATCCGTGATATGGAGACCATAAATCTTGAGCTTATCTTTGCGGACATGGAAACTCTTACCCGCCGTATGGATAAGACCAGAAAGGATATGAAGAGCGACAAGAAGCTTGCCGTTAACCTTGAGCTCTTTGAGAGAGTATATAAGTCTCTTGAAGAGGGTGTTACCGCAAGAAGCCTTGAATATACCGAGGACGAGGCTGCTATCATGGAGGACGTAAGACTTCTCACATACAAGCCGGTTATCTACGTTGCAAACGTAAGCGAGGACGAGGTTTCCGACTCCTCTGACAACCAGTACGTAGCTAAGCTCCGCGAGGCTGTAAAGGACGAGGGCGCACAGGTAGTTCCGATCTGCGCTAACATTGAGAGCGAGATCGCACAGCTTGACGATGAAGAAAAGGAAATGTTCTTAGCTGACCTTGGCATAGAGGAAAGCGGTCTTGACCGTCTTGTAAAAGCGGGTTATACCCTTCTCGGTCTTATCAGCTACCTTACCGCAGGTCCCAAGGAGGTTCGTGCTTGGACTATCACAAACGGTACCAAGGCTCCTCAGGCTGCAGGTAAGATCCACACCGACTTTGAGCGCGGCTTTATCCGTGCAGAGGTTATCGCTTACGACGATCTTATTGCCTGCGGTAACATGAACACCGCAAAGGAAAAGGGTCTTATCCGAAGCGAAGGTAAGGAATACGTCATCAAGGACGGCGACGTAGTTCTCTTCAGATTCAATGTTTAAGCGCGAAGAGCTGCTCATACCCGTATGGGACACCGATACCATGTATGCGGAGTCCCTTACATTTGTTGACGGCAAGTCTGTCCTTATGTATGAGCCTACTGAAATAATTTCTCTTTACGATTCACACCTTAAGACCGAATACAAGCTTGGCGTTGACTTTACCGTTAACGGCAGAGACATCACCCTTACCGAGGGCAGTTCTATGTTCAGCTTTACAAGCGATGAGCTCTACCCTGCCCAGCCTGTCCCCGGTCACAGTTTTCCTATGGGTGACAGAAACATACTGTTCTACGAGGAGCACTTTTACCACGACAGACAGTATGCCATCACTTATAAAATAAAGGAAAACACCTGGAAGGGTCACAGACCTGTATCTGCAAGACCTTATCTGCCCCGTACCTTTGAAAAGTTAGACAAGGGTGAACCCCTTACCGTAACCGTGTTCGGCGACAGTATTTCCGTTGGTGCCAATGCCAGCGGTCTTACCGGAGCAGAGCCTTATCTTCCCCCTTATGCTAATCTGTTTACAGAGTGGCTTGGTTCTCACTACGGTTCAAAGATCGATCTTCACAATCCCTCTATAGGCGGTAAGGACAGCCAGTGGGGAGTGGACACCGTAGAGGAAAACGTAAACTTCAGACAAAACGATCTTGTTATCGTAGCTCTTGGAGGAAACGATTCACTTACTCCGCCTGAAAAGCTGGTGGAAAACTTTAGAACGATCATCTCTGCCATAAGAGCAAAGTACCCCGAGACCGAGTTTGTGGTAACAGCTACCTCATATGCAAACGAGCTTCTCAAGGGAAGCTTTTGCGGTAACCAGATGATCTTCAGTCCCTATATGGACGCACTGGTTGAACCGGGTGTTGTAAAGGCGGACATAACCTCTATGCAGAACGAGCTGTTAAAGCATAAGAGATATATAGACGTTACGGGCAATAACATAAACCACCCCAACGACTTCTTCCACCGTATGCACGCCCAGTATTATATAGAGATGTTTAAGTAACAAAACAGGACTTGTCAAACCGACAAGTCCTGTTTTTTGTAAATGTGTAAAATCGCAAAACTGCATCCTCGTGTGATGAGAATGGGGTATAGTTTACTTCATGCGATTTTGGATGCAAACACTTGTTAAATAAGTATCGCATAAAATCAAACTATATTCCGTGTGATATGGCAGAACCATCCTCCGCCCTACAGAGCGTAGTATGGCTGCGGCACCTTGCCGCCCCATCCTCGGGTGATGAGGATGAGGTTATAGTTTACTTCATGCGAAGTATATCTGCGGCGATTCGCCGCTTACCAGAAGGTGGGGTTAGTACCGGGATCGTAGTGATCGAGGAGGTTGAGAGTACCCTCGGTCCAGAGCATACGGTACTCAAGAATACAATTATAGAGATATTCACTAAGCTTCATATATTCCTGCTGCTGTGCGTATGTGCCGTTCTTATAAACACTGTCGTAGGTAGCGCACTGCTTCATGTAGATCCAAGAAGCCTCACAGATAGTAAGACGTTCGAGCTGAGCTTCGTCAGCCTGAGCCTTTGCAGCTGCCCAAAGAGCATCTACACGGTCAACTACTTCACATACCTCGTTAATATCGTAGTAACCGCTTACAGGTGTATGGAAGCTGTGATGTCTGGAATTGCCAAGCTCGGAGATGATGTCTATATACTCACGCATATTCTTCCAGCCTGCACCGAAGTTTGCTTCGAGGCAGTTATCAAGACGGTAATAATACTCTTCCTCGCTCATAAAGGGATCCATATAGATCATAGAGAGCATATAAGCACGAACGTTACCAAAGTCGGCGTGAACGTCGGGCTCCTCTCCGTTGGGAAGCTCCTCACCGTAGAATACCGAGTTCATAAGCATTTCTCTTGCTCCTCCGTCTGCAAAGAAACGAACGTTTTCAAGAAGCGAATCCCAGTCGGGCTGAGGAGTCATAAAATACATAAATCCGCCGGAGTGATCCCATACGGTACAACCGCCGTCCGAGATCTCATCCCAACCGTGGTAATACTCCACAAGAGACTTATTAAGTGTACATGAGGTATCGGTATATGCGTGTCCGCAACAGTTCTTAACGGTGAAGAACTCAAGAACGATATTGTCTCTCAGCTCGATGCCCGTAGGAGGCTTAACACAGTACTCGTAAGCACCGGTCTGTATCATAACCCCGGGATAATCCTGGGCTATAGCATCACTTACTGCGTTTACAAGGCAAACCAAGGTTGCAGATCGTGAATTGTACTTGGTGTAGATAGCTGCACAATCGGCACAACGGCAGTAGGATTGGCTGTCGTTGATACCGATACCTACCATAGCAAGGGTAGGATGCTTATCAAGATACTTTTTAACGTTTGCAATAATTGTGTCGATATTCTCCTGACTGCTCATACAGGGAGTCTCGGGATGTAAAAGCTCCTCGTCGTCATATCTCTCGGTAAGCCACATGCTGATGTTGTATGAGTCGAGACCGATATAACTACCGTGACCGTTGATGCTTCCCTTCATATAGAAGGTACGTCTGCGGTACCAGGTCAGATCCTCGTGATAATAGCCGTCCTCAAGAGATATAACGGGGTCGGTCTCGTATACCACAAGGCCGTCGCCGTCCTCGTTATCGATATACTCGTATACGCCGAGAACTTCTTCGCAGAACTTAAATACGCCGTTACGGGTTCCCTTAATACTTCTGTGGCTCTTATCCTCTTTGGTATTGAGATGATAGTCATCGTCAATACCTGTGATCACAAGGTAATTGCCCTGTACAGACCATACGTAGGTCTGGTCATCCTCAAAAGCGGCGCGGTCAACGCTAACAAGACCTTTGTCCTCACGGTTGGTCTTGCCTACCAGGATCTCGTAGTCGGATACGGGTGTATCGTCGGTTACGACGGGAAGCTTAACGCCTGTAGCGCCCTCGATCATCTGCGCAAGATACTGTGACATCTCGCCGATGCTGTCGAACTTCTGATTTTCTGTCTCGGAATAAACTATTGTATAAAGGGAAAGGTCGTTGCCGTTTATCTCGTATACGGGGGTAAGATAGAGATACTTTGAGAACATGGTAGCGCACTCGGCACGGGTTGCAGGGTTACGGGGATTAAGATAAAGCTTATCTCCCGACTTTGAACCGCCGATGATACCGTTGCCGTACGCCCACTCAAAGTTCTTTACCGCATAAGCGGAAACCTTAGAAGCATCGGGGAAAGAAGAGATATCCTGTGTGTTTGCTATCTCCATGCCCTTGTGCTCTGCATATCTGCAAAGCATTGCGGCAAGCTGCTCACGGGTAATGTTTTCGTTAGGAGCAAAGGTTGTTGCGGTCTTACCCGAGGTGATCTTATTGGCATACGCCCACTGTACGGCAGGTGCAAACCAATGGCTTGACTTAACATCGGTAAACTGACCTGCGTACTTATAATCATCCTTGATAAAGCCGTCGGCAGATGCTAAAGCCTGAACAAGCATTGCTCTTGTCATTTTGCCGTTGGGAGCAAACTTGTCGGCAGAGGTACCGTTAAAAATACCGTTTTCATTGGTTATACGAACTGCATCGTAGTACCAATGATTTGACTTTACGTCGGTAAAGGGATTATCATCCCACCACTTGGCGTTTGAGGTTATGGCAATAGCACATATTACTGTCACTACACATATGATGATTGAAATTATCTTGATGCTCTTCATAACATATCCTTTCTGCTTAGTTGCTGATGAGTTATAAATTTATTTAAGCGTAGCCTTAGCCACTCTTACACATACGTCGGTGCCGTAGGGCTGACCTGTAAAGTTTATCATAAGAGTATTGTCACCGGGCTGATAGAACTTAAGCTCTTCGCCTGAATCCATCCACTCTACCTTTTCGATATCAAACTGAACGTTGGAGAAGCCTACGATACCCGAGTACATACCGCCTACGGTAACGTTTGCGTCACCTATCTTATTATTGTCGAACATAATGAAGTAGATAGACTTGCCGTCACGGTTGATAACTACGCTGCAGTTAGCGCAGGTCTTGGGATTACGGGGATAGTAGAGAGGCTCACAGTCGTATACTACCTCGTGGTGTATATCTATCCAGTTCTTAACTACGCCCAGGGTAGCTATCTGGAACTCGGGAAGCGCACCGTCTGCTGTGGGAGAAAGGTTAAGCAGATAGTTTACGCCTGCCGCACGGCATCCTGCAAGGGTACGGATAACGTCTGCAGGAGACTTGTAGTTAAAGTCCTTGTGGGCGATACCCCAATGTGTATTGAGTGTCATGCAGGTCTCACCTGCAAAGTAGAAGGGTCTGCCGTCACGGTCGATGGGCTCACGAACGCCGTTCTGCTCAAAGGTAACCGCATCTATCTCGTGATGGATAGCGCGACCCAGATTGTTAAGACCTGTATTGTTGATAATTATAGCATCAGGCTGATGCTTACGGATGGTGCCGTAGAGGTCGTCCAGCTTCCAGTCCTTCTTGGGGTGCCACCAGTTACCGTCGAAGAAAAAGCCGCCTATCTTACCGTAGTTGGTACAGAGGATCTCAACGCTCTTACGGAGGTATTCGAGATACTCATTGTCAAAATCGTCATAGAAGCTCTTTTCGTGCCAGTCGATTGTGGTGTGATAAAGGAAGGGCACCATATCATGCTTATGGCAAGCATCCACAAACTCACGGACAAGGTCACGTCCGCAGTTGGGGGCGTGGAGTGAATCAAAGGTAGACATACCCTTGGTATCGTAAAGCGCAAAGCCGTCGTGGTGACGGGTGGTGAGGTTAACGTACTTACAGCCTACAGCCTTTGCCGCAAGAACTATCTTCTCTGCGTCAAAGTCCTTTGCGGTAAACTTTTCCGCAAGCTTTTCGTACTCCTTCATATCTTGCTTTTCCATATGGTATACCCACTCGCCTCTGCCCAGCTCTGAGTAGAGACCGTAATGCAGGAACATACCGTAACCTAATTTTTCGTATTCAACAACTCTCTGTGTAGGGGTGGGAAAATTTGCAACGTACATATATATATTTCTCCTTATTATTGACATTATCTTAATTATACATTATAATTCAGATATATACTATGGATATTTCGTTAAAAAGTATGGAGATTTTGTATGATAGAAAGTACACCGTCATTATTTAACAAAGAAATAAGCAGCATGCATCTTGACATATCCGAGCTATGCTACGCCAAGCTTGATAAGGGCGCGGGATACAGCGACCTTAAGCCTCTGTTTACAAGAGTGTACTGTATTACAAAAGGCGAGGGTACCATAACCTACCGAGGCGGTGAGTTGCCTATGACCGAGGGAAATATCTATATCCTTCCCACAGGTATAAGGATGAGATACAAGTGCAAGACCTCTCTTGAAAAGCTGTATTTTCATATCAATCTGCTTCAAAGTAACAACAGCGATATGTTTTCAACCATGAAGGCTCCCGTATGTATACCAAACAGAGGTGAGGATATAGAGCAGGCTATGTACCTCTTTAACAACAACGATATGTACGCAGTTATGCGTCTTAAGGCGTGGCTGTGGGATATAATATCCATGGGTATGGAGATAGGCGGTACAGAGTTTACACCCGTGCCCAGATACTCCCCCTTGGTGGAGCAGACTATTGCTTATATCGACGAAAATCTGAAATCTGCGCTTACCGCATCAAAAATAGCGTCAGAGCTATACACATCCGAGAGCCGACTGCAAAAGGCGTTCCGTGACGAGATGAAGCAGCCCCTGGGAAAGTACATTTCCGACAGACTTTATTTTACCGCAGAACAACAGCTGCGTACCACCGACCGTTCTATCAAGGATATTTCCACCGAGCTTGGCTACTGTGACCCCTTTTATTTTACAAGGTGCTTTACTCAGCGATACGGAGTATCTCCAAGTGAATACAGAAAAAGAGTAAAAAATTAAAACAGGAAGCCTTGGCTTCCTGTTATCTTATTTCGGCGTCCTCGGTCTTGACCGTAGCATCCATGAGATCGGCAAGGCTTTGCGCCTCTTCGGCATCTATACGTGTGCGCTGGCTGTAGCCTGTACACTCGTTTGGTGAGGCTACGGGATTATCAAGGAAGGCATCCTTAGAATAATCGGTAGCATCCTGCTTTTTCTTATACATAAAAAATACTCCTATTTGAGATAGGAGTATTTTTTGCAATTATTTATATTCTATACACGCCTTTGCATCCTTCAGCATATCGGGATTAGGATCAAGGCAATAGAAAGCGTACATAGCCGCACCCATAGCCGCCTCCTCGCCCTTTGCGGGAAGCTTGAGAGTCATACCGAACATATCGGCAAGATATCTTTGAAGTACCTTGTTTTTCTGTACTCCGTTACCCGAGGCTACAAGGGTAGTCTTATCCCCTGCTCCGCTGTAGCGGTACATATCGTAAAGCTCCTTTGCCATACCGTAGTCAACGCCGAGGATGAGCTGTTCGGGGGTAAAGTTATCGGTTCCTATATTCATTACAGAACCGCGGATATCAGCATCAGCGCGTGTTCCCTTGAAGAGTGTGGATACACTAAGAGGTTCCTTACCTTCGTTATATGCCTTTTCGGCAAGAGTGTCCATAGTCTTGTACTGGTTGTCCTCTATGCCGAGAGCCTTGGCATAGCCCGAGAAAAACTGTTCAAGCAGAGCGTAGGAATATCCGCCGCAAAGCCCACAGCCGCAGACGATGTTTCTGCCGCCGATATAGGGTCTTACCTCAAGGGGAGCGTGCGCTGTAGTCATATCGGTTATAACAGACACCTGTGAGCCTGTACCGTAGTTGACCAGCACGCTGTTTTCCTCGTCCTTGACAGAACCGAAAACGCTTGCCTGATTGTCGCCTATGGCGGGACTTATCTGTGTTTTGCCGTACCGCGCTATAACGGTATCACCCACGATCTCGGGAAGAGCGATATCTATACCGAGGGTAGAAAGAGCGGTCTTGTCAAAGGCATTTGCTTTAATGTCAAAGAGTCCGAAGCTGGCTGCTACCGACGGGTGTACCTTAGGCTCGGTAAGACCTGATATCTGCATTACTGCATAGTCCATAATACTACAGAATGTATAAGCGTTTTCGGGAACAAGACCCTTCTTCATATTGTAATAATGGGTCACAAGTCCGTAGCCTGCCGAAAGAGCGTAGCCTGTGGCTACCTTCATCTCATTGACAAATTCTTCACCCCTCTGATCCTGCCAGGTATAGAGGGGAGATACCGCGTTACCCTCCTTATCAACATAGAGGATACCATGCATCTGACCGGTAAAGCCAAGGGAGATAACACGGGGGTACTTGTCGTATATCTTTTTTAAAAGCGCTTTGACTATCTGTAATATCTTCTTAGGATCCTGCATACGCTCATAGCTATGCCCTGTCTCTAGATCCGAAGAGTTATCCATATTAAAGCACTCAAGCTGCTTTTCGTTTAATATATCGAGAACTACCGCAGATACCGTGGTAGTGCCTATATCTATTGAAGCACAAATAAAATTTTCCATATTATAAAAAGCTCTTTATAAGAATTTCAAAGCCGATGAATACAAGTATGGCGCCGCCAAGTATACCTGCCTTGCCCGAAAGCTTGGTTCCTGCCTTACGTCCAATGACAAGACCGCCCATACAGATACCAAAGGTAACTGCGGCGATGATGAGCGAAGCAAGCAGAGCCTCGGTAAAGTTGTATTCGGATATGGTGAGACCCACCGAAAGAGCGTCTATAGAGGTTGCAATTCCCTGCACCACCAAAGCCCAGAAGCCTATACCCGGCTTTTCGCAGCAGTCACAGTCGTTTGTGATGCCCTCGTATATCATCTTACCGCCTATAAATCCCAGAAGTACTAAAGCTACCCACGGAATAAAGGGCTCTACGGCATGAAAATACATAACTAAATTATGTACCAAAAACCAGCCTATCATCGGCATAAGCGCCTGAAAGAATCCGAACATACCTGCAATACCGCACATCTTGCGGCGGCGCATACAGGGCTCGTTGAGACCGTTTGCCATAGATACCGAAAAAGCATCCATAGCAAGGCCTATGCCTAACAGTATACTGTTAAAAAAGAAGGTGAAAGTTAAATTCATTATGACCTCATAAGATAATAGAGTACGGAATATCCGTACTCTATTTAATATATATAATTATATCACCGTATATGCTGTTTGTCAATCATTTACACACAGGGGAAAGTAAGAGTTACCTTAAAGAGGTCTCCGTCTATAGTTATATCCATAGTTCCCTTCTGCAACTCGGTGAGGCTTTGTGCAATAGAAAGACCCAAGCCGTTACCCTCGGTAGAACGGGAACCGTCTCCCCGTACAAAACGCTCCATAAGCTCATCGGGAGAAATATTAAGTGCTGTGCGCGAGGTGTTACGGAAGATAAACAGTACCTTATTTCCTTCCCTTGTCAGGGTAAGATAAACACGGGATCCTGTAAGAGAATACTTGCAGGCGTTGTTCATTAGGTTTTCAAATACTCTCCATATACGACGGCTGTCTGCCATAATACGTATAGGAGTTTCGGGAAGAGACGTAATAAGTTCAAGCTCAGCACTTCGGCATCTGTCTTCAAACTCTCCTGCAACCTGGTTTAAGAGTACTCCCGCATCGCAGGGAGTAAGGGACACCTCGAGATTACCCGTAGTTGCTTTGGATATCTCCACAAGATCCTCCAACAATCGTTTAAGATGCTCTGACTTTCGCACCAACACCTCTGAATATTCCTTGGTTTTTTCGCGCTCAGTCTCCTCGGAGATAAGATTGGCATAATTGATTATAGAGGTCAGCGGTGTCTTGATGTCGTGAGATACGTTGGTTATAAGCTCTGCCTTGGTACGCTCGCTCTGCAATCTCTGTTCAAGTGCAAGGCTTACACCGTCGGATATACTGTTGAGGTTTTCGCCGTGACGTTTAAAATCCCACAACATACGGTGTGTATCTACACGGTAGCTGACGTCCCCCTTGGCTATAGCCTCTCCGCCCTTCTGCAGAGTTCTCATGGACAGAGCGACATATATTATCGCTCCTGCAACAAAAATACTCTTTACCGTATACAGCGTAAAATAAAACTCGGCATACCACGACCAATCTATTGCCATAAAAAAGAGTAAAAGATCAACGAAAAAGTTTGCCGTTACTATAAGAGCCGTCTTCCACACTAAAGGTATACGGCGTACAAGAGAAAACAACGTCTTAAAGCCTCTGCCTATACCTCTGCATACTGCCTTTAATATTCTGAATATAAGCTTAAGACCCCACCATACAAAGGTACCCGAAAACAGCGTTTTTAGCTTTACACGGCATGCTATACTCATACAGAGTCCCAAAAACATATTCGCTACAGCCACACCCCATGCAATAAGCATGGCAACCATTGCCGCCTCACCCGTATATAATACGTCTATTACAAGATATATTCCGTAAACAGAGATAAAAGCAGTCAAGGCGGTAAGAATATCTATGGGAACGATATTTAATATTCCGGGAACGATCTCTTCGGTACCCTTTCTCCTGCCCGAGGCACACATAAGTATAACGAAGGTAGTTATGCATAGTCCAAGACATAAAAGTCCTATGGCGTATATCCAGTATTTAAGGGCGTACGCTATAGCTACCGCATCTCTTATAAACGCAAAGCCGTCGTATATCTTCATGGAGGGATCGATATATACGTTAAGGACATAGTCGGCAGATACCTTCTCGTCACCGTAAAACATTTCTATATCAAAACTGCCGTCTATATGTACAACCTTATCAAACAGGAAGCTGTACACCCTTTCCGAAGCATCCGTGTCATATCCGTTTTCGGCTATTGTTTTACCGCTCTTGATATCCGAAAAGCAAAAGCGCATATTGGTCTTGTCACCCGAATAGTCGTCCAGCAGACTTTGCTTGGTATAACCGTAGATATCAAGCGATCTGAAGGCTATATCGTATACGTTATGACGTATATGCTCTCGGTTAAGGCTCTCGGCAACTACCCCCTCGGGCTGTATATATATATCGACAGATATCATTACAACCGCCGCAAAAACACTTGTAACCGTCATTATAAGTGATAATATACAGAGCACAAAGCATACCGCCTTTGCTCCTATGGTTCTGTACCAATGCTTCATTTTTTATCCCCCTCCATCTTATAGCCGTGACCCCAGACCGCCTTAAGGTATCTGGGCTCTGCGGGATCTATCTCTATCTTTTCTCTGATATGTCTTATATGCACCGCAATACTGTTGTCTCCTGACACGGGGTTCTCCCTCCATATCTCACGGTATATATCTCTTGGGGAATATACCTTGCCCGTGTTTGTCATAAGAAGCTTTAATATTTCGTACTCGGTGGGCGTAAGGCTTATCTCATCTCCGTCGCACAACACCCTCTTGGTATTATCGTCAAGCTCTATACCGCCTACGGTGATGAACGTAGGACTTACCCTGCCCGAGCCTAACTGCATATACCGTCTAAGCTGACTCTTTACCCTTGCCACTACCTCCATAGGATTAAAAGGCTTGGTTATATAATCGTCTGCGCCTACGTTTAGTCCCAATATCTTGTCCTGATCCTCGCTTTTTGCAGTTATAAGTATCACGGGAACGTTGCTGTGCCCACGAAGCTTGACCATTGCAGATATCCCGTCCATCTTAGGCATCATAATATCCATAAGTACAAGATGGATATCCTGCTCTGCCATCACCCCAAGAGCTTCTAAACCGTCAGATGCCTCGTAAAGTCTGTAAGACGGATCGCTTAAATAGATCTTCAATGCGTTTACTATATCCTTGTCATCATCGCATATGAGAATGTTGTACATCGTATCACCTCTTGGTTATATTATAAACTCATATAGATTAATTTGAAAGAGGGTAAATGTTTAAGAATTGATTAATGTAATTGGTTCCGCAAAAAGAAAAAAACTTCATTACCGAGGCAACTCCACCAAGCTTAAGCAACGCTATAGTTGGTGAAGTTTACCTTTCGGCAAGTGAAGTTGTAATAAATTACAGTGAAGTTTTTGTTCCTTCAAAACAAAAGTGAAGTTTTTGCCTACGGCAAAAATATTTTACCACTCGGGGGTAGATTCGTAGCTTACGGTCTCACCCTTATAAGGGAAAGTAAGCTTGCAGGAATAGAGCAAGGGGGCAGTTTCGTTATCTCTTGCGCCGTACTTATGATCGCCCACCAAGGGGAACTTACGGGAAGCAAACTGCACTCTTATCTGGTGGCTGCGTCCTGTGTGCAGACGTACACGGACAAGAGAGGTCTTGCCCTTTGACAGTCTTTTATACTCAAGCCTTGCGCGCTTGACACCGCGGCGCATACGGTCTACCACGAATACCTTGTTCTTACGGGCATCCTTGTAAAGAAGATCCTCCCAGTCGCCCTCTGCAGGGGGTGCACCGTGAACTACCGCAAGATATTCTTTTATCATCTCACCGTTTTGGATCACGGCTGAGAGCTCTGCGGCGCTTTCCTTGTTACGTGCATACACCATAACACCGCCTACGTTTAAGTCGAGACGGTGGAGGGTGAATATCTCCCCTCCAAGCTCTTCACGAAGAAGGTCGGGAACACCGTGCTCAGAGTCAAGACCTACGGGCTTGACACATACTATTATATTTTCATCAGAATAGAGTATTTCCATGTTATTTCTTTTTCCTTTTATCTGTAAGTTTATAGCTGATATCAAGAAGCCACATTACCGTAGCGTCATCACGTGAGCCGTCAAGGGGCAGGCTTATCCAATGAGTTTTGTTCATATGGTAAGCGGGGTATACGATACCTTCGGCTATAATATCGGGGATGATCATGGGATCACATTTTAAATTGACTACGTCTATATGCTCTTCCCCCGGGATACCGAGATATCTTTTGGGGATATCCATAGCTATGGCAAACCACTTTTTGCTTGAAGGATGTCGGTATACTGCCGTCTTTGTGTCTTCAAAGGGATAGTCGGCATCTATACCGTAGCTCTCGGATATATATATGTCAAAATCAGAGCGCTTCACGGTCTATTTCCCTTTTGGCTTCCGAAAGTATAGCTTCGGGGGCGTTACCGTAGGTATCAAGTCCCTCTGCAGAGAAGCAACGGGTCTCGGGTATGCCGAAAAAGTTACGCGCAAGAGCGGCAACGTAGTTGTAACCGAAATCGGGAACAAAAGGTCCTCCTGCGGTGGTAACGTAATAAAGCTTCTTTGCCTTGCAAAGTCCCACGGGACGGTCGTTTTCGTATCTGAAGGTGACGCCTGAAACGCATATATTTTCTATATACTCCTTGAGCAAAGCGGGAAAGGACATATCCCAGTAAGGTGCGGCAATAAGGATAATATCCGACTCGGCAAACTGTTCTGCATGTTTTTTGCAGTAGGGTGCTCCCAGATCTCTTGCCGCAAGGTCGACGGCATCGATGGAATGTATATCGGCACCGTTAAGCTCAAGCTTGGTTGCAACACCCGTCAGCCTTGACAAAAGATGCTCTGCCAGCTCTCTTGTACGGGAACAGTCTCTTACACAAGCGTCAATAAATAATATCTTCATTTTTTCACCGCCTTCAACCTTAAATTATACCACTACAGAGGTGTTTTGTCAATAAAAGACCCTCGGCTTATGCCGAGGGTATCAGCGTGTCGATAAATCTATCGACACGCTGGCAGACTTCGAAAAAGGAAGGTAGGTTTTCGTGAAAAGGCTCCGTAGGTGTACTAAGTACAGTAGTGAGCCTTTTCGCGGAAAAGTGTGAAAGGACGGCATAAACTCGACGTTTATGCCGTCCTTGAATGCTTATCAGACTAAACCTGGTGATAAAACTAATAGTTAATCAATATCCGTCAATTGGAGAGTTAAACCCAAATAATTATTTATTTCACACGTCCGACCGACTTTTTCGACAGTCTACCTCGGCTTATGCCGAGGGTTCTATCTCTATTTTAATATCGCCTGTGGTGGTCTTGATGTTACAAGCTCCACTGTCGGTGTTGTCGGGAATATCTATATCCCCTGTAGTTGTATTGGCGGTAAAGGTCTTACCACTAAGCAGAGTTCCCTTAACGTCGCCTGTGGTGGTGTTGATATAAAGCTCTGCCGCATCACAGCCGTAAAGTCTGACGTCACCCGTAGAACGCTTGATATTAAATTTGCCTTTTAAAATTACGTTCTTTAAACTCAAATCACCCGTAGTTCCTTTGGCGGTAAGGTTGGTACAGGTAACGTCGGTAATATTCATCTTACCCGTGGATATCTTTACGTCAATATCCCCGACGACAGATGAGCCTGTAACCTTTCCTTTACCTGTGGTCGCGCTGAGGTCAAGGGAGCCCGCACTTACATTTTCTACGCAGATATCTCCGGTAGTGGTCTTTATTTTAATTGCTCCCGTAGCCAAAGCACGATTGGTTATATCACCAGTAGTAACTGTAAGTTGAATATTGTTAAAGTTAAGTCCTGTCGGTAACTCCATATCACCGGTAGTTACGTCCACCTTAATATCTCCGTACCCGCCTGCAGGGATATTGACGGTTATCTTGGGAGTATCAAAGTTTATACCAATACGGTCATACCACTTCATATTATTTACGTTCGTTATAATAAGAGTACCGTTTTCTGCCTTGACGGTATGCTTGGATCTTATATCCTCGTAGCAAACGACCCTCGTTTCACTTCCCTTGTAAGGAACAAACAGGATATCTGCCGTATCGGTATCTATACTAATATCGGTATAGCTATCTGCTATAACGTATTCGTTGGTCTCATATTTTGACGTAGACAGCTTTTTGAAATCGAATTTAAGCGCCATCATCACACCTCCAAAAATAATACAACCTATAACTATTAATGCAATACCTGCAATAAGCCATATTTTTCCAGCCTTAGTCATTGTTATCCCCCTTTCTAACAAAGAGACGCTTTATACCAAGCGCAAGTTTTTTTGTCAAAAGAATAATGCCCTTTGTAGCCGCCTTGCAACCAAGGAAGAAAAGAATTGAAAGTCCCGCACATACAAGGGCCGCACCCAACACCGCAACCGATATAGTAGTTTCACCCTGTACAAAGTACATTACCGACACAGCCATACCGCCCAAGGTAGAACCTGCAACCGATGCAAATGCCGCCCAAAGCGAGATATCTACAGCCCATATACACGCATAAACAGCAACAACCACCGCAAATACCGCTGCCAAAATCGGCAGCCATACGGGAAAACCGAGAATGATAAGCGTAAGATTCCATCCGCTTAATTTTTTCTTAGGTTTTATCCTTTCCTTTACTATCTTACCCAAAGGTATATCCGCCGTTATCTGATCGGCTATATCATCTATATTGCCGATATCCATAACTGCCTCTTCCTCACTTAAGCCGTCCTCTATACGGTCGTCTATCATCTCAGCGTAGAACTCAATACGCTGTTCTGCCTCGTCTTTTGGAAGTCCAGAAAGAGCTTTACGCAAAGCGTCAAGAAATTCTGCCTTATTCATCCTTATCCTCCTTTGCCACAAAGCGGTAGATAGACATAAGCTCCGACCACTCTGCTTTAAAATCCTCGATACGGCGTATGCCCGTATCTGTTATGTTATAGTACTTTCTCAGCCGTCCGCCGTGCTCTGCAGTGGTGACCGTCAAAGTCCCCGCCCCCTCAAGACGCTTGAGGATGGTATAAAGGGTAGACTCGGACAGTTCTATATAAGGCTTGAGATCCTTGATTATCTTATATCCGTAGGAAGGCTCATCCTTGATGGCGGCAAGCACGCACACGTCAAGAACGCCTCTTTTTAACTGTATATCCATACAATACCTCCTTCTACGATATACATCGTATCACGAAGTATTGATTTTGTCAAGGGGATAATAAAAAAAGGCTGATCTCTCAGCCTTTTTTCTATACGATCAGGGAACCGTCCCCTGTGTTACGACTCAATTTTGCTATTTTTGACCTTCTTTTTCAGTGGTCTCGAACCGTCCCCTGATTTTCGCCTTTCTTGATTTCTTTCTTCGCTTCTTGCCTTTTTTTATACTTTCTATATAGAACGATAATTCAATACAAGTTTCAAGAAATACAGGAAAAAACAAAAGAAATACTACCGAATAATAACCAACCATATATATTCTGCGTGCTTTATACATAATCTCAAAAAACATTTCTTGAGTAATATAATCATCTGTATCATTTGAAATCGAAACAACACAATATGCAGTAATGGATGTCTTGGATTCCGTTCGATAGGTACGGGTTATATTTTCCGAATACTGAATTGTATATCTTTGATTTTCAATATTATCTTCAAAACTTTCTATGTCAAACCCTGTTTTTCGTAAATTCGGACCAACGTAGAAATATAATTCATTATCCAGTTGTATTATATAATCAAACGATGAATTTCTACTCCCCGGATGATATTCAATCCATTTTGTCTTAATAACATTTCCGTTCGAAACCAACAATTCGTTCTGTTTGAATTCTATCGGACAACGGCAATTTAATAGAGAAGTATAAAGAATATATATAACAAAGGCAACAATTAGGCACATAACCCACTTCAATATTATTTTTTTAATCTTTATAGTTTCCATAACTTCCCTTTATTAACCATTTCGATGTCATTGAAGTAACACAGGGGACGGTTCTACGTGTGGAGAACGTCCCCATTATTACTTATTTAACGATAATATTTTATCAACAAAAACTACACTTGTCAATAACCTTTATAATTACAACTAAGGAGTATTTATATAACAATATACAATATACACTATTAATAATAACACCGGAAAATTGAAAGAAAGGCTGAGAAATCAGCCTTTCTCCGCTTGTTCAATCAACACACAGAACCGTCCCCTGTGTTGCGGTCATATCCTGCTCCCCGGGAACAAGATCATATGCGGGATTAAGGGAGAACATAAGCACGTCTATAAGACCGCTCTCCACCCCCTTCCTTGCGGTTACGGGATCGTGGGAGCTCATACCTATCGCTTTGATAATTCCCTTCTCCTTAAGCGAAAGGGCGTACTTCATCATTTCGCTGTCGGGTAAACTTTCCCAATCGGTGAGCTTATCCACAAAGTGGATAAAGCCGACGTCTATATAGTCGGTATCAAGTCTTGTTAGCAGATCCTCAAAGGCTACGGTACATTCGTCAATATCACGGCTTACCTTATACTGACCGTCTACCCAGCAGGCACCTATATGTCCCTGTATCATAACCTTTTCACGGCGACCCGCAAGGGCTTTACCTATATTGGTACGGACGTTAGGTTCACTCATAAAGACGTCAAGGTAATTAATACCCTCTTCTATTGCGGCATCAATGACCTCCTTTATCAGCTCATAGCTCTTGCCCTGAAGATGCTCACAGCCGAGAGATATCTCGCTTACCGTCATACCTGTATTTCCAAGTTTTCTGTATTTCATAAAACGCTCCGTTATAGCTTAGTATGTTAATTATATCTGCAAAAACATACCCTGTCAACCATAAAAAAACCGTAAAGTATTGTAATCCGAACAAAAATAAAGTATAATGGTAGGTGGTAAACAAATAAATTTAAAATATATTTTCGGCAGGTGAATGTTATGAAAAATTGGTTAAGCGATGCGGTGGTATACGAGATATACCCCCAGTCATTCAACGACACAAACGGAGACGGTATCGGTGATCTTCAGGGTATAATCGAAAAGCTGGATTATATCAAGGATCTGGGCTTTACCGCCATCTGGCTCAACCCCATCAACGCAAGTTCTTTCCGTGATGCAGGCTACGACGTTACCGACTTCTACAGCGTAGCTCCCAGATACGGTACAAACGAGGACTACAAGAGAATGTGTGACGAGGCTCACGCCCGCGGAATGAAGGTTATGTTTGACCTTGTTGCAGGTCATACCTCTATCGATCATCCTTGGTTTATCGAGTCTGCAAAGGTAGAAAAGAACGAGTACACCAACCGCTATATCTGGACAAACGAGTCCTTTGACGACGGTGTGGGTATTGCAAGTCTGGGTGAAAGAGACGCTAAGGTAATAAACAACTTCTTCTGGAGCCAGCCCGCACTTAACTACGGTTACGCTAACCCCAATCCCGCAAATCCCTGGGAGCTGCCCGTAGACCACCCCGACTGTGTTGCTATGCGTAAGGAGCTTATGAACATCATCGACTTCTGGATGGATCTGGGTACAGACGCGTTCCGTGTTGATATGGCAGCTCATCTTATCAAGGGCGACATCACAAAGGAAAAGACCTCTGAGCTTTGGCACGAGGTACGCAGACATATAGAAGAAAGAAATCCCGAGGTACTTCTCATTGCAGAGTGGGCGTTCCCCGAAGAAGCTGTAAGATGCGGTTTCCACCTCGACTTCCTTCTCCACAGCGGTCCTACCGCATACCGTTCCCTCTTCAGATACGAGAAGGGCAGAAACACCACCAGTGACTTTACCGGTCACAGCTACTTCTCAAGAGAGGGTAAGGGTAACATCAACGAATATCTTGACAGATATCTCTTTGACCTTGAAAACACCCGCGGTAAGGGCTATATCGGTATGATAACCGGTAACCACGACATGCAGCGTCTTGCATATATGAGAGATACCGATGAAGTTAAGGCGGCGCTTACATTCCTCTTCACCATGCCCGGTGTTCCCTTTGTATACTACGGTGACGAGATAGGTATGGATTACCTCAAGGGTCTGCCCTCAAAGGAAGGCGGTTATATCAGAACCGGTGCAAGAACCCCCATGCAGTGGAACGACGAAAAGAACCACGGCTTCTCTACAAGCGATACCCCCTACCTTCCCACCGATAACCGCGAGGGTGCGCCTACCGTTGAAGCACAGATAAAGGATCCCGACTCTGTACTCAACTTCGTTAAGAAGATAATCAAGCTTCACCGTGATATCCCTGCGTTCCATCCCGAAGGCGAGTTTGAGATCCTTCTTCCCTCTTATCCCTTTGTATTTGAAAGAGCGGCTGAAGGTAAGAAGTATCTTGTAGCCATCAACCCCTCGGATGCTACCAGATATTTTGATGCTCCCAAGTGCAAAGAGGTACTGCTCAACCAGAACGTTACCTTTGAAGGCAACAGACTGGTTCTTGGTGCTGCAAGCTTTATCGTATTTGAGCAGGAATAATTTCTGCAGCTATACAACAAAAGACATCCGTAGGCGTTGTACCCGTAAGGATACAACGCCAGTTTTATTCGCCTTACGGCGAGTTGTATTGCTTCGCAGTTATATTCGATTTCGCCGAGTGATATTGCCTTCGGCAGTTTATTGGCGAATAAAATATCACTTTTGATTTATCAAAAATACCACTCTGCGCAAAGCGCAGAATATCACTATTTTCTTGATCCATCTCAAACTACATGATATAATGTCTTTGAGGCGGCGATACTATGCATAAAAAGGTTTATAACATACATTGGATGATTTGTATGTCTATTTGGCTTATTGTCACATTTGGCTGTTTGTTAAGTTTTGTTGTAGGCAACGAAACAGGTGAAAATATGCTATATGCATTTATCGTTTTGTTTGTTTTATTTATCGCACTTTTATTTAGGCCGGTAAGTATTGAATTTGATAAAAAAAGTCTTACAATACATTTTCTCTTCGGGTTTTTCCAAAAACTAAATTGGG
>JBGUUX010000020.1:0-13402 GCA_045133915.1 Eubacteriales bacterium | reverse complement strand
TGGAATCCGCAGCAGACAAAGGATATAGTTTCGTTTGTGTATAACATAGGATTTGTACATCCGCTGAAAAACAAAAGACCGCTTAATGATTTGGTTAGGTTATTGTTTTGTGTAAATGATCATAGTTATACAAGATAAAAATGTCCGGTCCTTTAACGAGCAGGGAAGATGTGTACCATCTTCCACGATTCTATGAAAATCCTAATACCTTATACAACAAACCCCGAAACAAAATTTTGTTTCGGGGTTTAAGCTGTCCTTAAGAACGCTGGGCATATCCGATGTGTTTTTTACTATTCAAAATCTTCTTCGGTTGCAGTATCGTCGGTCATTATCTCAAAGTCGTCGTCATAGTCCTCGTCATAATCGCAGAGGCTGTCTACCGCTGCCATCATAGCTTTGAACTGCTTGTCCTCCTTGAATGCCTTGTAGGTGAGCAGGGTTCCTGCAACACCGCCCGCAAGACCGATGATAAGGAATGTTCTCCAAAGGCTCTTCTGCTTTGCCCAGAGAATTACGAATAAAGTAAGAAAGGTAACAGACTGAACTAAAAGGGAAATGCCTACAAAAAACTTTGTCTTCTTTAACATTTTAGCGTCCTCCTCAGGTATTGGCGTTCTGCTTGAGATAAGCGTTTATAAAGCCGTCGATCTCGCCGTCCATAACAGCCTGGATGTTACCGTCCTCATAACCTGTACGGGTATCCTTGGCAAGGGTATAGGGCATAAATACGTAGCTGCGGATCTGTGCGCCCCACTCTATGTTGGTCTTATTACCCTGGATATCCTCGATCTTTTCAAGCTTTTCTCTTTCCTTGATCTCCAGCAGCTTTGACTTAAGCATCTTAAGTGCGGTTTCCTTGTTCTGGAGCTGACTACGCTCGGTCTGACAACCAACTACGATACCTGTAGGAATGTGAACTATACGGATAGCGGAGTCTGTCTTGTTGACGTGCTGACCGCCCGCACCGCTGGAACGGTGAGCGGTGATCTCAAGGTCCTCGTCACGCAGCTCTATAGAGTTGTCGTCATCAAACTCGGGCATTACCTCAACAGAGGCAAAGGATGTATGACGGCGTCCGGAAGAGTCGAAGGGGGAAACACGAACGAGACGGTGAACACCGTTTTCGCTCTTTAAGTAACCGTAAGCGTTTTCGCCCTCCACCATAATGGTAGCGCTCTTAAGACCTGCTTCTTCACCGTCAAGCCAGTCGATAAGCTTAACGTTATAGCCGTGCTTTTCACCCCAACGGGTGTACATACGGTAGAGCATAAGAGCCCAGTCCTGCGCCTCGGTACCGCCGGCACCGGGGTGGAAGGATACGATAGCGTTGTTTCGGTCATACTCACCTGAGAGCAGCACCTCTATCTTCATCTGTTCCGAAAGCTCTGTCAGAGCCTTAAGCTCTGCCTGAACTTCCTCTACAACAGATTCGTCGTTTTCGTCTATACCCATCTCGCACAGAACCATAGTGTCCTCGTGCTTGGTCATAAGACCCTCGTATTTTTCTATCTTGCTCTTAACAGCCTTCTGACGCTGAAGCACCTTACCGGAGTTTTCGGCATCGTTCCAGAAGTCGGGCTGAGAAGTCTTTTCGTCAAGCTCCTTTAACTCTTCGTTAAGAGCGTCTATTTTAAGTGCAGAGCCAAGCTCCTTAAGCTCAGGTTCAAGTGCTATAAGGGAGCGCTTTGCTTCTTCAAGTTGAATTATCACGGTTTATCCTCCAAATGCAGATATCAATATATTATACAATATTTTTTTATACTTGTAAACAGTTTAAACTGTTTTCACCGGATAAAATTTCATTATATCCACGTTCAAGCTTCCGTCTGCGTCCAGAAGCAGGTCGCAGATGCGCTCGCATACGGGGAATTCGGTGTGGAAATGTCCGGCCTCTATAACAGAAAATCCTGCCTTGTGGGCGTCAAGCATGGTGTTATAAGACATCTCACCGGTAATATAAACGTCAGCCACCTTTGCAGCGTCCGCCCAAAAGTCCTTACCGCCGCCTCCTAAGAGAGCCACTTTTTTGACGGTGTCCTCACCCTTAACGTAATTTACTCTGTAACAGCCAAGAACCTTCTTTACATTGATGACAAATTCATCAAAGGGTATCTCATCTATATCACCCACTCTGCCCATTTCGCAGAAGGGCTCTGTGTTTTTAAGTCCAAGGGTTGCCGCAAGGCAGTCGTTGACACCACCGCTGACGGTATCAAGTCTGGTGTGGAAGGAGAATACCGAAACCTCAGCCTGTATAAGCGAAACGAGCATAGGGTCTATTATACCCTTCAAAGGCTTAAAAATGAGAGGATGATGGGTAACTATAAGATCATATCCGCCCTTTATCGCAACCTCTGTTACCTCGGGGGTAACGTCCAAGGCTACAAGAACGTTTTTAATCTCCTTATCAGAGGAAATAAGCATACGTCCGTCGTTGTCCCAGTCTTCGCTCAGCTCTGCGGGGATAACGGTATCAAAATATCTATATAACTCTGTTACGTTCATTCTGTAACTCCTCAAGTATTTTTTCTTCCTTTACGGTGTCTATACCGGCGGCCTTATGTTTGCCGTCAACTATAACGGCATACTGCTTTATAAGCTTGTCAAGCTGCTGTATATACAGTTCATCCTTTGCGGCATATCTGCCGGTAAGCAGTTCGACCTCGTTCCACTCTCGCTTTGTACCGTCGTAACGGCATACGATAACTTCGTATAGTCTGTCGTCGTATACAAGAGCTTCGTTTACTATATCGTAGCCGTTTTCCAAAAGGGAAGCGCGAAGCTCGCTTACCTTAGTCATAGCCTGTAATATCAAAAGAGGCTTTTTGCTCTTTGTATATTCGGACTCTGATACTATACGGAATATAAGGTCTCCGCCCATACCGCAGATAACGATATTATCGGGAGCAAAGTCCTCAATGCCGCAAAGTCCGTCTGTACATCTTACCGAGATGACCTTACTTAAGCCCTTGCGACGTATATTCTCCCTTGCGGTCTCGCAGGGACCTTCGTTTATGTCGCAGGCCACCACTGAACGCGCAATATTTTCCTTTATTAAATATATAGGCAGATAGGCGTGATCACAGCCGATATCCGCAACAGACGCGCCCTTTTCCACAAAGGAAGCGGCGCAGAGTAGTCGTTTGTTTAATTTATAATTCATATTACTATTAAAAAAGGCGGGAATACCCGCCCTTTTTATGCCTTCTTGGAGTCTAAAAACTCGTTAATCTTCTCAACGAGGAGGTCTGCATCCTGACCGTGAACTGCACAAGCCATCTCGATGCTCTCACCTCTGGATGCAGGGCATCCGAGACAGTGCATACCTATCTCAAAAAAGAACTGAGCGGTTTCGCTATCAAAATCGAGTACATCGCCTACGATTGAATCCTTTGTTACTTCCATGGTAGATTTCCTTTCATTAATAAAATCGTTTATATTATTATATATTACACAAAATCACTTGTCAATACTTTTCTTTTTCTTAAATTCGGTGGGGGTAATTCCCATATGTTTTTTGAATACACGGTTAAAGTGGTCGGTATTCTGGAATCCTGCAACCTCCGCAATTTTATTGATCTTAAGATCCGAGTTGAGAAGCAGAGAACGGCATACGTCAAATTTGATCTCTCTGAGGATCTCGGTAAAGGTAAGTCCGGTAGTATTGCGTATCAGTTTGCTGACGTAGGGAACTGTGTAATGAAAATGCTCCGCCAGCTTTTCCAAAGTAACGGTACGGTAACTGTCCTGTATGTACGTAAGTATCTTAAATATCTGCTCGCTTCTGGTCATCTTGTTTTTGGACAGCTCGTAAGAGGTGTTTGCCGACAGATAACCGAGTATACATATAAGCAGCTGATTTTTGATAAATTGAGAATCGTGATTGTTCGTTATCTCCTCGCTTAGCAGCATATCAACCAAACGGTCGGTATTGGTTCCGAATAAAGGTGTGAATAGCAGATAGTCGGAAGCCAGTTCTCCCCACATAGCGTCGGCAAAAAAGCCGGATATTACGTTGTTAAGCAGACTTATACGGTGAAAATGAGCGAATAACGTACCTTTTTCTATAGATATTACCGGCAATATACAGTTTTCCTTAGCCGAAACACGGTAGGGGACTCCGGGTGCCACAAAAAGAGCATTGTGCTTTTGGATATGTATTCTTTTGCCGCATACCTCTGCCTCGGCATCACCGTCAAGGACGTAGAGAAGATCAAATCTGTCGTGGGTAAATAGCTCGTGAGGTTCGTCGAAGGCTGTTTGGTATATGACTATACCTTCATTTGAAGTGTTGATATCCCTAACGTTTGCTGTAAGCTCCAAAATAAGTTCGGTATGTCTGTTTTTGGGCAGAGAACGGTAATCTTTATATAAGTTTACTGACATAATTAACCTCTTGTATAAACTATACGTTAAAAATAGTGTAATGTTCATATATTACTCTTGTGTGAATAAAAAATGTCGGTTTTTGAAATTAAAAAATGTAGAGTTTGCGTTAATTATATGTAAAAAAATTAACAAAATCGGCAGTTTGTTAATATATCCGAAATCCTTTGTACAAATATATGCATAATAGACAAACAAAAATAAAATAAGTCGCTTTTTTGGATTAAATAACAACATTTCCTTTTATATTTTATTCGTGCTATAATGTATTAGATATCAATTAGGAGGACAAGTTATGAAACTTACCAACAGAATCATTTCAATTCTTTGCGTAGTTGCAATGGTATTCTCCATGTGTGCAGTAGCGGTTTCCGCGGCAGATCCCCTGACCGTAGATGAAACTGTAGCGGCAAACTGGCTTCCCCTTGCAGCTAAGTATTCCAAGAGTACAAACGGCATTATCGCTCCCAAGGGCGACGGTTATGCTATAAGAACCACGGGCTTTGATTATAAGGCTGACGAAAACGGCGGCATCAAGGTTCACACTGCTACATATAAGGAAAATGCAGGTGTATATTCCGTAGCGGCTGTTTCTTCCAAGCACAAGACCGCTCTTGACGGCCTTACAGTTGAGCTTACTCCCGACGATCTTAAGATGGAGTGCGACTCCAACAATGCAAGCTCCAACATTTCTTTCGTTATTACAGAGAACCCCATAACAAGAATTGCAGGATTTGACGAAACTTCTGCAAGCTACACCACCGGTCTTTACAACTCTGTTGACGTTATGTCCAACGGTATGCGTGAGATCACCTTTGAAGAGGGTAAGTCTCTTGTTGTAACAATCTCTAACCAGCAGCTTTCCAACACAGAGGATCACATTGCTACCTCTGTTGCCATTATCTATGATGACGGCAGCTACGTTAACAAGAACGACGGTCACAACGGCTTCAGATGGGTATTTTCTGCAAGAAACTATGCGGCTGAGTCTTCAAACGGCGACCACTCCGGTATTACCCAGGTATTTGAGCGTATCGACTTCTCCAAGGGCCTTAAGCTCGAGGTTAGAGCGGACGACAGACTTGGTTATATCGTAAACGTAAACGGTAAGGATTATTACAGCGCTACATATATCGCATACTATCCCGACTGTTCTCAGGATACCTTTGAGGGCAAGGAGTATAACAGCTACGCTCTTAAGGACGAGGACTACGACAACCTTACAAAGAACTACACCGACTCCATGACCTATCATCAGAAGGACATCGATCTTTCCGGTCTCGGTGCAAACTTTGAGGGTTACCTTACAGTAGGTGCAACAGGTACAAACACCACAGTTAACAACTGTGACTTCACAGTAACAACCATCAATACTCATCCCGCAGCTACCTGGAAGGGCGAGGTTGCTTGTCAGCATCCCGAAACCAAGACAGAGATCACTAAGGCTCCCACTTGCGGTAAGGACGGTAAGGAAGAGACCAAGTGCGTAGAGTGCGGCAAGGTGATTTCTACCACCAAGATCCCCGCAACCGGCAACCATACTCCTGCAGCAGACTACGTAGTTACCAAGGCTGCTACCTGTGTTGCAGAGGGTACAAAGACTCTCAGCTGTACAGTATGTGACAAGGTTATCGAGACCGTAGCTATCGCAATCGACGCTAACGCTCATAACAAGACCACAGTAGCTGTTACCGCTCCCACTTGTACCGATAAGGGTACACAGCAGGACGTATGCTCTCTCTGTCACGTTATCCTTGGTGACGTAGTAGAGGTTGACGCTCTCGGTCACAACGACGGCGAGTGGATAGTTACCCTTGAGCCTACATGTACAGAGGCAGGTTCCAAGAAGCTTGTATGTACAAGATGTAACTCAGAGGTCCTCAAGACCGAGGCTATCGAGGCTGCAGGCCACGACGAGAACTCCGAGTGGGTTACCACCGTTGAGCCTACATACTTCACAGCAGGTCTTCTCGAAAAGTTCTGTTCCAAGTGCGGCGAAAAGATCGGCGAGCAGGTTGCTTCCGTAAAGGAATATGTAAACCCCTTCACCGACGTTAAGGATAACCACTGGTTTGCAGCTTCCGTTGAGTACTGCGTAAAGCGCGGTTACGCTTCCGGTATGTCCGAGACCACATTCGTTCCCAACGGCAAGCTTACAAGAGCACAGTTCCTTACACTCCTTGCTAAGCTCGACGGCGTTGATCTTACTCAGTACGACACCACAGATGCAGGCTTTGCTGACGTTAAGACTGCTCACTGGTTCAACGAGGTTGTATGCTGGGCGGTAGAAAAGGGCTATACCAGCGGTCTTTCCGCAACCACCTTTGGTCCTAACGCTAACGTAACCAGAGCACAGGTTGCAAGATTCTTCTACGTATACTGCGAGAAGAACGGCATCTCTATCGACGGTGCTGCTGACCTTTCCGTATATCCTGACGTAGCTAAGGTAGCTAACTGGGCTAAGGCACCTATGGAGTGGGCTGTTAACGCAGGTCTTATCTCCGGTGTTGCTAAGGACGGCGTAAACTACCTTGATCCTAACGGTACTGCTACAAGAGCACAGGCTACCGTAATGTTCAAGGGCTTCGACGATTTCCGCGGTATCAACGGCTAAATATGAAATTTTCGGATGCAGGGAATACCTGCATCCGATAATATAATTTTATATTCCAATTTTCAGGAGGAAAAACATGAACAACTTAAAGAGAGTTCTCGCGGTTCTCCTTGTATGTGCGATGATTATCCCCATGGGTATCTTCGCATCTGCTGAGACCCCTGAGCTTACCAACTGGAACACCATGGCTGGTAAGTACTCTGCATCCACCCATGCAATCATCGCTCCCAAGAGTAATGATTACAATATCAAGACTGATGGATTTACCTTCGCTGAGAACGAAGGCGGCGTATCTGTTCACACAGCTACTTATGCTGAGTTTGCAGGCGCATACGGTGCTTCCGCTATCACATCCAAGGCTAAGACACAGCTTGACGGTCTTAGTGTAGTTATCGAGCCCGATCAGTTCGATTTCACTATCGACTCCAATAACTCTTCCAACAGCCTTTGCGTAATTTGGCACGAGGATCCTATTGAGTCTCTTGCAGGCTTTGATGAAGTTTCCAAGAGCTACACCACAGGTCTTTCTGACGCTGTTAAGGCATATGCAAACGGTCTTCGTCACCTTATCCCCGTAATCGAAGGCGCTACCCCCGGTGTTCCTGCATCCAAGGCAAAGACCACCAACGGTCAGTCTCTCTACATCTCCGTTACCAACGTTTTCGGTGACTTCGACGGCTCCAAGACCGCTTCCAGCGTAAACATCGTTTACTACGACGGTTCTTACGTTAACCAGAACGACGGTCACCCCGGTTACCGTTGGTCCTTCACTGCAAGAAACTCACCCCAGACCGCTCTCGGTGACTCTTCCGGTATCTCTTCCAGATACATGGAGATCGACCTTACCT
This sequence comes from Eubacteriales bacterium, assembly GCA_045133915.1. Classification (GTDB taxonomy): domain Bacteria; phylum Bacillota; class Clostridia; order Oscillospirales; family CAG-272; genus RGIG7300. The sequence goes on along the minus strand of JBGUUX010000020.1, from coordinate 5,551 downwards.
ACGGTCTCGTAGTTAACGTAAGAGCTGATGAGACTCACGGTTACATCGTTAACGTAAACGGTACCGACTACTACAAGGGTAAGAGAGTTGCAGGCGACGATATCAACACTCCCGTAATCGGTTTCTATCCCGACGCTAACGTTGACGGTACAAGCCACTCTGCTCTTACCGCTGACGACTATGCTCTCAAGACTGAGAAGTATCTCAACTCCATGACATATGCGAGAAACGACGTAGACCTTACCGGTCTTAAGAACGCAGGCGACGGTTACCTTACCGTTGGTGCGGTTTCTATCAAGGACCAGTACCTCCCCGATCACGCTTGTGATTACACCGTTTCTTACGTAAACACTATCCCCGCAGCAGAGTGGAAGGGCGAAGCTTTCCCTGCTGACCATACACACAAGTATGATTCCGAGACTATCGACGCTACCTGTACCGAAGACGGTGCTAAGATATTCCGTTGCGGTTGCGGTAACGTATATTCCGAGCGTATCGCAGCTCTCGGCCACAACATGAAGCTTGACGCAGACAAGTCCTACGATCCTACCTGTACCAAGAAGGGCCGTGAGGTTAAGAACTGCTCCAGATGCGGCCACAATACCGACACATGGATAACCGAGCTTGGTCATAACATGGATGACTGGTACGTTACCGAGGTTGCTACTCCCGAGGCTGACGGTATCAAGACAAGAGACTGTACAAGATGCGACTACTTTGAAACCAAGGGCTATAAGTTCAGCGGTGTTGACAACGTTATCGAAGACTGGGAGATCACCGCTACTAACGGTATGTCCGCAGTTGTAGGCGAAGAAGAGTTTATGGTTGATGCTGAGATCGCTGATGACGGTTCTGTTATCATCAAGGACTACTCCCTCATGACAGGCCTTAACGCTTCTTACAACGCTGTTACCAAGGCTATCAACAAGCACAAGACATCTATCAACGGCTTCAGCGCTACAGTTACTCCTCTTGCTCTCAATGAGAACTTTGGAGACGTATATCCCGAAACCTTAAGCTTTGCTCTTACTAACGTATACGACAAGTATAACCATGCTACAGAGTACTCTGCAGGTAACAACACAAAGAACCTTCCCGAGTATTACACAGGTATCCCTGCAAACGAAGTTTACCGTTACGGTAACATCTGGGGCAGAGAAACCAAGACCGATATGATCAAGGAGCACACTATCTCCTTTACCCTTATGGATTATATGCCTCTTAACGGCAATCCTATGGGTACCCCCGACGACGGTTACTATGATATCGTATTCTGGTCTTGCAGAAGTGGCGGTAACCACTGGTGCGACAAGGTAGTTTACCTTGATTTCCCCATCAAGATGGGCGATCCTATCACATTCGAGACATTCTATGAGCTTGATCCCGACACAGGCAACAAGTACCTCACAGCAGGTCTTAACATCGACTGGGATAACTACGCTAACATCTTTGATATGGGTGATATCGTAAACAGCCAGTCCAGCGATGCTATCTACAGCTTTGTTGTAGCAGCATATTCTCCTATCCTTGCAAACCCCGATAACTCTGCAGAGAGCCTTTCCGCTTCCTCCTTTGTTATCAACTCTATCTGCGGCGAGTCTGCACTTGAGTTCGACGGTTATGCAATGTCCTCCGTGCCGAATGAAGACTTCACCGGCTATCTTCCCCTTGATCCTCCTCATACCCACGAGGACGTAACAAATAACAAGTGGGTTGACATCAAGGCTCCTACTTGTACAGAGGATGGCGAGAAGGCACAGTACTGTACCTTCTGCGGTGAGGTTGTAAACGTTGAAACGATCCCCGCTAACGGCGCACATACTCCCGTTGAGTCCTGGACTCTCGTTTCCCAGCCTACTTACTTCAAACCCGGTATTGAGGCTCTTGCATGTGCAGAGTGCGGTGAGGTTATCGAGACACGCGAGACTGACCTTCTCCCCTATGAGAATCCCTTCATCGACGTTAAGGATAACCACTGGTTTGCAGCTTCCGTTGAGTACTGCGTAAAGCGCGGTTACGCTTCCGGTATGACCGAGACTACCTTTGTTCCCAACGGTACTCTCACCAGAGCACAGTTCCTTACTCTCCTTGCTAAGCTTGACGGTGTTGATCTTGAGCAGTATGCAGAGACCAACGCAGGCTTTGAAGACGTTAAGACTGCACACTGGTTTAACAAGGTTGTATGCTGGGCAGTTGAACAGGGCATCACAAGCGGTCTTTCCGCAACCAAGTTCGGTCCTAACAACTCCGTAACCAGAGCACAGGTTGCAAGATTCTTCTACGTATACTCCGAGAAGAACAACGTTAACGTTGAAGGCAGAGAAGATCTCTCCGTATTCCCCGATGCATCTAAGGTTGCAGACTGGGCTAAGACTCCTATGGAATGGGCAGTTGCAGCAGGTCTTATCTCCGGTACAGCTAAGGAAGGCAAGACATATCTTGATCCTAACGGCACAGCTACCAGAGCACAGGCTACCGTAATGTTCAAGGGCTACGACGATTTCCGCGGTCTTAACGGCTAATTATCAACTGAATTCAGAGACGGTTTGGAGGCAACTCCAAGCCGTCTTTATTTATAAAAATTCAATTTTAGGACTTGTATATTTTACATAAAGATGATATAATATACGCAGTTAAAATTCGAATCATATTAACGGAGGAAACAAACTATGAAAAAGACGATCGTATGCATGCTCATCGCAGTTATGCTCGTACTTTCATCTGTAAACGTTCTTGCTTATGATTTAAGCACACTTGACACCTACCTCTATACTGCAGAAAACGAGGTTGGTTCTCTTGTAGCAAAGAACAACACACCCACTATCGACGGCAACATCTCCACAGGCGAAGGCTGGTCCGATGCTAAGGTTATCGACTATACCAATATGCCTACCCTTTGGGCTTCTTCCAGCCGTTGTATTATCAAGGGTAACGTATACTTCGCTTGGGATACAAACGGACTTTACGTAGCCGCTGATATCGCTGATCCCACCATGGTTCTCTCCAAGGGCGAGGATGAGGCTAACGACGAGGGTATGAACGAATACGGTTACGACGGTGACGTATTTGTACTGGGTATCGACCCCCTTGCTTCCTGCTTTGACGCAGGTATGGTATCAAACGAGGACTTCACCGCTTGGTACTGCATGAGCATTCTCGAGGGCGGTGCGTTCAAGGTTTACCGTTCTCATGCAAACGATGCTGAGATCACCGATACCGTTAAGGGCGCTGCTAAGACCACCACTACAGGTTGGGCGCTTGAGTGCATGATTCCCTGGGATACCATTATCGACGACACTATGGTAGCTTCTATGGGTGACGTTCAGCTTACCGCTGAGGAGATCACTACAGCAGGTGCTATCAGCAACGTAGGTATCATGTACATGGACCGCGCGGTTATGAGCGAGGACGTTAAGGTATTTGCATCCAGCTCCGATGAAACTCCCGAAGGCGAGATCTTCACACTTTCCAGAAACGTATCCGTACCTCTTGTACACACTGACGGTCAGGGTTGGAACTCCGGTACTTCCGCACTTCGTTCCTACGGCCTTAAGCTCGCTATGGGTGATGCAACAGGTTACGCTCCCGAAACTACCACAGTAGCTACCGAGGAGACCACCACCGCTGCTCCCGAAACCACTACAGCAGCTGAGGAAGAGGAAGAAGAGGATACCACAAAGAAGGATACCGTAAGATACGGCGACGATGAGGGTGACACCACCACTACAGGCGAGGGCGGTTCTAACCTCGGTCTTATCATCGGTATCGTAGCAGCAGTTGTAGTAGTTGCAGCCGTTGTTGTGGTTATCGTAATCAAGAAGAAAAAGTAAGATAATACATTTATAAAAAAGGCTTTGTCGTTAGAGTCGTACTCTAAAGGATAGTCTTATGTAGGATACGGTGTAGCCCGTGAGGGTTACACCGTTTTCCTTTGTTTCAAGCGGTTTTCAGCGGCTTTTCCCGTATTTCTTCCATTGCCGCAATCAGTTCATTTTCGGTAGGAATATAATTCCTACCGTACATACTCCAATAAAGATGGCAAGCAGCTTTGGCTTAACTGCCTTGCGAAGCATAATCATAGAAGGCAGGGACAGCGTTGTAACACCCATCATAAAGGACAAAACTACACCAAGCAAAGCACCCTTTGCAAGTAAAGCTTCCGCAATCGGAATTGTGCCGAAAATATCTGCATACATAGGAATACCTGCGACAGTTGCAAGGATAACACCGAACGGATTGTTATCGCCAAGCACCTTTACGATAAAGTCTTCCGGTATCCAGTTATGGATAAAGGTGCCGACACCGACTCCGACCAATACATAGGGAAATACCTTCTTTGCAGTTTCAGCCACCTGCTCCCACGCAAATTTCATACGGTCGCCAAAATGCAGTTCCTCTTGCGGTACTTCAAGGGTATGACCGTTTCTGATATATTCCTCAACCTGATTTCAAGGTGCAGCTTCTCGATTATTGTGCCGCCTGCAACGGCAATGACAAGACCGAGTATTACGTAGAGTACAGCAACCTTCCAACCGAAAATGCTCATCAGCAACACAAGACTTCCGAGATCGACCATCGGTGAAGAAATAAGGAACGAGAACGTTACACCGAGAGGAAGTCCCGCACTTGTAAAGCCGATAAATAACGGGATAGACGAGCAAGAACAGAAAGGCGTTACTGTACCAAGCAAAGCGGCAACAATATTTGCTCCGATTCCGTGAAATCTGCCGAGTATCTTCTTTGTTCGCTCAGGCGGGAAATAACTTTGAATATACGAAATAATCAAAATCAACACGCCGAGCAACACCATAATTTTGATGGTATCATAGATAAAGAAATGAATGCTGCTGCCGATCTTGCCGGTTGTATCCAATCCGACGGCATTGAGGATCGCCCTAAGAAGCCGATCCAGCCAATTCATTCCGAGGACTTCATCTTGGATGAAGTTCCACACAGTTTTTAGTGCTTCCATAAGAAAAAGCTCCTTTCATACATAAATATATTGAAATGTATCTATGTGTAGGTGTTAAAGGAAGTCGTGCGGAAAAGGTTGGACTTCCTGCTTTTCACATCACGACTTGTTATCCCTTTGGGGCGGATGTTAACTCCTTTATGCAATCCGCAGCGACTTTCGCCCCTTCTGCCGAAATGGAATAATACATCCACTTGCCTTCTTTGCGACCAAGTACAATACCGGAGTCACAAAGAATTTTCATATGATGGGACAGCGTAGGCTGTGTTACATTGAGTTCATCAAGCATTTTACAAGCACACTTTTCGCCGCTTCGGAGCATTTTCAAAATGCGGATACGGTTTTCATCGCAAAATGCTTTGAAGATCAATGCCATCCTTTTTTCATCCATCCGAAACACCTCCAATAGACAATCATCTATATGTATTATATGCAATACATAGATGTTTGTCAATAGGTTTTGCAAAAAAAAAGAAGCGGCGGCAGAGAAATTTTATTCTCCCTGCCGTCACTGACGTTATGCGAATATCAATTTTGCTTATTGACAATTATCTCGTCAACCTTTCAAGTGCCTCATCC
>JBGUUX010000019.1:0-11651 GCA_045133915.1 Eubacteriales bacterium | reverse complement strand
GCGCGGCGGTTTATTTCTGTTGCACTTTCCCGACGGTTACCCGTGGCTGACGTTATCAGCTATCCTGTCCTGTGAAGCCCGGACTTTCCTCACGGTACTACCTTTCGGCGTGATACCGCGCGGCCGTATAGCTTAGTCGAGTTATTGTAACATATTAGTCCTGATTTGTCAAATCAAGCTTTTTAACATGCTTTTTGATTTTTTTAAGGTCGGAAAGCATCTTGCGGGTATCACGAATGATCTTTACCTTTGAGCCTTCTTTGGAGTGATTGATTATAGAAACGGGATATTCGCCTATGCTGTACCCCGCCTTTTCGGCTATCATAAGCGCTTCAAGGTCAAAGGCAAAGCCTTTGGTCTCACAGTTTTTGAAAATGCGTTTTGCCGCATCCCCTCTGTACGCCTTGATACCGCACTGACTGTCGCTGTGCTTAAAGCCTGTTGCCAGATTAAGAAGCTTGATATAAGCCTTGGATGCCAGTTTTCTTGCAAAATTGTAACCCTTGTGACCTTCCTTTGTAAGGTTTCTTGAACCTATGACAAGGTCGTATTCCAAGAGCTTCTCTGCCATCTCACCTATGATCTTAACACCGTAGGCAAGGTCGCAGTCGGTGCAGACTATACGTTCTCCCGTTGCGTTAAGCATTCCGGTCTTAACGGCGTTGCCCTTTCCCTGATTTGGGGTGTAGCTTACCATCCTGAGATTACGGAAGTTTCCTGCATTGGCAAGAAATATCTGCTCGGTATTATCCGTGCTTCCGTCGTTGACCATGATTATCTCATAATCCTCAAAGCTTTCGGACATATATGTGCAGAGCTTGTCCATACAGGTAAGGATATTCTTTTCTTCGTTGTAGACCGGTATCACTACCGAAACCTTATTCTGACTCAAGTTGCACCTCTAATTCTTAATTTTCCATTTCCGGCTGTTACGGCTCGTTATAAGCATCCACCAACAGAGCCTGAATGCAGTATCTGTCGCTCCAAAGGGCGTTTGTGCAGGTAGAGAGGGTGATAACACGGCTGTTGGTATCAAAGCTGATGCCGTCACGCTTAAATCTGGAGTTGGAGCGCATCTCCTCCGCCCAAGCTACAAAATCCTCGCCTGTGGGGAAGCCTGTTTCTATATATTTGTACTTATAGTCTGTTTTGTATACAGAGAATATCTTGTATGTATATATTCCCTTGTCGGTGTAAACGTATACGTACTGATTTTTGTTAAAGAAATCCTCGTCAAGGAACTTTATCAGCTCGCTGAACATCATACCGTTCTGCATGTTGTGACCGTATACGATAAAGTTATAGTTACCGTTGATATCCTTGTCACAGCGGTAGTCGGCAAAGATAGAACCTGCGGTCATATAGTCACCGGTATAGGTACGGCTGAGGTAATAGTCATTGTTGTCCGACTGCATTATGGGGTAGTCGATGTTCTCGGTACCCGGTACTATTATCCAGCCGTATACGTCCTCGCTCTTTTCGCGCAGAGAAAGTATACGCGCCTTCATTCTTTCAAAGAGCTGATTGTAGGTATCGCTGTCATCGCCCTTGGGCTTGTTTATAGTACCGAAAGAGTCAAGCTCGCTGAGCAAAGCGCTTTCTTCAAACACAGAGCCGGTATCTCCCAGATCTGTGTACATTTCTTTATAGAACTCCTCTGCCTGTCTGTAGCCGTAGAGAGTTTTTGCTATAGAAAATGCGGACACAACGAAAACACAGGCGCATATACCCATCATGATATAACGGATAAGGCTTCTGGTTTTGGCGTTCTTTCTTTTTTTCTCTATATCGGGGTTGGGAGATGCTATGTCGTCTACGGTTGCATGGTTCAGAGAGTAGAGGAAGGAATCCTTTTGATTGTTATCTGACATAATAAGAATCCTTAAAGTAAAACTTTTGCCCCGTGGGGCAAAAGTTTTCTTTCAATCTAAAATTTAAAACTTGATTATGGAAGCATCCCACATATCGGGTGCCTCGTAGCCAAGGAGGTTAACGGTGGTAGCCGCTACGTTGGAGAGACCGTACTCGCCGTCAGCTACAACGCTGTACTTATCCTTGTTGAAGTTATCGTAGATGATGCAGGGAACGGGGTTGAGTGTATGGCTGGTCTTAGCCTTGGGTGTGCCGTCCTTGTTAAGCTTTGCGCCCTTGGTCTTCTTGTCGATCTCATACATCTCGTCTGCGTTACCGTGGTCTGCGGTGATGATAGCAACACCCTCGAGCTTGTCGATAACGGTAAGGAGTCTTGCAAGCTGGAGGTCAAGTGCCTCAACGCTTACCTCTGTTGCGAGCATATTGCCTGTGTGGCCAACCATGTCGCCGTTGGGGAAGTTGCAACGCAGATACTTGTACTCGCCGGACTCAAGCATCTCGATCATCTTGTCGGTGATCTCAGCACACTTCATCCAGGGTCTCTGCTCAAAGGGAACAACGTCGGAGGGGATCTCGATATATGTCTCAAGCTCCTCGTTAAACTTACCGGACTTGTTGCCGTTCCAGAAGTATGTTACGTGACCGTACTTCTGTGTCTCGGAGATAGCAAGCTGCTTTACGCCTGTATCTGCAAGGTACTCACCCATGGTGTTGGTGATCTCAGGGGGATTTACAAGGTAACGGGAGGGGATATGAAGGTCGCCGTCATACTCAAGCATACCTGCGTACATGGTCTTGGGGAAACGTACACGGTCAAACTTATCAAAGCTCTCTGCCTCAAACGCTACGCTGATCTCGATGGAACGGTCACCGCGGAAGTTGAAGAAGATAACGCTGTCGTTGTCTTCGATTGTACCAACAGGCTTGCCGTCGCGAGCGATTACGAAGGGATCAAGATCCTGGTCGATAGCGCCTGTGTTGGCACGTATAGTTTCGATTGCTTCCTTAGCGGAAGAATACTGCGCACCCTCACCAAGCACGTGAACCTTCCAGCCTGCTTCAACCATAGACCAGTTAGCCTCGTAACGGTCCATAGTGATCTTCATACGTCCGCCGCCGCTTGCGATCATAACGTCAAAGTCATCGGAGCGAAGCTCGTCAAGATAGCTTTCAAAGGGCTCTACGTACTCAAGTGCGGAGGTCTCGCCTACGTCACGTCCGTCAAGAAGGATGTGAACTCTTACAGTCTTAACGCCCTGTTCCTTAGCTTTTGCAAGCATAGCCTTAAGGTGGTCGATGTGGCTGTGAACGTTACCGTCGGAGAAAAGACCCATAAAGTGAAGGGTAGAGTTGTTATTCTTTACGTTTTCGGTAAGAGCTACCCATGTGTCGCTGGTGAACATCTTGCCGTTTTCGATAGACTCGGAAACAAGCTTAGCGCCCTGGCTGAATACCTGACCCGAGCCCAGCGCGTTATGACCAACCTCGCTGTTACCCATATCCTCGTCAGAGGGAAGACCTACGGCAGTACCGTGAGCCTTAAGGGAAACCATGGGGTAGTCCTTCATAAGTCTGTCAAGTGTGGGAGTGGTTGCAGCCTTGATGGCGTTACCTGCCTCAATGTCGTTGAGACCGATACCGTCCATTACGACGGTAACTACAGGACCGCGAACACCCTCAAAGTTAGAAAGTTTGTTGAGCTTCATATCTAAATCCTCCAAAATTATTAACAGTATAATAAGTTTATTGTAACTCATAATTATGAATAAATAATGATATCGCGATAAAATACTTGAAAAAACTTCTCCCGCTATGGTATAATCTGTGTTACCAAGGGGTGACGTTATGATCGATCAGTTACACAAAGAACACAGACAGCGTATGAAAAAACGTTTCAAAAAGTTCGGTTTAGATTCTTTTCAGGATCACGAGGCGCTGGAGCTTTTGCTTTTTTACGCTTTGCCTTATAAAAACACCAACGGCATCGCCCACGAGATGCTCAATAAATTCGGCTCCTTTTCGGGAGTTTTTTCTGCTAATGCCGAGGAGCTTAAAAGCATATCCGGTATAGGTGACCACGCCGCTTTGCTTATCAAGCTTATTCCTGCCCTCTTTCGCAGATACTCTGCCGACGTGATGTCAAAGAATGCCAAATATGAGGGTAACGACTGTATTTCGGAGTACGTTATAAATCATTTTATCGGACAGACAAAAGAGCACGTGCAACTTTTTCTTTTTGACTCGTCTATGCGCCGTATCGACAGCATCACCGTCTACGACGGTCATTTCGGAAACGTGGGAGTTAACAGCGAAAGTATAGCCGAGTACGTTTTTTCTAACAAAGCAAGCGGCTTTGTTATTGCCCACAATCACCCCTCGGGGGACGTTACACCTTCTTACGAGGATATGTGTGTAACAAGAAAGATCTACCGTGATCTTGCCGTTCTTAACAGAGAGATGATAGAGCATTACGTTGTTGCCGACGGCAAATGCAATCCCATACTGGATAAGGCAAAAGAATTATTTGACAAATAGCGTTAAATATTATATAATATTATAATACTATAAACTCGGAGAAATATAAGATGATAAAAAGCATGACAGCCTTCGGACGCGCCAATGCGCAGACCGAGACAAAGGATATAACCGTAGAGATAAAATCTGTAAATAACAGATATCTTGACTGCAACGTGCGTTTGCCCGGCAGATACAGACATTTAGAGGAAAAGGTACGCTCCTATATACAGAAGGCGGCTACCAGCCGAGGCAAGGTGGACGTGTTCATTTCTGTTGACCAGCTGGTGACAGAGGGCGTTGAGATCAAGCTTGATACAGGCTATGCCGAAAGCTATTACAAGGCGTTGTGCGAGCTTCGTGACCATTTTGGACTCCGTGACGATATCTCCACCATGGCGCTTGCCCGTAACCACGAGGTGTTCACCACCATACGTGCTGAGGAGGACACCGAAAAGGACTGGAACGAGCTTCTGCCCGTGCTTGACGAAGCTATTGCAAACTATAACGATATGCGCCTTAAGGAAGGTCAGCGCATAGCTGACGATCTGTGTGCAAAAAAGGAAAATCTCGTAGCTCTTGCGGCAAAGGTTGCCCAGCGCAGCGAAGTAGGGGTAGAAAACTACCGTAACCGTCTTGAGGCAAAGCTCCGCACAACACTTGAAGCTATGTCTGTAGAGCCGGACGAGCAGCGCATACTTACCGAGTGCGCTATCTTTGCGGATAAGATCGCAATAGACGAGGAGATGGTACGTCTCCAGAGCCACTTCAAGGCTTTTGACGATATCATGAACTCAAAGGAGCCTGTAGGCAGAAAGATAGACTTCCTTTTACAGGAGATGAACCGTGAGGTCAACACCACAGGCAGTAAGTGCAACGACAGTGAGATAGCTCATATGGTCGTTGATATGAAGGCAGAGCTTGAAAAGATCAGAGAACAGATACAGAACATCGAATAGCGGGTTGCGAAAATGAAGTTAATTAACATAGGCTACGGCAATCTTCTTGTTAGAGAGCGTATAGTTTCGGTGGTTTCCCCCGACGCTGCGCCTATCAAGAGAATGATAATAGACGCAAAGGAGTCAGGCAGAGCAATAGACGCCTCCTGCGGCAAAAAGACAAAATCGGTTATAATAACCGACAGCGACCACGTAGTGCTCTGCGCTCTTGAGCCTGAGCGAGTATATAACCGCTTCAACGACGAGGACAGCGAGGAGGAATAAAAATATGACAAGAGGACTTCTTATCGTAGTATCAGGCCCCGCGGGCTCGGGCAAGGGAAGCGTGCTTAACAGGGTTTTTGAAAAATCAGGCGACTTTGTATATTCGGTCTCCGCTACCACCCGCGACCCCAGACCCGGCGAGGTGGACGGAGTACAGTATCACTTCAAGACGAAAGAGGAGTTCGAGAGACTTATCTCGGAGGATGCGGTAGTTGAGCATACCTTCTACTGCGGCAACTATTACGGTACCCTTCGTCCCGTTATAGAAAAGGATCTCTGCGAAGGCAAAAACGTTATCCTTGAGATAGAGGTTGACGGCGCCATGCAGATAAAGAAAAAGTTCCCCGAGGCAGTGCTTGTGCTCGTGGTTCCTCCCGATTTTGCCACCCTTGAGGCGAGACTGAGAGGCAGAGGAACAAACACAGAGGAGGATATCCTCAACCGCCTGGCACGTTCCCGTGAGGAACTTGCAATTTTTGACAAGTACGATTATCTTATCATAAACGAGGATAATATGCTTGATAAGGCAGCAGACAAATTTATCGGAATTATAGAAAGTGAAAAGCTTAGCACAGTACATAATCCCGATTTTTACAATAAATTTTATGAGAATAAATAAGAGAGGTAAATAAAATGATCTATCCTACACCCGAACAGCTTTCCAATGAAGGTAAGTACAACAGATATACCCTTGTTATCGCATCCGCTAAGTGCGCAAGAGCTATCACCGAGGAGTACGTTGAGCAGCGTGCAGAGGCAGAGAAGCTTATTGCTAATAAGGAGACAGATAAGTCTATTGCGGCTCAGCTCCGTAAGGAGATCCGTGACGAAAAGGCTGTTACCCTTGCGGTAAACCACCTCAAGGACGGCGATTACGTTATTCTTGACGAGACAGTTCCCGAAAACACAACCATGTAATTGCGTATCACGCATTACGCAATGTAATCCGGAGGTATCCTTTGTCCTTAAGAGAAATAGCGAGTGTATATATACTTGATGCACCCTATCAGATAGACAGACCCTATGATTACTATATTCCCTCGGACCTGCGCAGAGATATCTGCGCAGGCATTTTTGCCGCAGTTCCTTTTGGTCGCGGCAACCGTCCCATGACGGCGCTGGTTGTGGAATTAAAACAGGACATAGATGATACTTCAAACGAGCTCAAGCCCATCCGCTCGCTTATGACCGACTCGCCCATACTCTCACACGAGCAGTTAAAGACGGTGGAGTTTCTTCGTGAGCGTACATTTTGTACCACGGGAGACGCAGTGAGAGCTATCCTTCCTTCGGCAGCCTTTGCGGCTATAGATATCTTCTATACCGCAACAGACCGTGAGTATGACGTTGACACCCTCAACAGCGTTGAGATAGGCGTTATGAACTATATACGTGACAACGGCAAGGCTACCGTAAGCAGACTTATAAAGGACGTTCATTACGACGCCGACGAGGCGGTAATGACCCTCTGCCGTAAAGAGCTTATCAAGCGTGATTTTATTTTTCACGAGAACAAGAGCAATAAATTTTTAAACTATCTTACCGTAACGGCAGACGCCTACCCCTATATTTCGGGGGAAAAGAAATTAAGAAGCGAAAAGCTTACCGAACTACTCCGCTTTGTGTGTGAGTGCGGCAGAGCCACCGACAAATACGTGCGTGAGGAGCTTGACTGCTCTCTTACACAGATAAAGAACCTCATATCCAAGGGACTTCTGGACTGCGAGAAGGTGGATCTGTACAAAAATCCCTATGATTTTCCCGAAGGGGAGAGCCCTGCCAAAAAGCTTGAACTTAACGAAGAGCAGGCTTTGGCAGAGGGTAAAATGTCAGAGCTGCTATCAAAGGGCGAGCCCTGTGCGGTACTGCTTCACGGAGTTACGGGAAGCGGAAAGACAAGCGTAATAAAGAGCGTTGCCGACCGAGTTTTGGCAATGGGCAGACAGGTCATCATACTTGTGCCCGAGATAGCTTTGACCCCCCAGACCCTTTCGGTCTTCGGCGCATACTACGGAGATAACATAGCGGTCATGCACTCATCTCTTTCAACGGGGGAGCGTTATGACGCCTACCGCCGTATGCAGGAAGGACTGGTCAACGTATGTATCGGTACACGTTCGGCAATTTTTGCTCCCTTTAAAAACCTCGGACTTATCGTTATTGACGAGGAGCAGGAGCATACCTACAAATCAGAAAACAATCCAAAATATTCTGCCCTTGACGTAGCACGCTTCAGATGCGGATATCATAACTCCATGCTGCTTCTGTCCTCGGCTACCCCTTCGGTAAACAGCTATTACAATGCGGAGTCAGGCAGATATACTCTTATAGAATTAAATAACCGTTACGGCAACGCCACACTTCCCGATGCCCAGATAGTTGATATGCGAGAGGAGTTTAACAAAGGCTCTTTGTCCGCTATAGGTACACAGCTGCGTGACGGTATACGGCGTTCCCTTGACCGAGGTGAGCAGGCGGTAATATTCTTGAACCGCAGAGGCTATTCAAGCTATGCAAGCTGTCCTCAGTGCGGCGAGACCATTACCTGTCCTCATTGCAGCGTGTCTCTAACCCGACACAATTACAGAAGCGGTGCAAAGCTGGTCTGCCACTATTGCGGTTATTCCGACTACGTTCCCACTACCTGCCCCAACTGCGGCGGAGACCATATCCGCTTTATGGGCTACGGAACGCAAAAGGTGGAGGAGGAGCTGAAAGATCTCTTCCCCGACCGTACTATAGTCCGTATGGATGCGGACACCACAGGCACCAAGGCATCCTATGAGGAGATGCTTACCTCCTTCCGTAACCACGAGGGAGATATACTTCTCGGCACACAGATGGTAACCAAAGGACATGATTTCCCCGACGTTACCCTGTCGGGCGTTCTGCTTGCGGATATGTCTCTCTATCTTGACGACTTCAGGGCAGGAGAGAGGACCTTTTCTCTTATCACCCAGGTGGTGGGCAGAGCAGGCAGAGGTGACAAAGCGGGTCAGGCGGTGATCCAGACCTTTAACCCCGAGCACCCTACGCTGAAATTAGCAGCGGCTCAGGACTACAAGGGCTTTTATAAAAACGAGATAGCCCTTCGCCGTTCTCTGGTATTTCCGCCCTTCTGTGATATATTTCTTATCACTCTCACCGACCGTATGGAGAACGAGTGTATACGGGCAAGTCAGGTGTTTTTAAAGAGACTGAAGGAGCTTATGGCTGACAACCCTTCGGTAAAGCTGCAGGTGTTCGGACCCTTTGAGGCACCGATATATAAGGTAAACGAAAAATACCGTTGGCGCTTTGTTATAAAGGGTGTAAACAACAAACAGACAAGAGCAATGTTTTCTTATCTTATTAAGGAGATGCTCTCACAAAAGGGCTTTAAGTGCTCTGTTTCAATAGATATAAATCCCAATAATCTGTAAGGTATTATTATGGCAGAAAAGATAGCAATAATAGGCGCAGGCGCGGCAGGAATGCTCTGCGCGGGTATGTTAAGTGAATACGGCTTTGACGTCACCGTTTTTGAAAGAAACGAAAAGGTAGGACGTAAGGTGGCTATCACAGGCAAGGGAAGATGTAACGTTACAAACAACTGTACCCCCGAGGATTTTCTTCGCAACGTTGTGACAAACCCCCGCTTTATGATGAGCAGCCTCTACACCTTTACTCCCGCTGACACCATGGAGCTTTTTGAAGGTCTCGGTGTTCCTCTTAAGACCGAGCGAGGCAACCGTGTTTTCCCGGTAAGCGACAAGGCTTACGATATAGTTGATGCCCTCAAGAGATATATGGGTGTCAAGCCCGTAAACAAAAGAGTTACCGACCTTATTATCGAGGACGGACGTGTTTGCGGTGTTGTTGCGGATAAGAAGAGATATGATTTTGATACGGTGGTTGTGGCTACCGGCGGAGCATCCTATCCGCTTACAGGCTCAACAGGTGACGGTTATACACTTGCAAAGCAGGCGGGACACCGTATAACCGAGCTTATCCCCTCCCTTATCCCCATCGTCACCGAGGAGCGTGAGCCTGCCGAGATGCAGGGACTCTCACTTAAGAACGTAAGCCTTACGGTTTACGATACCGAAAAGAACAAAAGCATCTTCACCGAGCAGGGCGAGATGATGTTTACCCATTTTGGAGTTACGGGACCGCTGGTGCTGTCCGCTTCCTCCCATATGCACGATATGAAGAAGGGTAAGTATAAGATAAAGATAGACCTTAAGCCCGCTCTTGATGAAAAGACGCTTGATACAAGACTTCTTTCGGATTTTTCAAAATATCAGAACAAGGATTTTATAAACGCACTTTCCGACCTTCTTCCTTCCAAGATGATTCCCGTTTTTGTCAAGACCACGGGCATACCCGCTGACAAAAAGGTGAACGTCATAACCAAGGAAGAGAGAAGAAAGATACTTGAGACCTTAAAGGGTCTTACCTACACCGTCAAGGGCTTTCGTCCCATATCCGAGGCTATAGTGACCTCGGGCGGTGTTGACTGCAAGGAGCTTAATCCCAAGACCATGGAATCAAAGCTGACAGAGGGACTTTACTTTGCAGGCGAGGTAATAGACGTTGACGCCTATACAGGCGGCTTTAATCTCCAGATAGCGTTTTCCACAGCAGCGGCTGCTGCAAGAGATATAAGAGGATTTTAAGGAGATAATAAAATGATCAACATAGCAATCGACGGTCCTTCCGGGGCAGGAAAAAGTACTATAGCAAAGGCTGTAGCAAAGACAAAGGGATATATCTACGTAGATACCGGCGCACTCTACCGTTCTATCGGTCTTTGGGTGGCAAGAAAGGGTATAGCCAAGGAAGATAAGGATAATATTATCGCTGAGCTTGGCAGTATCAACCTTGAACTTGGTTACGTTGACGGTACACAGAGGGTTTACCTTAACGCCGAGGACGTAAGCGATCATATACGTACTCCCGAGATATCCATGTACGCATCTGCCGTTTCCGCTATACCCGAGGTCAGAGCCTTCCTTCTCGATCTCCAGCGTGATATGGCAAAGAAGCATAACGTTATCATGGACGGACGTGATATCGGTACGGTTATTCTTCCCGACGCTACCGTTAAGATATTTATGACAGCATCCCCCGAGGGACGTGCAAAGCGCCGTCACAAGGAGCTTTTGGAAAAGGGAATAGAGACCACCTATGAGGAGGTTCTTTCTGATATGATAGAGCGTGACCGCAACGACTCCACCCGTGAGGTAGCTCCCGCCATTCCCGCAGAGGATGCAATACACTTTGATAACTCTGCCGACGGTATTGACGAGAGCGTTGCTGAGCTTATCGAAATAATAGACAAGGCTATAGAGGCAAAAAAATGAAGCTTTACAAATTTTTATATAAGCTGTTAGCACCTCTTCTTCGTTTTATATTCAACGTCCATCCCCATGGGCTGGAGAATATTCCCGACAAGGGAGGACTGCTTATCTGTCCTAACCATATAGCAGCAGTTGACGTTATCATCGTTGCCTGCGTGGTGCGTACCAGACAGATACGCTTTATGGCAAAGGCTGAGCTTTTCAAGGTGCCGCTTCTCGGAGGACTTATCAAGGCTCTGGGCGCGTATCCCATCCGCCGTGGCGAGGGAGACGTAGGAGCTATCAAAAAGACTATAACCTTGCTCAAGGATGGAAACACCGTGGGTATGTTCCCTCAGGGTACCCGTTTTAAGGGGGTAGATCCTCACAACTCTACCGTCAAGCACGGCGCAGGTATGATAGCTCACCGCGGAGGCGTTCCCGTTCTCCCCGTAGCTATAATTACCAAGGGACATAAGGTATCTCTTTTCAAGCGTGTTGACGTTGTCTTCGGCAAGCCCATCTCTCCCGATGATCTTGGCTTTGAGAGCGGAAATCGCGCCGAGCAGATAGCTGCAAGCGAAAAGATATTTGCCGAGATACTCAAGCTCCACGAGGAGGGCCTACCGAAGAAATGAATATAAAAGTAGCATCTCTTGCAGGCTTTTGCTTCGGTGTAAAGCGTGCCGTTGAGACCGTGGAGGAACTGACCGCAAATAAG
>JBGUUX010000018.1:0-8718 GCA_045133915.1 Eubacteriales bacterium | reverse complement strand
CATGACACCCCGTATCTTTGATACGGTTGGTGGAATTATGCAAGGAGTTTGCGGAACGCAAACTGTCGCAATGCAAAATGCAAAATTATGGTGGAAATTTGTTCTTTTGAACAAATTTCTTCATTTAACCAACTGCTTTTTGTTCTTTTTAGCACTCAGCGCACCCAAGTGCTAAACTATGAATATAATTTACCACTATTGCGCCTTTATGTCAATAGTTTTGCGCAATCTTTTGTTAATTATTTATTAAGAGTGCTAAACAGCCTTCCCAGTTAGGGAAGGCTGTTTACGTTTCTGTATTCATAATTTTCTGTCAGCGTATTATTCTGCAACCTCTACAGGAGCCCACTGTGCTGTGAGAATGTATACACCTTCTTTTTCAATCACGCTTTCGTCAGTAACTATATAAGATTCTTCGCCGTTTTCATAAAGCCAACCCTCAAAGGTATATCCATCTCTTGTAGGTACAGGAAGTTCACCTACAGCTTCACCTTTATTGACCGCTTTTGATAATTCGTCACATTCTCCACCGTTAGGATGAAAATTAAGTCTGATATCTCCCCAGAGTACAGTGACCGTTATATGTTCGGATACGTCTAATACAGTATCGTTCTCGAGCTTTGTATCACCATACCACCAGCCACCGTACGTAAAACCTTCCTTTTCTGCATAAGCAAGGTTACCGAAGGTTGTACCGGGTGCAATATACTTAAAACCAACAGAACAACTGTCCGCACCGTTATCATCAAATGTTACACGGTAAAGGAAACCAGCCTCAAGGAACTGAGAAAGCATCTGTGCAAGCTCTGCTCTGGTAGCATATCCCTTGGGATCAAGTGTAGTTTCGCTCTTGCCCTGAATAATTCCGTTTGCAACACAGAATATCATACCGTCCTTTGCCCAGTCAGATACCTTATCCGCATCTTCAAAAGCTTCAAGACTACCTTCGATCTTTACATCAGTACCTGTATGGACTAAGTAATTCTTAATAAAAGTAGCTAACTGTTCACGGGTAACAGCCTGACCTAAACCAAAGATGTTTTCACTCACACCACTTGTAATATTATATGCTTTAGCCCACGTGATAGCGTGGGAATACCACTGACCTATCTTAACGTCATCAAATCCGCTATTACCGTTGTAAGCGTGGGGCTGGGGATATTCAAGAGTAACCAACACCTGCATGATCTGTTCACGTGTTACGTTTTCTGAGGGAGCAAACTTATTATTGCCCATACCCGACATAATACCGTTTTCGTATACATACTCGATACCCGAGGTGTACCAAGCATCCTCTACAAGATCATTGAAGGGGAGTGTGGGATCTTCTGCTTTCACACACAACGCACCGCCGATCAACAGTGCACAGGACAAAATAAGTGCAGATAATTTTTTCATAGTTTTCATAACATTTTTCCTTTCTGTTTTGATTTATTCATTAGGAGAATTCTCTGGTATCAGTATAGCAAGTTATTTCCGGAATTTTAGCAAATGGGATAAAATGCATCTTTTTTGGGATATTATGAAATACAAAACGAACAAAAATATAAAATGTATATTCCTGAAGCCACCAAAATCCCAAATTCATCGTATTCTATCCCATTTTGAACGACATTCCTGTTTTAAGGTATAGAATATATTGTAGATAAATATTGATAACAATTACGGTATATGATATAATCATTTATACCTAAATTCAATTTTGGGGGAGAATATTATGAACATAGTCGTATGTGATGACAACAAAACATTTGCGGAAACATTAGTTAAAAAGATAAACATACTGATACCAAGAAGCAGTAATTTCGGTAATATAGATTTTGACTGCAGTTACATATATCCCGCTGAAAAGCTATTAAAATATGCTGAAAACAAACGTATAGATATACTTTTCCTTGATATTACTATGCCTGAGATAAACGGCTTGGAAGTAGCGCGGCGTTTCTATGAAGATTATCCCGAGACCCTGATAATCTTTGTCACAAGCTACGAAAACTACGTTTTTCATTCCCTTAAGTTTAACCCTTTCCGTTTTATCAGAAAGAATGCTCTTGAAGAAGAATTGGAGGAGGCGGTGATATCCGCCCTTGAGAAGTTATTGTCAGCTGACGAATATCTTACCATAACCAACCGTAACGACTGTACCAAGATAAACATACAGCGCATCCTGTATATGGAGAAGGAAAAGGACTCTAACTACATAAGCGTGGTAACGGTAGACGACAGATACAGATACAGGGCGAATATAAACGAATTATCTGAACAGTTTAAGGGACATATGTTTGTCAAGATAAACTCCGGGACCCTCGTCAATTTAAGACATATAACCGCCGTGCAGGAAGGAGAGATTCTGATGTCAAATAATCAAAGACTGCTGGCCGCAAAAAAACACATACGAGATATCAAGGGAAAATACATTGAATTTATGAGAGGAAAAGGTAACGTATGATGGGGATACTTATCGAACAGATTGCGACTTTATACGATTCTGCTATCGGCGTATGGTTTGTAATGAAGCTCTGCGGTGGTAATATAAAAGAAAGTAAATTCTTTTTCCCTACCGTAGCGCTTTTGTATGCAGTAACAAATCTTTTTACTTATTTTGCCAATGTGATGGTAATGCTTACGGTAATACTTTCGTTAGTATTATTTGTAATACTGTTTTCATACAGTCTGACAATTAAAACAGGTAAATTCATAAACAGAATAATGTCATCACTATTATTTAATGTAGTAATGATAATCGTCAACACACTTGTAATATTCTCCCTTGGAAATATTCTTTCAGTTAATATTCAAGATATAATCAATAACTCTTATATGGGAAGATATTTATACATATTACTGTGCAAGGTAGTAATGACCGCTATTCTGTTGATACTTGTAAGAATATTTACTATCAAAACTCACTTTTCCTTTTACGATCTGCTCTTATATCTGCTTTTCCCTTGTGTCACCATTGTAACTCTGTATATATTTATACAGTTGGGTATAGATTTTGACACTGCCAAATATTCTGTGCTTATCATATCGGTCATTTTGGCGTTAGCGATACTCAATATTCTTGCAGTACTATGGTTCCGCAGATCTGTGGATAACGTCTCCGCTCAGCTTGAGTTGGATATGCTAAAAAAGCGAAATGAGTTAGAGGAAGAAAGATACAGAGAGCTTGGCAGGATGTATGAGCAGCTCCGGATAACAAGACACGATATCAGAGACCATCTGGTAAGTATCAACTGTTTTTTGGAAGAACACAGATATGACGACGTTGAAAAATACATATCCGAAAAACAGGCAGAGTTAGAAAAGACCGAGCATATCTGCCACACCAACAACCGTGTAATAGATTATATAATAGACTCCTATATGACGGATAACAGAGATATATTCTTTATAGTATCGGGAGAGTACGCAGAGTGCGATTATATAGACCCGATGGATATATCGTCACTACTTGGAAATATGCTCAGCAACGCCGTCAGAGGTGCCGAGGGCAGCAAGCACAAGCAGATAGAGATATCCTTTGCGGTAAACGGATATTATTTGAATATCATATGCAAAAACACCGTGCCAAAATCGGTATTAAAGACCAATCCCAAGCTTATATCCACAAAAAAGGATTCCAACCATCACGGCTACGGTATCAAGAGTATGCAGTGCATAGTGGATAAGTACGACGGTATGATGCAGTTCTATGAAGAGGGCAGAAAGTTCTGCGTTCACACTTCTCTGCCTATGGTGGATCTGAGTACGTTATAATATACTAACAAATAGCAGAAACCCGTTGCTTTCGCAACGGGTTTATTCCTTTAATTACGCATTACGCATAATAAAAAATGTATTGTTTTCGACAAGTTCAAGTTATATTACAAACTATCGTTTGCAGTTATATTTGACCTACGGTCAAGTTATATGAAAGCCTTACGGCTTTCGTTATATTATATTCGCCAATCAAACTGTCCGAAGGACAATATAACGATGCGAAGCATCATATAACTGCGAAGCAATATAACTCGCCTTTAGGCGAATATAACTGAGGCACCTTCCTTTGGGGAAGGTGCCTCTTCGGATGCCTTTTAGTGTTTTATTCAGCAATTTCTTCTGCGGGAGCAGTTTCCTCTGCCTTTGTGATCTCAACGTCACGGTAGCGCTCCATACCTGTACCTGCAGGAATGAGCTTACCGATAAGAACGTTCTCCTTAAGACCCATAAGGTTGTCAACCTTACCCTTGATAGCTGCCTCGGTGAGGACCTTAGTGGTCTCCTGGAAGGAAGCTGCGGAAAGGAAGGACTCGGTCTGGAGAGATGCCTTGGTAATACCGAGAAGCATGGGAGATGCAACTGCAAGACGAAGATCTCTCTCACCTGCGTCGATACGAGCCTGAATAGCCTCGTTCTCTGCGTTGAAGGTGTTAACGTCAACAACTGTACCTACGAGAAGCTCTGTATCGCCCTCGTCCTCGATCTTAACCTTACGTGTCATCTGACGTGCAATAACCTCGATATGCTTGTCGTTGATCTCAACAGACTGCATACGGTATACACGCTGAACCTCACGGATGATGTAGTCGTAAACTGCATCAAGGCCGTTGATCTTGGTGATATCAGCAAGGGACATATTACCCTCGGTAAGAGCCTGACCTCTGCCAACGATATCGCCCTCTGCAACGAGGATGTGGATACCGTAAGGAATAGCGTAGCTCTTCTCTTCACCCTCATCGGTTGTGATGATGATGTTTCTTGCACGCTTACCGTCTACGATACGAACTGTACCGTTGACCTCGGAAACTGTAGCTGTCTTCTTGGGACGTCTTGCCTCAAAGAGCTCTTCAACTCTGGGAAGACCGTTTGTAATATCGGATCCCGCAACACCACCGGTATGGAAGGTACGCATTGTAAGCTGTGTACCGGGCTCACCGATAGACTGAGCAGCGATGATACCAACAGACTCACCAACGTTTACAGGCTTGCCGGATGCAAGGTCAGCACCGTAACAGTGAGCACATACACCGTGCTTAGACTTACAACGAAGGATGGTACGTACGTACGCCTTTTCGATACCTGCGGCAATAATTGCCTTAACCTGCTTTTCGTTGATCATTGTATCGTTAGGAACGATAACCTCACCGGTCTCGGGATGAACGATATCACCGATGGGGAATCTGCCGAGAAGTCTGTCTGCAAAGGGCTCGATGGTGTCCTTACCGTCAACGATAGCGGATACCCAGATACCCTCGGTAGAACCACAGTTATCCTCACGGATGATAACGTCCTGAGATACGTCAACAAGACGTCTGGTAAGGTAACCGGAGTCAGCGGTTCTAAGCGCTGTATCAGAAAGGGACTTACGCGCACCACGTGCCGCGATAAAGTACTCAAGGATATTAAGACCTTCACGGAAGTTAGACTTAATAGGAAGCTCCATTGTACGACCGTTAGCCGCAAACATCAGGCCTCGCATACCTGCAAGCTGACGAAGCTGTGTGGTGTTACCACGGGCTCCGGAGTCGATCATCATCTTGATGGAGTTATACTTGTCAAAGCCTGCCTGGAGGGAGGATACGACGTCCTTAGTGGTGTCTTCCCAAACCTTGATAACGCTTCTGTAGCGCTCGTCCTCGGTAAGACGACCACGCTCAAAGTGCTTCTGAATGTTGTCAACCTGCTTTTCGGCAGCTGCAACCAGCTCATACTTAGCACCGGGAATATCGATATCTGCAACAGAGATAGAGATAGCTGCAAGGGTAGAATACTTATAACCCATACTCTTGATGTTATCAAGAACCTCTGCTGTTACTGCAAAGCCGTGCTTGTGGATACAGAGGTCAACGATCTGACCGAGCTGCTTCTTCTTACACTCGAACATGATCTCAAGATCAAGTATCTTTTCGGGATCGGTTCTGTCAACAAAGCCGAGGTCCTGAGGAATAGCCTGGTTAAAGATCATACGGCCAAGGGTTGCAGGAACAAGTCTTGTAACCATCTCACCGTCGATCTCCTTGGACATACGAACCTTAATAGGAGCGTGAAGTCCGAGGTAACCGTTCTCGTAAGCAAGCATTGCTTCGTTAAATGATGTGAATACACTGCCTTCACCTACCTCGCCTGCCTTATCTATAGTAAGGTAGTAGGAACCAAGCACCATATCCTGAGAAGGAACGGTAACTGCACGTCCGTCTGCGGGCTTGAGAAGGTTGTTTGCAGAGAGCATAAGGAATCTTGCCTCTGCCTGTGCCTCTGCGGACAGAGGTACGTGAACAGGCATCTGGTCACCGTCGAAGTCCGCGTTGAACGCAGAACATACCAGAGGATGAAGCTTGATAGCTCTACCCTCAACGAGGATAGGCTCGAATGCCTGGATAGAAAGTCTGTGAAGTGTAGGAGCACGGTTAAGAAGTACGGGGTGGCCCTTGATAACTACCTCAAGTGCGTCCCAAACCTCGGGAGAAACCTTGTCTACCTTCTTCTTAGCGTCCTTAATGTTGGTTGCCTTCTGGGTCTCAACAAGTCTCTTCATTACGAAGGGCTTGAAGAGCTCAAGAGCCATCTCACGGGGAAGACCGCACTGATAGATCTTAAGTTCAGGACCAACGACGATAACAGAACGGCCGGAATAGTCAACACGCTTACCGAGAAGGTTCTGTCTGAAACGACCCTGCTTACCGCGGAGCATCTCGGAAAGGGACTTAAGTGTTCTGTTGTTGGGGCCTGTAACAGGCTTACCGCGTCTGCCGTTGTCGATAAGAGCGTCAACCGCTTCCTGAAGCATACGCTTCTCGTTACGGATGATGATCTCGGGAGCGTGGAGCTCCTTAAGTCTGTGGAGACGGTTGTTTCTGTTTATAACTCTGCGGTACAGGTCGTTTAAGTCGGAGGTCGCAAAACGTCCGCCGTCAAGCTGTACCATAGGTCTGATTTCGGGAGGAATAACGGGAAGTACGTCAAGTATCATCCACTCGGGCTTGTTACCGGACTTTCTGAAAGCCTCGACAACCTCAAGTCTCTTGATGATACGGAGCTTCTTCTGACCATTAGCGGTCTCAAGCTCAGCCTTAAGGTCCTCTGCGAGCTTGGGAATATCAAGCTCAGCGAGAAGCTCCTTAACAGCCTCCGCACCCATGCCTACACGGAAATCGTTTTCATAACGCTCGTACATCTCACGGTACTCACGCTCTGTCAGAAGCTGATACTTCTGAAGAGGTGTGTTGCCGGGATCGATAACGATGTACTGAGCAAAGTAAAGTACCTTCTCAAGTAATCTTGCAGAGATGTCAAGAAGAAGACCCATTCTTGAGGGGATAGCTCTGAAGTACCAGATATGGGATACGGGAGCTGCAAGCTCGATATGACCCATACGCTCACGACGTACCTTCTTGGTTGTTACCTCAACGCCGCACTTCTCACAAACCTTGCCCTTGTAACGGACTCTCTTGTACTTACCGCAAAGACACTCCCAGTCCTTTGTAGGACCAAAGATCCTCTCGCAGAAAAGACCTTCCTTCTCTGCCTTGAGAGTACGGTAGTTGATGGTCTCGGGCTTCTTAACCTCGC
The DNA here is from genome assembly GCA_045133915.1 of Eubacteriales bacterium. Classification (GTDB taxonomy): domain Bacteria; phylum Bacillota; class Clostridia; order Oscillospirales; family CAG-272; genus RGIG7300. Next base: position 1,167 of record JBGUUX010000018.1, on the reverse strand, counting down.
CGAAAGACCAGCTTCTTATCATCTCGGGAGAAGCCAGACCAATTTTAATTGAATCAAATGTATTGTTTGCCATATTTACTTCTCCTCCTTATTATTCTTCATCATAGTCGCCGTCATCGTAAGCTTCCTCAAAGTCGAAGCCGAAATCATCGTCGTCGCCTTCTTCTGCATGCTCCTCGATGGATGCGTCGAACATATCGTCGGTTTCTACCATTTCACCCAGATCTTCCTGAGCAACGTAGGTAGGAATATCGTCTTCCTCGTCACCGAGGGTGGAGAGCTCGATCTCGTCGCCGTTCTTATCAAGAACACGAACGTCAAGACAGAGAGACTGGAGCTCCTTAAGAAGTACCTTGAAGGATTCGGGAACACCGGGGTTGGGGATGTTCTCGCCCTTAACGATAGCCTCGTAGGTCTTAACACGTCCTGTAACGTCGTCAGACTTAACGGTAAGGATCTCCTGAAGGGTGTATGCTGCACCGTATGCCTCAAGAGCCCAAACCTCCATCTCACCGAAACGCTGACCGCCGAACTGAGCCTTACCGCCCAGAGGCTGCTGTGTAACGAGAGAGTAGGGACCTGTAGATCTTGCGTGGATCTTATCGTCAACCAGGTGATGGAGCTTGAGGTAGTACATGATACCAACTGTAACAGGGTTATCAAAGGGCTCACCTGTACGGCCATCGTAAAGGATGCTCTTACCGTTGCGGTTCATACCTGCCATCTCAAGACAGTTTGCAATATCCTGCTCGTTTGCACCGTCGAACACGGGGGTCATGATCTTCCAGCCGAGACGCTTTGCAGCGATACCCAGATGTACTTCAAGCACCTGACCGATGTTCATTCGGGAAGGAACGCCCAGGGGGTTAAGCACGATATCAAGAGGAGTACCGTCTGCAAGGAAGGGCATGTCTTCGGGAGGAAGGATACGTGAAACGACACCCTTGTTACCGTGACGGCCCGCCATCTTGTCACCGACAGAGATCTTTCTCTTCTGTGCGATATAAACTCTTACTACCTTGTTAACTCCGGGGGAGAGGTCGTCTCCGTTTTCACGGGAGAATACCTTTACGTCTACAACGATACCGTTTTCACCGTGGGGAAGCTTGAGAGATGTGTCTCTAACCTCACGTGCCTTTTCACCGAAGATCGCGCGGAGAAGTCTTT
>JBGUUX010000017.1:0-8775 GCA_045133915.1 Eubacteriales bacterium | reverse complement strand
AATGGATTATTCTTACAGAACACAGGGCACTTGCTCAAGAGAGATTTATTTTTCAATCGAGGATGGCAAGGTAACAAACGTTCGCTTTGTAGGCGGTTGCGACGGCAATCTTAAGGCTATAGCTAAGCTTTGCGAGGGTATGGATGCAAAGAAGGTTGCAGAGCTTCTTTGCGGCAACACCTGCGGCTTTAAGCCCACATCCTGCGGAGATCAGCTTGCCAGAGCTATAACAAAAGCTCTTGATCAGAATGGATAATAACTTAAAATTGCAGAAGTCCTTTGTCTACGTAGTTCTGGGACTTCTTCTGTCGGTTTTCGTGGCAGTTGCCGTTACGGCTGTACGGTGCTATACCTTATACAGCTTTCGTTCGGGGATAAGTGTTGAACTTAAGATGGTATTATGGAATCTCATGCTGATGCCTTCGGTGGTTCTTCCTATAGCTCTATGGTTTTCCAATATTCTGAACCCCGTTATTTCCCGTTTCAGCCTTGTATCGGTGCTTTTTACCTGTTGCTATTTTATTGCGGTGCCGAGATTATATAAGCTTTTTGATCCTGCCGAAATGGCAATAGTCACCTCGGTTTTCGCATTCTTTCTTATAAGCTGCTGTCTTACGGTAGTGATCAAGGATATTAGAAAAAAGAGCGCAAAAAGATGGATCAATATTATCTTTGGTATACTGTTGACCCTTTTGTTTGCACTAATGTCCGCATGGACAAGCTTTTGCGTAATATGCTTTCCCTTTATGGATAGGTTGCCTATATGCTTTATGCTGCCTGTGCTTTGTCTTGTATATGCCCTTGGCAGCTTTATAGATATCTATAGCCCGGCAACGGTGATACTGACAACTCTGAGCGTAGGCTACGCTACGCTTTGCGCCGCGTTTGATGCGATGAACCAAAGATATCTGTACTATATACTGGTAGGACTTCTTGCCCTTACGGTAATATGGCAGATAATAGACATAATTAAATATATTAGGAGTAAAAATAATGATAGTAAATCTTGTAATGCTTGAAGCAAAGCCCGAGTGTATCGACGAGATGATCGAGATATGCCGCTATAATCACGAAAACTCCGTTAAAGAGGAGGGCAACGTCCGCTTTGACGTTCTGCAGAACTCTGATGAGCCCACAAAGTTCACACTTTACGAGGTGTTCCGTGATAAGGAGGCTATCGAGTTCCACAAGACCACCGAGCACTACAAAAAGTGGGCAGAGGCTATGGAGCATATCTTAGCCGCACCCAGATATAAGATATCCAACACAGATATCGCATTTACCTGAAGGGTATAAATATGGAAACTTTAAATAAAATACTTAAATTTGGCTCTGGGGAGTTTACCGTAGGTAATCTCCTTAACGCCATAGTTATCTTCATTGTATGTACCGTCATCATCAAGCTTCTTCTTAAGCTGGTAAGACGCACGGCAATGAAGGCTAACATCACAAGCTCTATTGCGGGCTTTATAGTGAACGCCGCAAAGGTGGTATTCTACTTTATTGCCGTTATCATATCCTGCGATTGTATCGGTATACCCGTAACCACGCTTATCGCCGCATTTGGTGTAGCGGGTTTGGCTCTGTCTCTTGCGGTACAGGACCTTTTATCCAACCTTTTAAGCGGTATCGTTATTCTTTTGACCAAACCCTTTATTGACGGCGACGTTATAGAGATAGGCGGTAAAACCGGTACCGTTAAGCGTATCGGTATTATGCATACCAGACTGCGCACGGGTGACAATAAGATAATCTATATCCCCAATCACGAGGTCAGTGTTTCCAATATAATCAACTACACCCGCGAGGACACCCGACGTGTAGATCTGGTTGTCAGCGCTTCTTACGATAATACTGCCGATCAGGTGCGAAAGAGCATTACCCATGCCTTTGGCAGAGTGGAAGGAATCCTTGCCGATCCCGAGACCTTTGTCGGTGTTAAGGAATACGGTGCAAGCGCTGTTTCCTACGACGTTAGAGTATGGTGTAAGTCTGCAGATTACTGGCAGGTCTACTACGCCCTTAACGAGGAGATCAAAAAGGCATTCGATGCCGACGGTGTCGAGATGACCTACGATCATATCAACGTTCATATGATGGAAAAATGAGAAAAATCCGCTTTGTGCGGATTTTTCTCATTTTCGCGTTTCGTCAAGGATGAAACATATCGCGCCGAAGGCATATCGCATCCGTAGGATATATCGCTCCCGAAGGGAATATCGCATCACCGAGGGTGATACGTATATATATCTTGACATAAACTTCCTGTTGTGATAAAATTATCTTGCGACACAATTAAATAGTTATACATGAAAGTGTGTATTTTTTACTATGGTAAAAATGCATACTCTTTTTGGCATACTTTTATGTATAGCTTTAATTGTGTCGCAGCAATCGGAGTTATGCGTTTTTCGGTGCGTGGCTTCGGCTGCGCACTTTTTATATTTTAAGGAGGAAGTTATGAAGACTTTCAAAAAGCTGATGCCAATAGTATTCACGCTGGCAGTTATCACAGTAATGCTGATCATTACGTCGACGTCTGCATCTGCGGCAACATATTCGGGTACTTGTGGTGATAATCTGACGTGGACTCTTGATACAGATACCGATGTTCTTACTATTGACGGAGTTGGGGATATGTATGATTATTCTGAGACATCTCCCGCGCCTTGGCGTAATAATTATTCTAGTGTTGGATCGGTTGTTATAGGAGATCGTGTAACAAATATAGGTGATTATGCGTTTAATTTTTGCCTTTCACTTACTAGCATTACTATACCGGACTCAGTTGTTAGTATAGGTGATTATGCATTCGCAGGTAAAGAAAATTATACTATGTCGCTTACGGATGTTAATATTGGAAATTCCGTCAAAAGTATAGGCGATGGTGCTTTTTCTTGCTGTTACAAACTTACAAATATCGCTATACCTAATTCCGTCATGAGTATAGGAAATTATGCGTTTTGGCACTGTACAAATCTTATAAGTGTTACTGTTGGCGATTCTGTTACGTGTATAGGAAATTATGCTTTTGCGGGAGATTCGTATCATCGTATGAATCTTACAAACATTAACATACCAGACTCTGTTATAAGTATAGGTGATTGTGCGTTTCGATATTGTAGATCACTCGCAAATATAAATATTGGTAACTCTGTTACAAGTATAGGTTATAACGCTTTTAGCGATTGTAATGCTCTTGCTAGTATCACAATCCCTGAGTCAGTCTCGCAAATAGGCAATCATGCGTTTAGTTATTATATGTATAGTGATTGGTATAGACTTGATTTAACTATAAAATGTTATGAAAACTCATTTGCTCATATTTACGCTGTAAATAATTACTTTGAGTATGAATTGATGCACAAATGTGTATTTACTAACTACATTTCTGATAATAATTGTACATGTACAGATGATGGTACGAAAACAGCTATTTGTGACAACGGTTGTGGTAAGACGCATACATTAATAGATGAGAATACTGCCCATGGACACAATTTTACTATTTATTCCTACGATAATAATGCAACATGTACCGAAGATGGTAGCAAGACAGCAAAGTGTGACAGATGTGATATTACAGATACCGTAACTGATGAAGGCAGCGCTATCGGACACTCGTGGAGCGAATGGTACGTTGTTACAGAGCCTGACTATTTCAACGAAGGCCTTGAAGAACGTGTATGCTCTGTATGCGCTTTAAGCGAAATCAACGTGCTGCCGGTTATTGAGTATTCAAACAAATTCACCGATATCAAAGAATCCCACTGGTTCTATTCCTCTGTTGAATTCGTAGTCAAGAAGGGCTATATGAAGGGCATGAGTGATACCACCTTCTCGCCTAACTCCAACATCACCCGTGAGCAGTTCGTGCTTATACTTGCCAATATTGCAGGTGTGGATACCAATGAATATAAGAACGAGTCAAGCGGTTTTACCGATGTAAAGACGGGTCAGTGGTACAGCGGTGCCGTTACATGGGCGGTTCGTGAGGGTTATGTTAGCGGTATGTCGGCAGATAAGTTTGGCAGAGGGCAGTCTATCCAGCGCGCGGCTCTTGCAAGAATGCTCTATAACTATGCTTCTAAAAACGGAATTGACGTAAGCGGCAGAGCGGATCTTTCCGGTTTTGGTGATGCCGCAGAGTTTGATAAAGCAGGCAATGCTTGGATGAAGGAGCCTGTACAGTGGGCGGTTGAAAACGGAATCATTTCCGGTATGACCGTCAACGGCAAAAACTGCGTAAATGCCAAGGGTACGGCAACCAGAGCTCAGGCTGCAAGAATGCTTATGCAGTTTGATGAGTTGATTAAATAACATAATAACAAAAAGCAGTTCGTTTGAACTGCTTTTTGTGTTAGCTAAATTGTTCGCTTTGCTCACAGCTAAATTATTCCTGATGGAATAGCTAAATAGCACCTTGTGCAGCTAAATTAAATTCACCCTGAAGCGTGCGAAGCACATTTAGCTCGGTTTACCGAATTTAGCTGAGCTATGCTCAATTTAGCTCACCGTAGGTGAATTTAGCTGAAAACACCAAGTCATTCTGACTTGGTGTTTTCTTTACCCCATCCGGAGATATCCTGTTTCTGTAATGCACCGAATATACGGTGGCGTACCCCCTTGAACTTATGGTCAAGGTCGTCTATAAGCTGCTTCATATTCTCGCGCTCTGTATGCTTGTCCTCGGGACAAAGACTGGGCGAAACGGGAAGATCGTTATGTCTTACAAAGTATTTTATATCCTTTTCGGGACAGTAGGAAAGAGGTCTTATGACCGTAATATCCGTCCTTGAAAGATAGGTAACGGGAGAGAATGATGCAATTCTGCCCTCGTGGATAAGATTAAGCATAAAGGTATCAACCACGTCGTCATAGTGATGACCCAAAGCTACCTTGTTACAACCCAGATCGTGAGCAGCTTCATTTAAGATGCCGCGTCTCATCTTTGCACAGAGGGAACAAGGGTTAGGCTCCTTTCGTATATCAAATATAACCTCTGCCAGATTGGTCTTTTTAACCACGTATTCAATTCCTGCTTCACGGCAAAATTCCTCTGCCTTAGAGTAATCCGCTCCTTCAAAACCCATATCCACGGTTATCGCCATAAGCTCAAACTTTTTTGGATAGAATATCTGAAGGTCACGAAGGGTGCAGAGCAGAGCCGCCGAGTCCTTACCGCCCGACAGACCTACGGCGATCTTGTCGCCGTCCTCTATCATATTATAATCATCCACACAGCGTCGGGCATAGCTGAGTAATCTTCTTATCTTTACAAATTCCATATCATCATTTTACCATAAGCTGAGTAAAATGTAAATACGGAGGTAATAATATGGCGATAAAAATTTTTATAGATCAGGGACATAATCCCCGTAATCCCAATGCAGGGGCAGAGGGGCAGGGACTAAGGGAGCAGGACCTTACCTACGAGATTGGCAGACGGTTGGCACTTCTTCTTGCCGCTGACCCAAACTACGAAGTCATGCTCTCCCGTCCATCTCCCGAAACACAGCTGGGTACTACCAATTCCGAGAGTCTCCGCGCCCGTGTGGATATGGCAAACAACTGGGGTGCCGATTATTTTATAAGTCTTCACGCCAATGCTTCTTCTATTGCGTCTGCAAGCGGAAGCGAAGGGTATGTTTATAGCCTCGGCGGTGCGGCAGAACAGTTTGCAAGAGATATCCTCATAGGACTATCCTGGACTACCGGTCTTGCTGACAGAGGCGTTTTTGCACGGCCCTCACTTTACGTACTGCGTCGCACCCGTATGCCCGCTACTCTTATTGAGCTTGGCTTTATAACCAATCCGGGGGACGCGGCTCTTATGAGTGAAAACCCGCAGCTATTTGCCCAAGGGCTCTATAACGGTATCAACAGATATTTCGGTCTTGCATAAGACCGAAATTTGTGTTATACTCTAAACATCAAATTATTCGGAGTATCATTATGAACATAAATGAAATGAGTCCTTCGGCTCTTGCATATCTCGGGGACAGCGTTATTGAGCTTATCACAAGGACCACTCTTGTGAATAAGGGAATGGCAAACGCAGGAGAGATGAACCGCATTGCTCTGCAATACGTCAAGGCATCCTCACAAAGTGAAGCCTTTGATCGTATGGAGCCCCATCTTACCGAGGACGAACTTGCTTGGTTCAAGCGAGGCAGAAACAATCATACCATGTCCAAACCCAAGAACGCCACCGCCGCCGACTATCGCAAGGCAACCGGTCTTGAGGTAATGTTTGCATACCTTTACCTTACCGAACAGACCGAAAGAATGAAAGAACTCTTCAATATTGGGTTCGAGTCTGATATATAAATTATGATAATTATCAAAAATAATAGCGTTGATCCATATTTCAATCTTGCCGCAGAGCAGTATCTTATAGATAATTGCGACGAGGACGTTTTTATGCTTTGGCGTAACGACAGGACTGTTGTTATTGGTAACAACCAGAACGCCTACGCAGAGGTTGATCGGGAGTATGCAGATACCCACGGTATTACAGTATCACGTCGACTTACCGGTGGAGGCGCTGTATTTCACGATCTCGGCAACGTCAATTTTTCCTTTATTATTCCGTCTGACGGAAAGGGAATAGACTTCAAAAAATATACAGCCCCCATTATAGAAAGCCTCAAGAAGATGGGACTTCCCGCCGAGCTTTCGGGCAGAAACGATATTCTTGTGGACGGCAGAAAAGTTTCGGGTAACGCTCAGTGTGTGCGTAACGGCAAGGTGCTGCATCACGGAACTCTGCTTTACTCGGCAGACCTTTCAAAGGTAGCCGGGGTTCTCAAGGTAGATCCCACCAAGCTACAGAGCAAAGGTATCAAGAGCGTACGCAGCCGTGTTGCCAACATAAAGGATTTTATGGATACCGATATGGACGTGCTTGAATTTATGAACGCTATAGAGTCGGATTTTAAGGGTACAAGACGAGGCTTTACCGAACTGGAACTTGCCGAAATTACAAAGCTTCGTGACGAGAAGTTTGCCACCTGGGACTGGATATGGGGCAGGAGCAAGGAATATGCTCTTACCGCAAAGGAACGTTATTCATATGGAAGTGTTGAGGCAAACGTTAACACCGACCGCGGTATTATAAAGGAAGTAAAGCTCACGGGCGACTTTTTTGGTGTGGGAGATATATCCGAACTTACCGACAGTCTTGCAGGTGTCCGCTACGAATACTCTGATATTATAAAGCATCTGTCAAAATATGATATACAGAGATATATTTTCGGAGGCAATGCCGAAGATATTTCAAAATTATTATTCAAAAACTCTTTACTTTAGGACTTTAATGTGCTAAAATGATAACAACATTTATTTAACGAGGTTATCATGATAGACAGAATCAGAGACGAAAATATAGATTTTCTTTTTGAGTGTATTCTTAAACTTGAAAGCGAAGAAGAATGCTATGCATTTTTCGGTGATCTTTGCACTGTGGCAGAGCTCAAGGAGATGAGCAAGCGCATGAAGGCTGCAAGGATGCTTAAGGAGAATGCGGTGTATTCCACCATAGTCAAGGAAACAGGACTTTCCAGCGCTACCATCAGCCGTGTCAACCGTTCTCTCAAGTACGGTAACGATGGCTATGATATTGTCTTTAACAGATTGGAACAGAAGGATGAATGAGCAGTATTCGGTAATATCAAGATATTATGAGCTTCTTAACTCCGAGGTGGATTACGAAGCTTTTGCCGATTTTTTGACCAAGATAATAAAAGAAAAGGGAATAGCCAAGCCCGAGTTGGCTCTTGACCTTGCCTGCGGTACCGGCAAGATAACCAGATTGCTTGCAGACCGCGGCTTTGATATGACCGGCATAGATCTTTCTGCCGACATGCTCATGGTGGCAAGACAGGAGGAGCTTAGCGATCCCAAGGGGATACTGTATCTTTGTCAGGATATGCGTGAGTTTGAGCTCTACGGTACGGTTGATGCCTGTGTTTGTTGTCTTGACAGTATCAATTATCTTTTAAAGACCTCAGACGTAGAAAAGTGCTTTTCTCTTGTACATAACTATCTTGTGCCCGACGGAATTTTTATTTTTGACGTCAATACACCCTACCGTTTTGAAAACGGCTACGCCCGTCACGATTACGTTATGGAGGAGGACGGGGTGCTTTTGGCGTGGCAGAATTTTTATAACGAAAAAAATAAGACTTGCGATTTCGTATTAAGCCTTTTCTGTGAGAACGAGGATGGCAGCTACGAAAGATACGACGAGGAGCAGAGAGAAAAAAGTTATTCTATGTCCACCCTTAAAAGACTTCTCGCAAAGACCGGATTTGAGCTTCTCGACATCTATGGAGGATATGATTTTTCGGGCATTTGTGACAACTCGGATAAGTGGTTTTTTGTCTGTAAATGTATAAAATAACAATAATAAAAAAAGATTGAAAAAAACTAAAAAAAGGGTTGACAAACAGATACCAATCTGTTATAATAACATCCGTCGCTGGTGCTAAGGCACAAACGACAAAGGAAAATGTGGGAGCATAGCTCAGCTGGGAGAGCATCTGCCTTACAAGCAGAGGGTCATAGGTTCGAGCCCTATTGTTCCCACCACATTTTGGCCTGGTAGCTCAGTTGGTTAGAGCGCTAGCCTGTCACGCTAGAGGTCGAGGGTTCGAGCCCCTTCCGGGTCGCCAAATTTTCCTTTTAAATAACCACCTGCGGATTTAGCTCATTTGGTAGAGCGCGACCTTGCCAAGGTCGAGGTGGCGGGTTCGAGCCCCGTAATCCGCTCCA